>CAZEPM010000035.1:0-17505 GCA_964514145.1 uncultured Bacteroides sp.
GGTTTCCCCCGCTGGCCGGCTCCAACAGCAATCGGAAACTCTATCCAAGCATCCCCAACTCACCGAACATGGCACAATAAACCTCCGCTTTTTTGTCTATCGCCATCGGATAGGCACGCGACGACGAGGGCAACCGATAGAGCCTCATCGGGCGGCCAAGTGTTTCGAAGGTCGCATAACAGCCTATTGCCGGACGTGCCACGCCGTAAACATCGCAAAGCGTCGCGGTGGCTTTCTCGCCCGTCACCGCAACAGTCCGGCAGTGAGGCAGATGGCGCAACAGCAAATCGACATCGGTCGGCTCGACAACTTCCAGAAATGCGTCCGACGCATTGTCCTGCTTCCGACAGACCGTCGAGGCCGTATCGTAGAGGGCTATTCCGCGTTCCTGCAAAAAAGCCACGATGCGCTCCTTGCGAAACGTTTTAGCCTCCGAATCAACAAAGTGCAACTTGTCTCGAAAGAAAATCAGCCCCATAATCCGCCACATGTCATTCTGAAAATTCGGATAGAAGAAATCCATGCACCAGCGCTTTCGCGGGGGCGGGAAACTGCCCAACATCAGCACACGGGCATTCTCCGGCAAGAACGGTTCTAAGGGATGGTGTTCAACTGTCATACGTAAGCATTGTAAATGAGAGGTTTATCTGTTGTCGGCCGACCGGCCTCAGACACGTTGCGAAATGGCTGTGGTCAGCATACCGGACAAGGCTGTTCACCGCGTCGACCACAGGTCGTCTGCCGACCTATCGCACGCACGGAGTCAATCGCCCGTTTCCGCTTTTGCTTCTTCCATCTTGCGATGAATGAATTCCACCTTGAGATTGGCTTCTTTCTGCTGCTGTCTGATTTGTTCCATCGAGCCCAACACCTGAGCCAATGCATAGACGTCGGCAATGGCTTTCTTATCGGCAGCCGTCAGCGAAATCGTATAGGAACGATCGCCCAAGAACGTTGCACGAATGGGCTTATCCGTGTGTGATGCCACGAAAGCAATCACGTCGCCATCTTGCCCCAGTGGGTAGTCGGCTTTTTCAATATGCCAACCCAAATCGGTAGTCTCGTACACATCGCCCGACACGGGGGTCTGCGCAAACAATTCGCCCGACGAAACCTTGACAGCCGTATGGTGTATGTTGTATTGTCCACAGTAAATAGAGGTCAGCGTCATGGCGCCTTTTTCGCTTACCTGCACACGCAAAAACGTCCGGTTCAGGTTTTTCTCCACCGTCTGCGTGGGGCTGAAATAATTTCCGATTTCCTGATAGGCCGTGTCTTTCTCGAGCACATAGTTCCCCTTAATCGAGTCGAACCGCGCCTGATAATACTGGTAGGCACTATCGAGATAGGCCAGTGTGCGTGCCTGCTCTTTCAGCTCGATTTGCTGCATCAGCTTAATGCCTTCCCTCCGTGCCTCGAATGCTTTGGGATACAGCAGTCTGACACTGTCTATCTGCAACTTGGCAAAACTGTAGTCGCCCTCGGTCATCAACTGTTCAGCCCGCGTCAGAAAAGCATGTGCTCGCTTGTTATCGTCATTGCAAGCCGCCAAGGTAAAAGCCAGCACTGCAATTAAAATTAATTTCTTCATGAGTCAACTTGTTATTAATCACCACAAAAATAGAAAAACTTCCCTGCACTCGCTCGCAAAGCGGGCAAAAAGATGTATTTTTGCGCCCAAATTGTAATTTCCTGTGAAAACCCAAACCGAATAACAATGATCGAACTCTCCCGACAAGATCTTATAGAACGCCTCAACGAACCTATCTTCCATCAAATTTCGGCCAGTGCCGACGAATTGGGTGTGGAATGTTACGTTGTGGGCGGATACGTGCGCGACCTCTTCCTGCAACGGCCGTCGAAAGATATCGATGTGGTGGTGGTGGGTAGCGGCATCGCAATGGCTCAAGCGCTGGGACGCCGGTTGGGACGGGAAGCATATGTTTCGGTTTTCCGAAATTTCGGTACGGCGCAAGTCAAATATCGGCACACGGAAGTGGAGTTCGTAGGTGCGCGACGCGAATCTTACAGCCACGATTCGCGCAAACCCATCGTGGAAGACGGAACACTCGAAGACGATCAGAATCGTCGGGACTTCACTATCAACGCATTGGCCGTATGTCTGAACCAAATGCGCTACGGCGAGCTGGTCGATCCGTTCGGCGGGTTGGAAGACATGCGGCTACGCACTATCCGCACACCGCTGGATCCGGACATTACGTTTAGCGATGACCCGCTGCGCATGTTGCGCTGTATCCGATTCGCCACGCAACTGAATTTCTACATCGACGATGAGACTTTCGACGCACTGTCGCGCAACAAAGAACGCATCAAAATCATCTCTTACGAACGCATCTCCGAAGAGCTGAACAAGATTTTGCTCTCGCCCACCCCATCGAAGGGTTTTGTAGACTTAGACCGCTGCGGCTTGCTGGAACTGATTTTCCCCGAACTGGCGGCCTTGCAGGGCATTGACGAAGTAAACGGTATACGCCACAAAGACAACTTTTACCACACGCTCGAGGTGGTGGACAACATTGCCAAGGTCAGCGACAACCTGTGGCTGCGTTGGGCTGCCTTGTTGCACGATATTGCCAAACCGCGCGCCAAACGCTTGGAACCGCGGCTGGGCTGGACGTTTCACAACCATGATTTTCTGGGCGAAAAAATGATACCCGATATTTTCCGGCGTATGAAACTGCCCATGAACGAGAAAATGAAATATGTTCAGAAACTGGTGGGACTGCACATGCGCCCTATTACCATTGCCGAAGACATAGTGACCGATTCGGCTGTGAGACGCTTGCTTTTCGAAGCAGGAGACGACATCGACGACCTGATGAAACTTTGTGAAGCTGACATCACATCGAAAAACCGGGAGCGGAAACAACGCTTTCTGAACAACTACAAACTTGTACGCCAGAAACTGAAAGACTTGGAAGAGCGCGACCGCATCCGCAATTTCCAGCCTCCAATCTCCGGAAGAGAAATCATGGACGTGTTCGGACTGACGCCATGCCATGAGGTCGGATTGCTCAAAAGCAGCATTAAAGAGGCTATTCTCGACGGAATCATTCCCAACGAATACGAATCGGCCTATGCATTCATGCTGAAAAAAGCTGCAGAAATGGGCTTGACACCCCGGGCTACAGACGCTTTAACGCAAGCTTGATTACCCGCTCAACCGAAATATCACCCTCCTCTTTGAGGATAGCATGCACCGCTTTGGCCGAAGCACCAGCCTGAAAGCCCAACATGGTAAGCGCTGCCACCGCCTCTTCGACGAGTTCCGGCTGCACACCACCCACCGGTTTGTTTCCATCCGAAGTCCTATCTACACCCAAAGCGGCTATTTTATCTTTTAAATCAACAATGATTCGCTGGGCTGTCTTCAGGCCAATCCCTTTGACAGTCTTCAGCAAGCGTTCGTTGCCCGTACTTATTACATCGCACAATTCCGCCGGAGTCAATGCCGAAAGAATCATTCTTGCCGTATTGCCGCCAATGCCGGGAACCGAAATCAAGAGCAGAAACAATTCCCGTTCGAGCTTATCGGCAAAACCAAACAGCACATAGGCATCTTCACGTATGGCTTCGTAGATATACAGCTTAGCCTGTTGCTGACGCTGAACGGCCGTATACGTATTGAGCGATATGTTAGCTAAATAGCCAATCCCGTTACATTCAATCACGACTGTAGCCGGAGTGATTTCCGTAATGTTACCTCTAATGTATTCTATCATCTAATTTTTCAAATTTATCAGAAAGGATGATGCAAATATAACGAATGTTACTTACTTTTGTAAACATTCTAAACACTGATAAATAAAAAGTAAATTACATGAAGAAAATCAGAGCAGCCATCATCGGATATGGCAATATTGGACAATTCACACTGGAAGCTCTTCAGGAATCCAAAGACTTTGAGATTGCCGGAATAGTACGTCGCCAAGGAGCTGACAACAAACCTGCAGAACTGGAACCATATGCCGTCGTAAAAAACATCAGCGAACTGACAGATGTCGACGTAGCCATTCTCGCTACTCCCACCCGTAGCGTAGAAGCATACGCCAAAGAATGCCTGGCACTTGGCATCAACACGGTAGACAGTTTCGACATCCACACCAGCATTGTCGACCTGCGCCGTTCGCTCGACACTGTAGCCAAGAAACATCAGGCCGTCTCCATCATCTCTGCCGGTTGGGATCCCGGAAGTGATTCCATCGTACGTGCACTCATGCAGAGTCTGGCACCCAAAGGCATCAGCTATACAAACTTCGGTCCCGGCATGAGCATGGGGCATACGGTGGCCGTAAAAGCCATTCCCGGAGTGAAAGCAGCCCTCTCGATGACAATCCCCGTAGGCACCGGCATTCACCGCCGCATGGTGTATGTAGAGATTGAGGAAGGACATACGCTGGAAGAAGTCAGCGCTGCCATCAAGACCGACCCCTACTTTGCCAGTGATGAGACCCACGTCATGCAAGTGGCCAGCGTTGACGAGCTGAAAGACATGGGACACGGCGTAAACCTCGTGCGCAAGGGCGTTTCAGGAAAGACACAAAACCAACTTTTCGAGTTTAACATGCGAATCAACAATCCAGCCCTGACCGCTCAAGTATTGGTCAACGTTGCACGCGCATCCATGAAGCAACAACCGGGCTGCTACACCATGATCGAAATCCCCGTCATCGACATGTTGCCGGGCGATCGTGAAGAACTCATCGCACATCTGGTCTGACTGCCTAGCCATACCATATACCTAATATATCATAAGCAGGGCTCTCTCCGTAAACGGATGAGAGCCCTGCTTGTATACTATAAGTCCTATAAAAAACCGTACGAACTTACTTCTTGATGCGTTGATAACCATAAACAGCCAAATCGCCCAATTCTTCTTCGATGCGAAGCAGTTGATTGTATTTAGCCATACGGTCGGAACGGCTCAGCGAACCGGTCTTTATCTGGCCGCTATTCGTTGCTACGGCAATGTCAGCAATGGTTGCATCTTCTGTTTCTCCGGAACGATGCGAAGTCACCGTGGTGTAGCCATGACGATGTGCCATTTCGATTGCATCGAGAGTCTCGCTCAACGAACCTATCTGGTTTACCTTAATCAAGATGGAGTTGGCACATGCATTGGCAATTCCTTTCGACAAGAAATCGACATTCGTCACAAACAAATCATCGCCTACCAACTGGCAGCGGTCGCCAATACGGGCAGTCAGTTTCTTCCATCCTTCCCAGTCGTTTTCGCTCATACCGTCTTCGATCGAATCAATCGGATATTTCGAAATCAGTTCTTCGAGGTAAGCAATCTGTTCGTCAGCCGTACGTTTCTTTCCTTTTTCACCTTCGAAAATCGTATAGTCGTAGACGCCATCTTTATAAAATTCAGAAGAAGCACAGTCCATACCGATCATCACGTCGCGTCCCGGCTCATATCCGGCTGCCTTGATAGCTGCAATGATGCTGTCGAGCGCATCTTCCGTGCCGTCGAGCGTAGGAGCAAAACCGCCTTCGTCACCCACAGCCGTGCTCAGACCGCGATCGTGAAGCACCTTCTTCAATGCATGGAACACTTCCGTACCCATACGCAATCCTTCGCGGAAAGAGGGGGCACCTACCGGACGAATCATAAACTCTTGAAACGCAATCGGGGCATCGCTATGAGAACCTCCGTTGATGATGTTCATCATCGGCACAGGCATAACATACGTATTCACACCGCCTATATACCTATATAAAGGTATGCGGAGATAATTGGCGGCTGCTTTGGCTACGGCCAACGACACACCGAGAATGGCATTTGCTCCGAGATTCGATTTGGTTTTCGTTCCGTCGAGTTCAATCATCTTCCGGTCAATGGCACGCTGTTCCAACACTGACCATCCCAGCAAGGCCGGAGCAATCACCTTATTTACGTTTTCAACTGCTTTCAGTGTTCCTTTACCGCCATAACGCTTGGGGTCTTTGTCGCGCAACTCCAATGCTTCGTTTTCACCGGTTGATGCACCCGATGGTACGGATGCGCGTCCCATGACGCCTGATTCGAGTACTACTTCTACCTCAACTGTCGGGTTGCCACGCGAATCGAGAATTTCACGTCCCGTAATCTTTGCTATCTTCATAATCATCATATTTTTATAAAAATCGTGCGAAGTTACTACAATAATCTCATTTTTTCAATACTCGGACAAATATTTTGAGAAAAAAGCAACTTCATGTCCAACCCTTGCCAGTGTGCGGACAAGGCCTTGCCAGCAAACGGATCAGGCCTCGTAAGCAAGCCATCAGGCCGTCCTGTGAGCATTATCCGAGTTTAGGAAACACGAAAACTATTTATCTATCTCATAATAAACAAGATACACCAAATTCCGTAATAATTATTGCTAACAATTAGCTACAGTTAAAACAAATTGTAGTACCTTTGTCGGCCAAAAAATGGATAAACACCATAAAATTGCAATCTTATGATACAAAAGGTATTAGTTGCCAACCGAGGCGAGATTGCCGTTCGCATCATGCGCTCGTGCAAAGAAATGGGCATTCGCACGGTAGCCGTGTATTCAGAAGTTGACCGCACAGCGCGCCATGTGATGTATTCCGACGAAGCCTGTTTTATCGGACCGGCTGCCTCTAACGAAAGCTATCTGAATATTGATAAAATCATCGCTGCTGCCAAAGCGCATAAGGCAGACGCCATTCATCCGGGATATGGATTCCTTTCAGAAAATGCAGAATTCGCCCGCCGTTGTCGGCAAGAAGGTATTATTTTCATAGGGCCAAGTCCTGAAACCATGGAAGCGATGGGCGACAAAATTTCTGCCCGCAAACGCATGATTGCCGCAGGCGTACCCGTAGTTCCGGGCACGGAAAAGCCTTTGCAGAGTGCGGAAGAAGCCTTGCGCGTAAGTAAAGAGATTGGATTTCCCGTCATGCTGAAAGCCTCTATGGGTGGCGGCGGAAAAGGAATGCGGCTCATACACAGCGAGGACGAAGTGATTGAGGCTTACAACTCGGCACGCAGCGAGTCGATGTCGTCGTTTGGAGACGACACGGTGTATATCGAAAAGTTTGTTGAAGAACCCCACCACATTGAATTTCAAATCTTAGGCGACAATCACGGAAACGTCATCCACCTGTTCGAGCGCGAATGCTCCGTGCAACGTCGTAATCAGAAGATTGTGGAAGAAAGTCCGTCGCCGTTTCTCACACCGGAGTTGCGCAAAGAGATGGGTGAAAAAGCCGTAGCAGCTGCCAAAGCCGTAAACTATTCGGGCGCAGGCACCATTGAGTTTCTGGTCGACAAGTATCACCGCTTTTATTTTCTGGAGATGAACACCCGTCTGCAAGTGGAGCATCCGATTACTGAGGAAGTTGTGGGCGTAGACTTGGTCAAGGAACAAATCTACATAGCCAACAACAACGAGCTTCACCTCAAACAAGACGAAATCTATCAGCGCGGCCATGCCATCGAATGCCGGATCTGTGCCGAAGATACGGAGAACAATTTCATGCCATCGCTGGGCATCGTCAAGCAACTGACAGAACCCAATGGCATCGGCGTACGTGTGGACAGTTACGTGTATGAAGGCTACGAAATACCGATCTACTACGACCCGATGATTGGTAAACTGATCGTCTGGGCAACTACACGCCAGTTTGCCATCGAACGCATGCGGCGTGTTCTTTACGAATACAAGATTACCGGTCTGAAGACCAACATCAGCTACTTGCGTCGCATTATGTTTACACCGGATTTCGTGCGCGGAGAGTATAACACGTTTTTCATCTCCAAAAACGCCAAAATGCTGATACGCTCCAACAAACATAACGAGGAGATTGAAAACATCGCTATGATGGCTGCCTACATCGACTATCTGATGAATCTTGAAGAAAATACTCCTACCAATATCGAAGGCGACAACCGCCCCATTAGCCGTTGGCGTCAGTTTGGTTTACAAAAAGGAGTACTGAGAATCTAAAATCACATGAGCGTTGGGTAAAAGGCGTGGCATTTGTCTGCCGGCTTTCTCAACGTTTCATTTTCAAATGCCAATCAAACAAGCTTATGGAAATACATATTGGAGAGCGTGTGGCCAACGTGACCCTCGTCAGTAAAGAGAACAACAAGGTGCAATTCTTAATCGATGACGTTCCTTACGACGTGGATATCGTTATGGCTGAAAACGGAAGCTGCTCTATCATACACAACGGCAATTCGTATAATGCTGAACTCATACGTAGCGAAAACGGCAAAAACTATACGGTCAACACCTTTTATCGCTCGTATAACGTGGACATTGTCGACTCTCAAGCCAAGTATCTCCGCATACACAAAAGTGCCGAAGAGAAACAAGACGACAAAATTGTGGCTCCCATGCCGGGCAAGGTCGTAAAGATACCCGTAAAGGTAGGCGACCAACTCAAAGCAGGCGACATCGTCGTGGTGCTCGAAGCCATGAAAATGCAAAGCAACTACAAAGTTAACTCGGACTGTAGTGTGCGCGAAATACTCGTAGCCGAAGGTGATTCGGTAAACAGCAATCAAGTATTGTTGACATTAGATATCAATAAAACAGACTGATTATGAACAAAACAAGAGAAGAAATCTATCGCACGTTTGAAGAACTCAATCAAAAGGCTTCACTCGGCGGCGGAGTTGAACGCATAGAAAAGCAACATGCCGGAGGACACCTGACTGCCCGCGAACGCATAGACATATTGCTCGATAAAGGAACGTTTAATGAAATAGACAAATTCGTCATCCATAATTGCGCCAACTTCGGTATGGATAAAACCCACCTGTCCGGCGATGGCGTAGTATGCGGCTATGGTAAGATTGACGGCCGCCTCGTATTCGTTTACGCTTTGGACTTCACGGTGTATGGTGGCACTCTGAGCCATACGAATGCCACCAAAATCGTTAAGATACAAAAGCTGGCTTTGCAGAACGGAGCCCCGATTATCGCCTTAAACGACTCGGGCGGTGCGCGCATTCAGGAGGGAATCAGCAGTCTGGCCGGCTTTGGCTCGATTTTCTATCAGAACACCATTGCATCGGGGGTCATCCCGCAAATATCGGCAATTCTCGGCCCATGTGCTGGCGGAGCATGCTATTCTCCGGCGTTGACAGACTTTATCTTCATGGTCAAAGAAAACAGCCACATGTTTATCACCGGCCCTGATGTCGTAAAAGCCGTTACCCACGAAAATGTCAACAAAGAGGAGCTTGGCGGCGCATACACGCACAGCACCAAAAGTGGCGTAACCCACTTCCTGTGTAATTCAGAGGAAGAAACGTTGATGAGCATCCGCGAATTGCTCAGCTTCCTGCCATCAAACAACATGGAAGATGCTCCGAAAACGACTTGCAACGACGATGTCCGCCGTGAGATCGAGGCCTTGCAAACCGTCGTTCCTGAGAATCCCAACATGCCATACGACATGAAAGACATCATTGAGCCCGTTGTCGACGATCACTATTTCTTTGAGGTCATGCCACACTTTGCGAAAAACATTGTGATTGGTTTCGCCCGACTCGGCGGACGGACAGTGGGCATCGTGGCCAACCAGCCTGCCTTCCTGGCCGGTGTGCTCGACATCGACGCTTCAGACAAAGCTGCCCGTTTCATCCGTTTTTGCGACTGCTTCAACATCCCACTGATCACGTTCGAAGATGTGCCGGGCTTTCTCCCGGGATGCGAACAGGAACACAATGGCATTATCCGACATGGAGCCAAGATTGTCTATGCCTATGCCGAAGCAACCGTTCCTAAAATCACACTTATCACACGCAAGTCATACGGCGGTGCATACATCGTCATGTCGAGCAAAACCATCGGCGGCGACATTAATTTGGCCTACCCGACAGCTGAAATTGCCGTGATGGGTGCAGACGGAGCCGTCAACATCCTCAAGCGAAAAGCCACACCCGAAGAGCGTGCTGCCGCCATAGACGACTACAACGATTATTTCTCTAATCCTTATCGGGCTGCGGAACAAGGACTGATCGACGAGATTATCTTGCCCAAACAAACCCGTTACAAACTGATTCAGGCACTGGAAATGACAGCAAACAAAAACCTGCACAATCCGCCCAAGAAACACGGCAACATGCCGCTCTAAACACATGTTTGAAAGAAGGGAGATTTCCTTCTTTCAAGCACCATCCGGAGCATCCGCCATACACAAAAGCCCGCCGTTCACTATGAGAAAGTGTGCAATCCGGAGTGCGACACGTTCGACTGCCTGATGTTCTGTCTCAAAGACGGCCTGCTCACCCGCGTCGACATCCGGCACTTACTAACTTATCAATCTATACCAACCATGAACAAAAAAATCGTATCTTTGTCGAGAAGCAACCGTAGAGATACATTAAAATCATGACACATCCATTAGCCTTGTTCACTTATTGCCCGAAATGCGGGTCAATCCACTTTGAAGAACGCAATTTCAAGGCCAAACACTGTGCCGATTGCGGGTTCACCTATTATTTCAATCCAAGCTCGGCCACTGTTGCCTTTATCACCAATGCAAACGGCGAATTGCTGGTCTGCCGACGAGGGAAGAATCCGGAAAAAGGTACGCTCGATCTGCCGGGCGGTTTCTTGGATATGGACGAGACGGGCGAAGCAGGAATCGCACGCGAAGTCCGTGAAGAAACGGGTCTCGAAGTCGTTCAGGCAACCTATCTGTTTTCGCTTCCCAATCGCTATCTTTATTCCGGATTTCTCGTACATACACTCGACATGTTTTTCCGTTGCACGGTGAAAGAGACCTCCCATCTGGCAGCCAAGGATGACGTGGCCGACACGTTTTGGCTTCCGCTCAACCAAGTGCAGGCCGACGATTTCGGACTAGAATCTGTACGGGGTGGCGTAACTCGTTTTCTGGAATTGATTTCCGGCTCATCTACAAAAAACAATCCATAATCTCTCAACTATGAAATTTAAGCAAATTGTTTTAATAACCCTTCTTGGCGCACTTCCCGTTGCCGGCTTTGCCCAACGCCATACGCCCATCACGACTCCCGAAAGACTGTTTGAGGAAGGCAAGCAACTTTTTATCAAAAAAGACTATCCGGCTGCCGCACGTGCACTGGCAGACTATCTGCAACAGGCTAATCCTTCTCCGCTCCATGCCTCTCAAGCAGACTACATGTTGGCTTGCATAGCCTACGAGCTCAAGGAGTCAGACTGCATAAGCACCCTGAAATCTTATCTCGACCAACATGCCGACACTCCCTATCGCAACCGTATACTGGCACTTATCGGCAATGCTTATTTCTATCAAAAAGAGTACGAACAAGCTATCGATGCCTTTCAGCAATGCGACCTCGACCTGCTGGGCGATGAAGAACGCGACGAATACACGCTGCATGCAGCCATCGCCTATATCGAAACCGGTAACCTGCTCAGCGCTTACACACTGCTCAGTGTGGTCGAAGCCTGTGCTCCCAAATACCGGAATGAGGTCAGTTTCTATAAAGCCTATGTAGACTACGCCCTGAAACGATATGACCAAGCATTGCCCGCTTTCGAAAACTTGCGCGAGGACGCATACTATGGCATCGAAGTTCCCTACTATATTGCTGAAATCAAACTTACCCAACGACAATATGCCGAAGCCGAAAAAGAAGCCCGGAACTACCTGGCAGGCGAACCAAAAAGCAGCCGGATCATAGAGATGCAACGCATTTTGGGCGAAGCATGCTACGGACAAGGCAAATACCAAGAAGCCCAAACCGAACTCGAAGCCTACGTCAAGGCTACCGACAAACCCACACGCAATGTGCTCTATCAGCTCGGAATGTGCTACTTCCAGCAACAAGCTTACCAACGTGCATGCGACCTGTTGGGACAAACGACTTTCCAGTCGGATGCATTAGCTCAAAACGCTTACCTCAACATGGGGTTGGCCTATCTGCAACTGCAAAACAAGCGTCAAGCACGTATGGCTTTCGAACAGGCTGCCGCACTTAACGATGATGTTTCCGTCAAAGAACAGGCACTCTACAATTACGCCGTATGCATCCACGAAACCTCCTATTCACCATTTGCTGAGTCGGTTACCGTCTTTGAGCGTTTTCTCAACGAATTTCCCGAATCGGCATACATGGAGAAAGTCAACGACTATTTGGTAGAAGTCTACATGAACACCCGCAGTTATGATGCCGCGCTCCGCTCAATCAACAAAATCAGCCAACCCGGCATGCGTATACTCGAAGCCAAACAAACGATTCTACTCCGGATGGCAACAGAGGCCTTTGCCAACGCAGATTTCGTCAAGACCATCGACTATGCTGACCAGTCCATCGCCTTAGGACAATACAATGCGCAAACCAAGGCAGACGCCTACTACTGGCGCGGCGAAGCAAACTACCGACTCGGACAATACGACCAAGCTTACCACGATTTCCAGCGGTACCTGAATCTGACTTTAAACCGAGACAACGACATGTACAAGCTGGCACTCTATAACATCGGATACACGCTATTCAAGCAAAACAACTACGCTGACGCCGGTGTCTGGTTTGCACGCTTCATCAACCAACGCCCATCCACCGACCCGCGCATCGTTGCCGACGCATACAACCGACTGGGCGATTGTCGTTTCTACGCACGCGATTTCAACGCGGCACAAAGCAACTATGCACAAGCAGCAGCCGTCAATCCGTCGGCAGCCGACTATGCCCTCTATCAGCAGGCGTTCGTGAAGGGACTTCAAAAAGACTATAGCGGCAAGGTGGCCGACCTCAACACCCTGTTGAACCGATATCCGAATTCCTCGTACACAGCCGCCGCACTCTACGAACGCGGACGTGCTTACGTACAGATGCAAGACAATCAGCAAGCTATCGCATCCTACACGGAACTGGTGAACAAGTATCCTGAAAATGCCATCTCACGGCAGGGAGCCGGCGAAATCGGTTTACTCTACTATCAGGACGACAACTATCCCGAAGCCATACGCGCCTATAAATATGTCATCGAGCACTATGCCGGCAGCGACGAAGCACGCCAAGCGCAACGCGACCTGCTCTCTATCTACACCGACCTCAACCAGATAGATACCTATGCACAATATGCCTCAACCATCAGAGGAGGCCTATCGTTCGACAATGCCGAGCGCGATTCGCTCACCTACATAGCCGCCGAAAAAGTGTATATGAGGGGCAATACAAACGAAGCGAACACCAGTTTCATCCGCTATCTCCAACAATTTCCCAACGGAGCGTTCGTACTCAATGCCAACTACTACCTCGGACTGATTGCCTATAACAACAAAGACTACCCAACAGCACAAGCCTATCTGGACAAACTCATCCAATATCCGGATAACAAATACGCTGAAGAGGCCATGATGATCAACGCCGAAATTGCCTTCAACAACAAAGACTATAACCGGGCACTCACGCTCTACAAACTGCTCAACGACAAGACAGCCTCTGCCGAGCGACGCCTGTTGGCGCAAACCGGCATCTTGCGCAGCGCATACCTGACGAACAACGCGAACGAAGTAACGCTCGCCGCCAATACCCTATTGGCCGATACGAAAGTCCATCCGGAACTGGCCAACGAAGCACGCTACTACCGCGCAAAAATGACCTTGGCCGTTACCCCCTCACAGGCTGTCGACGATTTGCAGAAACTGAGTTTCGACACACGCAACGTCTACGGCGCAGAAGCCAAATACCGGCTGGCACAATATTATTTCGATGCCGGACAGACCGACGAAGCCGAAAAGATTTTACTCGATTACATCGACATCAGTACCCCTCACGCTTATTGGCTGGCACGCAGTTTCGTGTTACTTGCCGACGTCTATACCAAAGAAGGGAAAACGGTAGAAGCACGCCAATACCTGCTCTCGCTGCAACAAAATTACCAAGCAGACGACGACATCGCATCGATGATTGAAACCCGCTTAGAAAACTTGAAATAATCACTCCGCGTATGAAAACAACAACCTGCATAGCGCTGCTTTCTCTAGCCTGCACACTCTCGGCACAAGCCCAACAACAGCGCAACGACTCGACTCTCAATCGCACCATCGTGATTGAAAATCAGTATAACCCCCAAGTGATGGATGCCAACAGGATTAACGTGCTCCCAAGCATCGAAGAACCGAAAGCCTCGAAAAGTTCCATTGAATATGCCACAGGGCAACGACTGTTTGACGCATTCACCTACGAGGCCATGTCCATGTTTGGCCGGCAACCCAAACAAGCCAACGCACCACACAGCTACATCAATCTGGGATACGGGAACAACGGCAATCTCACGGCAGAACTGAATCACCTGTTTCGACTGTCGGACGCAGACCGTCTGAACATCTATGCAGCTTTCGACGGAAAGAACTATGAAGCAGATGATGACGGGGCGTGGTCAGGCTGGTGTTCACGCTTCTACCGCTCACAATTGAAGGCTGGTTACTCTCACCTGTTTACCAACAACTTACTAGGAGCGACCCTCGATTTCAGTACGCAAACGTTCAACTATCTGCCAATCACCGCAGACGACGGCACTGCCCTGACCGACAAGCAAAACAACCTGATAGGCGGAATCAATCTCTACTTCCGCTCCCGAAAACCCGAACTGGCATGGCAATACCACGTTGAAGCCGGCATGCGCTACTTCGGTCGCGACTATCTGCCGGGAGAAGCCACCAGCAACTCCGAAACCAACCTTCGCCTAAATGCCGGATTGTCTTACGGCTGGAACGAGCAAAGCCGTGCCGGACTCGACTTGCGCGTAAACCATGCCACTTTTTCAACAGACCTCGAGATCGGTTCGGATGTCAGTCTTGAAAACAACGGTGTCATCGGATTCACTCCCTATTATGCCTTCCAAAGCGACTACATGCACCTGCGTGCCGGAGTAAACATCGACCTCAATACGGGTGTGGAAAGCGGCGTAAACATCTCGCCCGACGTGCGCGCCGAATTTCCTATCAACCGCCAATACACGCTTTATGCACAAGCCAAAGGCGGAACGGAGCTCAACGACTATTTCCGCTTCAACACCGTTTCGCCCTACTGGACTTTCTATCTGCCGGGCGCTCAGCTGGAAAACACACACATACAACTCGACGCACTAGCCGGTTTTCGCGCTGCCTTGGTCGACAATCTTTGGTTGGATTTCTATGTAGGATACGAATTGCGCAAGAATGAAATCAGCTGCACGAGTCTTTCTGACGAAAGCATCGTTCTCCCATCTTTGACACAAGGCAAAGCCAACAACTTCAAACTAGGTCTGGCCGCCTCTTATCAGTATAAAGATTTGATAGAAGTTTGTTTTGACGGCAGCTACCACAGTTGGTCGACCGATGACAACAAGGATTACCTGCTGTTCGACAAACCACAATTAGACCTGAAGGTTGACCTCGGCGTACATCCCACACCGGCACTGACCTTCAATCTGGGTTACCAACATCGCACATACGCCAAAGGAGAGATGGAAGCGGTGGCCAACCTGTATGCCGGAGTAGACTATAAGTTCTTCAAGTATCTTTCCGCATGGGTCAAAGCAGCCAACCTGATGAACAAGGAATACACCTACTACTATGGTTATCCGGAAGAAGGAATCAACTTCATGGTAGGTGCCTCGTTTCGTTTTTAGATACAGGAACATAAAAAAAACTGCACACTCCAGACGAGGGGGTTTCCAGTCTGTGAGTGTGCAGGAAAAAGATTTACAAAAGGTCGGCTTTATTGCGGATTAGGAACCTCCCCTGTTTTTAAGGTTTGAATCAGCATTTCTATTGCTTTATCGAGGTTTCCGCTAAGCATCATATTGCCCTGACGGGTTTGTGGTTCACGCTTACCCGATTTCAGTTCGTCGAGCCGTTGTTGCAACAAAGTGGCCACCTCGCCGCGCAACGCCTCGTCTTTACATTCCTTCGCTATGGGCGTACAGCGCTTGCACAAATCTAAATCCGTTGGGTCCTGAGTGTCAACAAACTCGCGGAGATAGTCTACGTAGGCAGCCCAGTCGGCTTTCTCCTCCGCATATCCGAGCAAAGCCTCCAGACGATATTGCTCGCGCTGCTCCACGCCGCACTCTTCCATCAACGCCACCCATTTGTCCATATCAGCTTGATTGAGTGTCACGTTTCCGGCCTCATCGGTTGTTATCAACTGACGTTTATAGTTGTTCCATACATTGTTGAGCTTCATCTGTACAGCGGTCTCACCCTCTTGGTCAATCAGTTGTTCCGGATGTTTGACCGTATAGACGAAAGCCGGACAAAACGGATTGGAGATATGAAGCATAAAGATGCGTGCCAACTCCTTGTCTGTCGCAAACGTCTCGGCTTTTCCATCAAGCAGCAACTCGGCTACCTCGTTGCATTGATCGCGCTTGTAAGCACTACTCAACGTTTGCAGATATTGCTTCAGAAATTCAGGATCGCGATTGCCTTCGGCAAACCGTTTGTCCATTTCGGTCGAAGCATTGTCTACCGCTGTCTTTTCTACCTTTTCGATAAACTCGTCAGCCTGACATCCACCCAAGAACCGTCCGATCTCTTGTCCGTCGCTATTGAAGACGATAAACGTGGGATAAGCTGTAATCTGAAGAGATTTAGCCAGTTCCACTCCCTCGCCTTTCTCCATGTCTATCTTAATGTTCACAAAACGCGGATTCATATAGTCTCCGACCTTGTCTTGGGGGAACACGGTATTAGCCATCATCTTGCAAGGGCCACACCATGAGGTATAACAGTCCAAGAATATTTTCTTGCCCGTTTGCCGGGCTTTTGCCACAGCCTCTTTAAAAAGTGTACCCTCTGGTTCAAAGATCATGCCCGTCTCTTGTGCCTGAACTTGCCAATTCAACAAACCGACCAGCACGACCGTCATTCCAACGAATAATTTCTTTTTCATGCGTATTTAAATTAGTATTTCTACATTTCAAGGACGTATTTCCATCCCATGTCCTTAACTTTTCCGGGAACGGTATAGATAATCGGATCACTCGTAAGAGCTCCACTTGCCGAATTAATCTCATACATATAGAGCTTTCCTTCTTGCGTCGATTCGTTCCATGTCGCAATATGCAAAAGAGTATTGGCATTGGGAAGCATCGCTGTAAATAATGTGGTATAGTAGAACTTCTGCGTCCGCACACATGTTACCTCTTCGTTGGAGTCAGGAGCTTCCCAAAGCAAATCGGCAATCGTCGAAGAGTTGTATTGCAAATTGTAGACATTCGAACCGGCTCCGTAGTAAACATATTCACCCCCATAAGAAGCGGCCATCGTTGTCGCGTTCTGAATATTGGGAGAGGCAGACACGTCATAGAATCCCACTCCGACATTCTGACTAGCCAACGTGGTACTACGGAAATTGGCTATTGCCAAACACCGTTGGTCACCGTTAGCCATCAGTATCAGATCATAATAGTTGCGACCCCAGTCTCCCATCAAGAGTTCCATACCCACATCGTTCACATCGAATTGGCAAACAGTCATGTCTTGTTCGGCAAACGACATGAATTC
>CAZEPM010000036.1:0-17346 GCA_964514145.1 uncultured Bacteroides sp.
ACGAAGCTGCTTTCCGGCGCAGGTTTAAGAGGCCCGGCAAAACACCTTCGGCATCTAATCCGCGCTCTACGGCTTCGACCATCACTTCCGATTGTTTTCATCCGAAGAGTTTTGACGGATATTCACCGGCTTGTATCAACGCTTGAATTTTATCGACAACTATCTGACGGTCGGCAGCATAGGTCACACCGAACCATTTGCTCGTGGTGTCGATCACCTTTACCGTAGCTGTGCCATCTGTTATGAGTTTGTTGACCATCATCGGAATAAAATATTCAGCTTTGGGATTGGTTTGGTTGGTCTGCAAAAACTCGATGAAGTAATCTTCCGAATAGTCAAAATAATCAGGTGTCAGTCCCCACATATTCATTGATACCGGAGTATTGTCATCGATAGCTATCCATGCTCCTTGTTCGTCTTTATAACTTACTTTTCCATCGATACGCATAATTTCCGTACGCTCTACGACAGTAGTCAGATTGCTATTTTCATCGGTCGAACAGACACCACGCGCCACCGTGCCACTCTCCGACAATGTATTGCCTACACGGAAGCCGACCATGCAATAAGTATTTTTTGCTTTTACATCTAATTCTGACAACCATTTACCCAACACGGCAAAACTGTCTCGCCCGTAAAAATCGTCGGCATTAATCACGGCAAAAGGTTCTTTGATTACCTCTTTACCCATCAACACGGCATGATTGGTTCCCCATGGCTTCACCCGATCTTTGGGACAAGTGAATCCGGCAGGCAATTTATCCAAGGATTGAAAAACCAGTTCTACCGGAATGTGGTTTTCGTACTTACTCAAAATCTTTTTACGAAAATCATCTTCAAAGTCTTTACGAATCACAAATACAATTTTTCCGAATCCACCACGAATGGCATCAAAAACGGAATAATCCATGATGGTTTCTCCGTTCGGGCCTAGTCCGTCCAACTGTTTCAAACCACCATAGCGACTACCCATTCCGGCAGCAAGTAAAAATAATGTAGGTTTCATTTCTGTTTAGAGATTGTTATTAAGTGTTTAAATTTATGTTTCTTTTCACCTGAATTTAAAGTGGTGCATTGCCTGTGCAAAACTAGACAAAATCGACGAATCAGAAAGGATAACCGATAGCAAAATGGAACCCTAATCCATCTTTAAAATTCGGGATATTGTAGTAACCGCTCCGTGAAGTTTCATAGGGTGCATGGATGCCGATACCCAAATCCATCCGCAAGACCAGGAATTGTAAATCGTAACGTAAGCCAACTCCTGTTCCTACAGCTAATTGTTCAGGGAAATCTTTTAATGAGAATTTACCATTGGGGCGTTGGGTATCTTCTTTCAACAACCAAACATTGCCGACATCCAGAAAGGTAGCTCCGTATAAATCTCCCATTATCGGGAAACGGTATTCTACGTTGGCCTCGAGTTTAATATCACCCGTCTGGTCTATATAGGAGTACATCTGCCCATCTTCAGGCCGATAAGAACCCGGTCCCAACGAACGAACAGTGAAAGCACGTATACTATTGGCACCTCCCACATAGAATTGTTCACTATAGGGTGCCACTGTAGAATTACCATACGTGTAAATAATGCCACCGAAAAAGCGGGTTGCAATCTTACTCTTTTCGCCTATAGAATATGTCCGACGAAACTCGGTAGTCAGTTTCAGAAACTGTGCGAACGGATTTCCCAACAGATTTTTGTCTTTCTCGTTGAACTTCTGTCCAAACGCTGCATAAATCAACGACGTAACATTACCGGCTGAAGTGATTGAAGTCTCCCACCTTGTTTGCGTGCCTTGTTTCCGGCGGCTATCATCATATAAATAGGTATAACTCATGGCCGGAATAAACTGGTTTTGCATACTGATATAAAGCGCTCTATTGGCTTCACGAATCGAATCAAACTGAGCGGTCGTACTCTGCAGCACATTAAAAGTTAATCGCAGCGGCACCAACGTATGACGAGAGGCCGGTGAAGTCTGAAAAGTATAGGTAGCATTGGCACCAAAAGACAACATCTTATAATAGCCTGCCCGATTAAGCTGTTCTGCATAGACTTTAAACTGTGAGGAACGATCAAACGGTGACCAACGCGGACGATAAAAAGGAATAACCAGACGCGGATAATCCAATGTAACCGATGCGCCCAAACTATAGGAATTAATAACGGAACTGTTTCCTTCTACCGACGAACCCGTTTGCCATTCGTATGACCCGTTTATCTCAAACGAGAAAGTTTCTCCACCTCGAAAAGCATTTCGTTTAGAGACTCCAAACGACACCCCCGGTCCCATCTGATCGTTACTTTTCGATTTAAAATCCAATTCTAACTCGCCATTAAGCAAACGGTCAAAGCGTGTGTTTATATCTACATCTAACACATTGTTGAGTCCTGTTGTGTCGCGCGGTGTATATTGGAACTCTACAGAAGTAAACATCCCCATGCTGTTGATGTTCTCTTGAGTATAGAGCTGTTTTTGAACAGAATATAATTCCCCTTGTTTGAAACGGAAGTTGTCGAACAACACACCCGGGCGCAAAGGTGGCTTTTCCCCTCGATAATAAATGGCTATTCCGGGACGTGTGATGGAATCTGTCAGTTCTCCCCGCTCTTGGGTATTATACATGCGCAATTCCAGATTTCCAATCGTATATTGCCTATTGGCAGCATCCGGCACACCAGCCACAGGAGTTACTTTCAAACGAGCATATCCCGGACATTGGATTGTGTCGGCCAAATACGTAATATAACTAGAACGATAATAATAGTATCCATTATTACGCAACAAGGTTGAAACCCGATTACGTTCAGCCTCTAAGTTTATCACACTAAAATTATCTCCCGGATGCAACAATTGTTCCGATTGGTGTGCCTGTATCAAACTATCCGCTTTTTCCGTGAAACCAACATACATCACCGTATCTAAATAATACGGCTGCCGCATATCCACTATATACTTTACCTTTGCTTTCTTGGGATTTTTCTTATTCGAAATAATCTCGTAAGACACATTCCCTTGAAAATAACCATAGTTTCGCAAGATATTTGCGGCTACTTTTACTCTCAATTCAGGATTAACTTTAGACATATATACCGGCGTATCGGCAAACTTATTAAATATCCACTGCCCAATTTTCGACTTACTGTTGACATATTTATTATATATCCATAGCTTAAAAGGAAAAGGAGTTCGTATGGAAGAACTACCCAACAAGGAATTGTTAGGCGGACAAGCCAAAGCGGCTTCAATTTCTTCTAGGGTGGTTACTCCGGAAGCTGTTTTATCTTCATTCAATATCTCCGTCTTTTTCATTCCGGTATAAAGCACTTCATCACTGGGTAGATTCTTAGTCGTCGAGCAAGCCACCAAACACACACTTACTCCAATTACATATATAATATACTGTATTTTCATTGCTCTTCGGTTGTTGTTGAATCTTGATGACGAGATGCTGCAGACCTTTTCTTTCGGAAGATAAACAGTTCGCCAAGTTTAGTCATGCGACGACGCAACACGATACCCCCACCGGTTTCCGTTATCTCGCCGTCAAGCATACTATCAAATGTTGTATTATGGAAGATACGTACATACCTCGTACCTGAATCATCCAAACGCCACTCTAAAGAAATATCATCTATAAACGACTCACTATTACCTGAGTCTTCAGCATCATCTCCAGTAGAAATTCGTCCTCCGATCACAACACTCAACCTGTTATTCCAGAATCGTTTAGCAAAACGAAACGAATAATCCTTATGTTGTGAACCATCTGTTCCTGCAACATCCTCCATTCCAAAACTAATATCTACAGTATTCAATGCACTACCTGCAATGTTCGTAATTTCACTTTGTAAAAATGAATTTAACGCACTATTTGCATCAAAGCCACCACTTATATTGCCGGTTCCACTATCTCCTAGATACATTCCCGTAGCCAACATGGCAACAGCCAATTTCCCACGATCTTCGCTAGACATAGCAACCAATTGATTTTGCAAAGACGCATCTTCCGGAGCTTCTAATGTAAATTCCAACCCCATATTTCTCAAACTATTGGTAATCGCTATGCCCACATCAAAATTAACAGAACGAGGCGTATCGTTTTCGGTCACGGTCGTTCGTACACGTTCTGTTGCAGCGATGTTCATACGTGGATTCATTGGATTACCTGAAAATTCAACATAACTTCCATTTTTAATGGTAAAAGTTTTCAATGGTATTATGGGAAGTGCATATTTCATTTCACCACTCACCACAGTATAACGTCCGGATAACATCAATTCTTCCTGCGGTGTATATTGCATTGAAAGTGTGCCCCCACCATAAAGAGAGATGTAGCTTTCACGATCTTCGCTCAAATCGACACGCACATGTGCACCTTCTGATATCTGTAGGGTCATCAACATATCTATTCCGCCTGTATTTATCAATACCTGCTCGTCGGAAACTGTTTCTACCGTATCATTGAAATTCACAAACGTTACCAAGTCACTCAACTGATCTTCTACAACTAGTGGTGAATCTTTTAGCACGTATGTAACATCCGTTGAACCTTGCACATTTAAATTACCCCGCATTTTCAACATGCTTAAAGGCCCTTGCAATGTTGAAAAGAAATCAACATAAACTTTTCCATACACTACAGAATGCTTTGTTCGGGAAGCATTTATCAGTTCGTAATCATGGGCCGCCATCTGCAAATCAACTCTAGCATCTAGTAAATCGGAAAAATCTACATACCCATCCAACGTGAACGGGTTCTCACCTTGAGTATAAACGCTAAATTGATCGAATGACAATCGGCTATTTTCAATCTGTATCGGACGATTATCCATCTGGAACTGAACTCCATATACTTCAGAGGCTAAAGACACAGAATCGAAGGTCAACAGCCCGTTAAGTAAAGGAGCATCCGTTTTTCCTTTTATGTTCAAGTCTCCATCAAGATCTCCGGTGAATGTTATGAGCCGATCTGGAATGAAACCATTGGTCAAAGCCAAAGGGAAATGACTCAGAATTAAATTCATATCGAGCATACCATCTCCCGCTGTATGATAATTACCGCTGATTTCTACAATCTCTTGTTCATTGCGAGAAATACTGGCATTAATAAAATGTACACCATCTTCTTCAGGCAAATAAATGGCCGAACACGCTACATTTCCGAAAGGATTTCTTTCATATCTCAATGAATCTATTGACGTTTCCACAACAAAAGATTGTCCGTCTTCATTTTCCATATAATGGCATTCTGCATTCCAGATACCTGAAATATTTGGTAAATACGGAAGAATAGTCATCAACTCTCCCAAATTCAGACGATACAAATCCACAGACAAATCCTGTATGGCATCCGTATCGCTCGAGTACAAATGAAATCCTCTATTCTCCTGATTCTCTAGCTCTACATTTGCATTGATCCGACCATCATTACAAAATTGTATATAATTGTCTCTGTTCAACGTAAACTCTTGAAATGCAATAATCGGGTTTTCCGGATAGAACTTAAATCGGACACCATCGTCTACCATACTTGTATTCATTCCGAGATGCAACCCGTGCTCCCCCTCACCATTAAAGTAATTCAATTCTATGGCAGCTCCCTTAGGATGAATAAAACTACTTAGACGAGCATCAAACACGAACTGCTTGTTTGTCGGAGCATTACGAATCTCCGCAAAAGTCTTTACACCTAATGTGTCTTGATGGACATTAAAGCGGATGGTGTCCAGTTGTAAACTGTCTGTACGTAACGAATAGATATAAGAGGTTCCATTTATCCCGTCTGCCGGTGAGGTATCAAAATCTAAATCAATACAGTCGTAACGCAACCCATGCAAATTCATATAATTATATAGTGGATTGTCCTGCCCTGCCTGTATTCTCAGGCAGAGTTCCGGCAACAGATTTTTCAATTTATTCTGGTCAAACCATTTGGCTTCCAACTGCCTCATCAGTTCTTCAGAAAAAGCAGACAATGCGTTAAGAATATAAGAAACATCCCTTTTGCCATCCAAATGCACGTTCAGATCTCCGGCTTTTATATTTGCACAAGTAGAGTCCGGAGCCAAGGTTGTATCGAAATACAAATCCTTTGTCTGCAATGTATCCCCTTCAGAAGTTACAAATCGAAAATTTTGCAAAGAGCCACTGAATGCATGAAAATCATTCAAATTTGTGGTTGCATCCATAGAAAACAACCATTGCGCTTGAAAAGGGAGCTCCGTTACTTGCAAATCCTGCAGATTTATATTAGAAACCTGCATTGCCAAACGAGCGTCTATCATTTGCTGCATAATTTCAGTTTCCAACTTTGTATTCATCTGAATCCACTGATTGTCAAAACGCAAGGCAGAAACCATTTTCCCACCTTCCATTACAACATCCAATGCAACGTCCGACAAATCATACGCAGCATACTCCAACTGGTCTAGTCGCAACTGAACCTTCAGATGCATATCCGGAGAATAAATATCAAATCCCCTGCCTTTAGCTGTCAGACTGGCAGAAAGATATCCGACAGAATCTTCGGGGAGGAAATCAGCCACACATAAACTGTCAACCTCCAGCCTAGCTTCATACTCTTCCGTACCCATCCGATAAGATGCATTTAAATTCAACAATCCATCGCCTTCTGTGGCTTGCAACTCAGCGGTATAACAGTCTGCCGCTATTTGTACCTCACCTTTTAACGAAACAGGAGGCAACGTAAAAGTAGACGACAAACTATCTGACATGGCAAACAAAAAATCCAAATCACGCGTTTCGCCCAAGCATGTCAATGCGCCTTCCCGATTCAAACTGTCCAATAAATGAGACATCGCTCCATCGAGTTGTAAGAAGAATGCGCTTTTCAGTTCCGCTTGAAACATTGTCAGATTCAACTTATCCATATTACCACTGACGCCGACTTTGAGCGTTAACGGCTGATTGGGATATTGCCGGATGAACTCACCGGAAAAAGCATCTCCGGACAACAACAACACGTCTTGTTTGCCTAGTTCGGCCAATACACGGGCGACCAACGCACTTTCAGAATTCATTTCTAAAGCTTTCCAATCTAACCGTACCGAGGCCTCCAGATAAGAATCACCTGTTTCCAACTGCAACTGGGGGATATTCACACCGAGAGAATCAAGATAGATTCCGCCTTGCAACGAAACGATTTCCATCCCCGAACGTTCTTTCGCAGCAAAGTCTGTTATCACGGCACGCATCTGTTCACCCGCATAAAGCAACGAATCAAGTGTCATCTGCACACCGCTCACAGACAAATGATTTACGTCCAAACCATCGGCTGCAGGTGCAAGATCATTGTCCATCGCAAAATTGCCGTCAACCACAGTCAGTTGTTGCAGTTGATAACTGTCTGTATGCAAATCGATTTTACCGTCAACGGCTTGCAACGTATGCCATCCGACAAACAACGAAGTCGTATCCGAAGTTTGAAGTGTCAAACAAACATTTTCGGCTTCAAGTTTCTCCAACAAGATTTTCCAATAGATCGGTTCCGAAACCGTAGCAGTGTCTACCGTTGTCGTATCACGCAAGTGTATGTGCAAATCCGTATCTTTTAACAAAGCCTCTGAAACAACAGCCACCTCCGGATCGAAGCTAACTCCATGCGATGACAAATAAAACTCGCCCAACGAACCGCGAAGCTCCATCGTGGGTATAAACTCCATTGTGTTTACTTCTACCTGTTTCAACAAAATGCCATCCACTTCCAGTTGCTTCTTCAACAGCGGAGATCCTTGAATATCAACCCGAACCGTCTCAACCGTAAGTAATGTCTCCTGTTCCTCCGTCAAGACTTCCACTCCATGAACCCACAAGTTCAAAGGAAAACCCAAACGAACATTATCCACCCGAATGACCATGCCCGTTGTTCGAGAAGCATATACGGTCACTTTGTCAACCGCAAAATTTTGTATTGACGGCACATACAGCAAAGAGGCCGTTATCAGAAACACCACAACAGGCATTGCCAAGATAACAGCTACCCATTTGAATGCTTTCTTCATAATTATTACATTGCCTGATGATTCCATGCAAATTTAGTGCTTTTTATCTGTCAACCTCCCAAATAAAAACTGTATTTTTGCTCCGATAAACTTTAAAATGGAATGAATTCACATAGACTCTCTAGCTACATCCGCACTTTAACTCTGGTTATCTGTGTCGGTTTGTTCTCGTGTGGTGAAGATCGTACGGGCGAGTATCTGGCCAAAACAGAACAAACCCAATGGATAGAAACCCAGATGAAGGACATCTATCTGTGGTACGACCAAATGCCCGAACTGGCACGGTCATATTACTTTTATACGCCCTCCAACTTCTTCCCATACCTGTTGGCTTCGGACGACAACTTCTCATACCTTGAAATGATCGACGAAACAACGTCATCGACCAGCCGTCTGATGCACGTCGATGCCACCTCCACCTACGGGATGGACTACTACACCATTCAAGACCCGACCGGAGAGACCAACAAACTTTTTGCACGGGTGCTCATCGTGCTTCCGGACTCTCCGGCAGATCAGGCCGGCATCCAACGCGGCGACTGGATTGCGACAATCAACTCGTATGAAGTGACCAGCAGCAACAGTTACCTGCTGGAAAGCGGGAGCGGCGTCACACTGACCATACAGGAGTTGACAACCGAGACCGACGAAGACGGAACAGAAACCACAGTATGGGATGACACACAGACCAAGACCGTCACTCTCGGAGCTTCGGTCGCCATGGAAAACAACCCGTTTTATCTGACCAGAATATTCGAAACAAGCAAAGGCAACGTAGGCTATCTGGTCTACAATGATTTCGCAACCGGCCCGACAGCCAACGACACAAGCGACCAGACCTATCTGGAACAGATGCAGGAAATCTCAACATTCTTTCAAGGCGTAGACCATTTCATACTAGACCTGCGCTACAACAACGGCGGTTATCTTGTCTGTGCCCAAGAGCTGGCATACATCCTGTCTCCCGCCGCCGCGTCGGGAAAAGAGTTCGTATATCTGGAATACAACGACAAACATCAAGACCAGAATGTCAGTTATGCGCTGAAAAGCAGGGTTGGAAGCGCAAACCTCGATTTGCACGACCTGTATGTCATTACCGGTGCCTATACGGCCTCTGCCTCGGAATGCATCATCGCCGGCCTGCGCCCCTACATGAACGTGTACGTCGTCGGCGTGACAACCGTCGGAAAGAACGTGGCCGCAACCCAAATCAATTCTCCCTACGACTTCATCATGTTCCCGATAACCGCCACCTTGTACAACAGCATAGGATACAGCGACTACTCCGACGGAATCAGCCCCAATTACAGCATCAACGAATTAAATTATTACCCATGGTATGAACTGGGCGACACCAACGAGATTCTACTGCAAAACACGCTCTCACTGATTGTAAACGGAACGGCTCCCGATGCCAGTTCCATCGACCTTTCCCAGCCGGGCTCCACGGATGAATACGCCACGTCCGCCTCGCTGCTTCAACGTCTGAGACCAGCCATCGTAGCAGACGTACAGAGCTACTGAAAGACGCGTTTCCCGAGTCGCTGACTCGACATTCACTTGTTGCGGACTCGAGAAAGTCGGGCAATTCGCACGCGACGGGCAGAGTGACGGTTCGGGAAAACGCCTGCCTATAAAAACGGAGCAAAGAGATTGGCAAACCATCCGACGAAGCGTTTCCAAGGCGTGCGCCGTTTCCAAAGTTCCTTCGTCAGAAGCGTAGACGACTCCTTGTCCTGCTCGAACATGTCTGCCAGCTCATTTGTTATCTCTTCATCGAACATGAAGGCGTTGACTTCATAATCGTAACGCAAACTCCGGCTGTTCAGGTTGGTCGAACCCAGCGTACAGAAAGAGTCATCGACCATCATAATCTTGCTATGATGGAATCCGTCTTCATACAGATACACTTTTGCCCCGCGCTTCACCAGTTTATAGGCAAAATACAATGCCGCGTCGGGGGTAAACGGAATATCGGACTTTGAAGATATCATGATCTCTACGTCCACGCCGCGGTCGATTGCGTCTTTCAAGGCTTTCTTGATGGAGTGCGTCGGAACAAAGTAAGGATTGATCAGTTGTATTTTCTCATTGGCGGCATCAATGGAAGCGGCATAGGCATGCCGTATCAACGAAGGTGTCTTGCGCGGATAACGGTCTACGATGGCAACTTCCACGCTGTCTTCCACCGGATGAGCCTGAGAATAATACATGGCCTGTGTCGAAAGGTCTTCATGAGAGACTTTCTCCCACATGTCCAGAAAAATATTTTGCAGTTCCGCCACGGCCGGGCCTTCAATCCGCATGTGCATGTCGCGCCATTTGCCGACCACATCCGTACCCGTGATGTAGTAATCGGCAACATTCATACCACCCATGTAGGCTGTCTCGCCGTCTATAACCACAATCTTTCTGTGGTCGCGCGCCCACACATGATTGACCCATGGGAAACGGATAGGGTCAAAACGATAAATCTGGATGCCCTGCTGACGCAGTTTCTCCAGATGAGTGTTCTTAAGCGGCTGATTATTCGACATATTCCCAAAATCATCAAACAGGGCACGAATCTCCACTCCTTCCGCCGCTTTTTTGGCTAACTCGTCAAACAGGGCGTTGGCTATCGAATCGTTCCGAAAATTGAAATATTCCAAGTGAATGAAACGTTTGGCCTGACGAACCGAGGCAAACAAATCTTCAAACTTTTCATGTCCACTTTTCAGCAGTTTCACCTGATTGCCTTCAGTTATCGTCACTCCGGCTTCCTGCAACAGGTGTTTGACTATCGAATCGCTTCGCTGAGAGTCTTGAGCCATGACTGCCTGTATGCCCAACAGCACAACCAACAGCCATTTCATACAAAAGAGAGAGCTTTTCACGTTTATACTTTATATTTGTATCTATTCTTTCACAGAATCCGCAAATTTAGATGTTTTGGCTGAATTGTCCAAGCCGGCTGTTCGACATCGGCCAATTAAGTGGAAAATTCGGTATAAACAAAAAACAGAGGCTGTCTCAAATGAACATTGGGATAGCCTCTTCTACTCGTTAATTATAGACAACCTTATTTCTCCAGCAAATCTTTCAAGAAAGCGTCCAACTCCTCATCCAAGCCTTTCAGCAATTCGTCGTCGAGCAACAACGTATCGTCGTCCACCAACATTAATTCGGCGACAGTCTCCCTGTCATCATTTACCAGTATCACCGAATAAGGCTTCATGAGTCCTGTCTGATCAAACACGCCTTGTCCTTTCAATCGACTTAAAATCGGACGAATCTCGCAGGCAACGGTTTCATAAAAATCATCGCCGTCATATTCATTCCACTCTTCAACAAAGATTTGCACGAGTTCATGGTCGTCATCATCACAAACAATCAATTCGCCGGAATCTGCTTTCGGATAGAAATAAATATCCGTAACTGTCTGTCGTTCTGCATCTGCCGGATAATGTGCCCAAACTTTCCGTATGCCACTTTCAATGTTACCACGCGATTTTGAACTAAGTTTTATCATATTTTCTCCTTATTGGTTTCTGCCTAAGCGAATTCAAAATTACAAAATTTTCGAATACATCCATCATAACCCCGCTTTAGTTTTCCACCTCAAAACGCTCCATTTGTATGTCTAGTTTCTGCTGTTGTACCATTTTCTCCTGCAGTTTTTCGCGGTATTTCGCTATCAGGTTCCAATCACCTGACATTTTATAACGGACGGAAGTATCTCCTTCTTTGCCTTTAGGCACAGCCAAACGCATGGCTTCATCAATATATTGGAAAGCCTTTTCAAAATCGCCTTGCATCTCATAATAAAACGCAAGATTATATGCAGTCCTCATATGCGTCTTTCCTTTTGATTTCCGATCATAGACTTTCTTCCATAGTCTGTAGGCCAGTTCCCAGTTGTCTTCTCTTATTGCAACATTGGCATCACGCATCTCATACGTTCCACTAACATAGTAATAACGATTTTCCTCTTGCCATTGGGGGATAAAGTGCCCCAAGGGTAAAATCGAAGCAAATTCTGCTACAAATGTCGCCAACTCTCTGTCGGTTGTTTCATCCAATGGCAAATAGAGCGAGTCTGTGTCTACAAACTGCCTGAAAGGAACACTGCGATCCTGTAAGTAAAGCCGTGTCAGCAACTGAATGTTAATCTTCAAACCATCTATTGGGCGATCGGAGGAATCGTCTTCCAACATCGTATGGCTGCTTTCAAAAGTAAGTTGATCGACAGAAAGCAGCAAATCGACTCCCAAATCATCCATTAACTGTGTAATTTCCGACTCGGGAATAATGTCTTCCCTACGACTGGCTCCTTCGCCACGCAATAGCGAATCAGAAAGTCTTACCTCATCAAAATATTCCGTGTTGGCTATCGCTTCAGCCAGTGTTGTTGTCAGCAAAGCAGCATCGCCCGGCAAGACATCATAGAGCGTAACTGCCTGATGGTCTTTGACCGACATTGGCAACGCATTATTGACCACGCCAATCTTACGTATAGAAGAAGGCAAACTGACATCTGCCGGAATCAACGAGTCTACCGTCATATACTGTAATGATACACAAGACATTAATCCACAACAGGTCAGCAGACCGACAATTAATCTTTTCATAAGCATTCAATTTGCATAATAACAAGCCATCTGTTACAATACAAAAATAGAGGTTTTCCAGAAATGTGTACAGCAATTAATGGTTAATGAAAACAAAACATCCGTAGTTTACACCTAGCGTTCAATTCGTGTAACTACGGATGTACAATCTTTATTCATATGCCCTCAATAAATTGCAAGGCATTTTTTATGTCATTTTGCCAGATTCTGAGCAGCAGTTATCGAATCCACCAAACTGTTTAGATAAACTTCCAGATTCGTAAAACCTTCACGGCTCAACGAAACCTCATTGCCATCGGAAGCATTGTCCGGATTCAACCCGTGAGCCGTCTCCCAACTATCAGGCATACCATCTCCATCTGTATCTTTTATCGCAGCCATTTCCTCATCTGTAGCCATTAATTGCGGCCAAGGGCTTGTAGCGCCAGCCGGCATCACATCTTGAGGCAAGTCTATCAGCCCGGGATAGTCACCGGCTGATTCCGACACGGAACCGTAATAGGTAGCCGTTCCCTGACGGGTTTCCTCCACAATCCGCTGATCAATGCAGTCGCGCTGTTTAGAACATCCGGCATAAGCCAATACCAAATCGTAGGCCTCACGAGCCGTATGCGTAGTCACAACATCGGTTTCTAAAGGTACGTACAAACGAATAGAATCACGAGTAGCCTCGGTATAAGTACCGTCACATTTATCTTTTTGTATCTGTGCATAAATTCCACGTGTCCAATTATCACGTGTTGTTTCCTCGTCACCTTCCATCACATTGCCGTCTACATAAAATTTACCCCACACATGTTCCATAGGAGCCCACACATTTGGCGAACCATCCGGACGGTGACAATAATCAGTCGTACGCACGCCCACGCTGGCTATTCGATAGCTGACCGGTCCATTTTTGGGTGTTGCAGGCCCCGGCTTATAATAATTGTTGACAATATTGACCAACATGCCTTCTCCGCCGTAACATCCTTGTCCTGCCCAATTATAAAGCACATTATTCCGCATATCTACATATTCGTGTTCTTGCGTCATACGGTGAGGACCCAAGCGCGGCACACGACTCTCATGATGTGCCATCAGATTGTGGTGGAAAGACATATACGTTCCACCCACGATGCCTCCATATCCATGCGCTCCTTTAGAATGTCCAGCCATGCGCAAGCTCTCTGAAATCAGACACCATTGTACGGTAGCATACTTGTTACCGTAAATCGAACACGTTTCATCGACCGACCAACTAATCGTACAATGGTCTACAATTATATTACGATGTTCCGAGCCGCTCAATCCATCCGGTTCCATACCACTTTCGTTACCGACTCTGAAACGCAAATAACGCACAATGACATTGTCTGCCGAAAGAGACACCGGATAACGGGCTATGCAGATTCCCTGTCCGGGAGCTGTCTGTCCGGCAATTGTCAGATCGCCGTGCACAATGCGAAGAGGAGCATCCAAAAAAATCGTACCTGCAACATCAAAAACAATCGTTCGCGGCTTCTTTTGCATGACAGCATAGCGAAGAGTTCCCGGTTCCATACCATCGGCCAATGTTGTCACGTGAAAAACTTCACCGCCACGTCCGCCACTAGCATAACGTCCGAAACCCTCTGCACCCGGAAAAGCTATCAGACGTTCATCCGACTGTTTATTCGTTTCATCCCCATTCACACTTTCAATAGCCTGATTATGAGCAAACAAAATCATCGGGCAGCATAAGAGCAGACTCAGCATCAGAACCATTACTTTTCGTTTTTCTTTCTTTTCTAGAACCTTAACCATGACACTGTAATTAATATATATTATTCATTCCTGTTATCTGCGGTAACATCTGATAGTTAGCCGTTCGAACACTCATAAACAACATAAAAATAAGATAAGAAGTAGCCTTAAATCAATGATATCGAGGCTACTTCATCATTCTATCCGAAATCAGACAGAACTTATTTATTTTTATTATTGCACCGTTACACTGATAACTTTCAAGTCCTTATCTAATGAACTTCCACCATAGAGCAGTTCATACGTGCCATCTATCGGGTGCATGGAGTTCGAGTTGGTATCAAACCAATCAAATGCATCGTATGGCAGGATGATTTCTACATCTTTGGTTTCTCCCTTACCAATATTGACACGTTGGAATCCACGCAAAGCCTTTACAGGGCCTTCTGTATCATCGGGACGACGCAAATAAACCTGTACCACTTCGTCGCCATCGCACTTGCCCGTATTTGTCACCGGAACGCGCAAAGTCACCTTACCACCATACGTCAGCGTATCGGTATCGAGTGTGGCGTCTCCATAACGAAACGTCGTATAGCTTAGTCCGTAGCCAAAAGCAAAGAGCGGTTCTTCAGTCTTCATATAGCGATAAGTACGTCCTTCCATAGAATAATCCAAGAAATCAGGAAGTTGGGCATCATTTTTATAAAACGTAACAGGTAAACGTCCGGCCGGATTATAGTCACCATACAACACCTCAACGACAGCTGTTCCACCTTCTTGTCCGGGATACCATGCTTGCAAAATTGCATCACACGATTCGGTCTCTGGCACCATGGCAACAGGCGAACCGGAAAAATTGACAAAAACGACTTTCTTACCGGCTTGTTTCATGGCAGCCATTACCTCACGCTGTACCTTAGGCAACTCTATCGATGTGCGATCGCCCCCTTTGAAACCTTCAATGGGTACGTCCATCTGTTCACCTTCGAGCAAAGGCGAAATGCCTCCGGCAAAAATAACAACGTCGGCTTTCTTAAGACGCTTGAGAATATCTTCCATATCTATTAGATTCTCTTCCATGATATCAAAATTGAAATAGGGATCGTCTTTAACCTGCTCAAACCGAAGTTCAATCTTATATTCTTTTCCGGCTTCAAAAGGGAATGAGTAGACGTTAGCCGGATTTTTTACATTATAATGCTCTGCCACTTCTTTATCATCAATCAGGAAAGTAACACGGCCATTCGTATGAAGATTGAATGAGGCTTCGCCTGAATGATCCGGACGAAAGACACTTGTATATACACCTGTAAAATCTTTCAGATTAACCCCTGCAGCAAATGCAGTCGAACCTGCCCCACTGAAGTGAAACGGTGTCCGTACCTGATCGGTCGCAGCCGTTTCACCCTTAAATTCGTGATTATTCCAATAGGTTGCCGAGAAACCCGGTTCACCATCCATCGAACAAAGTGTGAACAAGCTTTTCCATACCTTTCCTTCCGTATGTCCGCAGATGGGCTCGTAAATGATTTGATTCTCAGGCAATCGTTCACGCAACGCCTGCAACAGCGTGACGGTGCGTGAAGGCGTCCCGTTGTAGTTAGCCCATTGCATAACGGAATCGTTAGCATTCGGACCAACCAAGGCTACCGTCATTTTCGGCTTCAACGGCAAAATGTTTTTATTGTTCTGCAAAAGCACCATCGTCTCGCGCGCCATCTGAAGCGCCAATTCCCGATGTGCCTGACAATCTACAATCGAATCCGGTATTTCCTGAAATGGATGTTCCGGCTCCATTTCACCCAACTCAAAGCGAGCTTTCAACAACCGGCGTACAGAGATGTCTATGGTTTCTTCTTCGATCAAACCCTGATAAACAGCATCTACAAGAGATTCGTAATCACTTCCACATTCCAAATCGGTTCCGCTCATGACAGCAACAGCCGAAGAATGACCGGCATCCGGATATACTTCATGGCGGTTTTTCTTCCAGAAATCTGAAATAGCACCGCAATCCGATACCACAATTCCGTTAAAACCCCATTCGTTGCGTAATATCTGCGTCAACAACCGATTGCTTCCGCAACAAGGGTCGCCTTCAAATCGGTTATAAGCACACATCACCTCTTTCACTCCGGCTTTTTGCACCAAGTCTTTAAATGCCGGCAAATACGTTTCCCACAATTCACGCATCGGGATGTTTTCAGCATTGAAACTATGTCGACACCATTCAGGTCCGGAATGCACGGCAAAGTGTTTGGCACACGCATGAAGTTTATTATATTTCGTGTCATTCGCACCTTGCAGGCCTCGAACAACGGCCATTCCCATTTGTCCGCTCAAAAACGGATCCTCACCATAGGTCTCTTGTCCGCGTCCCCACCGAGGGTCACGGAAAATATTCACATTAGGAGTCCAAAACGTAAGCCCCTGATAACGCTTATACTGACCACGCTCATTAAACATCCGGTTCTTGGCACGGGCCTCATCGGATACGGCATTGAAAACCTTATACAGCAATTCGTCATCAAACGATGCAGCCATACCGATGGATTGTGGAAAGACCGTAGCCAGTCCCGCACGGGCCACTCCATGCAATGCCTCATTCCACCATTCATACGGCTTAATGCCTAGCCGGGGAATGGCCGGAGAATTGTTCTGCATCAAAGCGACTTTCTCTTCCAATGTGAGCCGTTTCAACAAATCGTCAGCACGTTGATCGGGCGACAACTCAGCATTCTGATAAGGCAATGTTTGCCCTTGTGTTTGTTGTGCCTGTACATGATACGCTCCCACAAAGCATACCGACAGCCATACCATCATTAATCTTTTCTTCATACCACTATTCATTATTATATAAAACAACCATTTTTTTCACATGGTAAATTTACGATTTTTCTCACTACCAGATAGTGGATTTTCAGCATAAAAAAGTGTATTCATTCATTACCCGACTTTTCTTAACGTGAATTCGGGATA
>CAZEPM010000037.1:0-17079 GCA_964514145.1 uncultured Bacteroides sp.
GACCGGTATAACGCCGAGCAGCAGAAGCAGGTGGGATTCTGAGACTCATATTATAACCCAAGTACCTGTTGGCGGAATTAGAAATAAAAGATTTACGCCTAAAGAAGAGTTGTACATAATACTGATTATTAACATATTAATGGTAATTAATCAATAGGTGTCTAATTCATAATAAGCACAACCTAGGCTATAAGTTACATGCCTTGTGCGGATTGAGTGGTGTTATTCACTCCTTTGACCTGACAAAGGCAAACGTACATGACATTCACTATCTGAAAAACGTTAAAGTAAATTACTCCAACTGTACTATAACTGGAGACAGAGGCTATATCAGTGCGGATGTACAGTTGGATCTTTTTGAAACTGCTCATATCAGACTGGAAACCGACATTTGCGGGCTTCGCCAAAGCAAGAAAAAGAATAGAAACTTTATTTTCACAGCTTTGTGACTGGTTTATAATTGAACGGAGTTAAATTAGTGTTAATTTAATTCCGCCAACGGGTCTTGGAATTTCAAAGTATAATCCAATATTATTTCTTTTTGACTATAAACAGACCTCTAAATCACAAAAATTAAAAGCATACACTTTTAGGGTTCTAGTAGAAATATGTATTTTTGCAGCCAATAGCATAGTGTAAATACAGATTAATGAAATCGCTAAGGAACTGTCTATACATTTCTTTTTTGTTGTTGCTTTTGCTTTTGTTTGTTCCTCAAATGACAGACGCTCAGCGTTATCACCCTACTTTTGAGTCGATAACCGGCGATTCCTTGATCATTGATTCGCTCATGCTCGATTCATTGAGGGAGGACTTGTTGAAACTCGATTCGTTAGGGCTGGATTCGCTCATGTTCGACTCGTTGGCCATCGATACGTTGCAGAACGACACGGTGGAAGATAAAGGAGAAGCATTAGAAGCCCCTGTAATCTTTTCAGCCCAAGATTCCATTATTATGACTTCAGCCGACGGCTATGCACGTATGTATGGTAACAGTCAGGTTGACTATCAGCATATCAGTCTGACCGGAGAAGTGATCGAGATGAATATGGACAGTAGCATCGTACACTCTCATGGAGTGGCAGATACGACCGGAACGGTCAAGGGAAACCCCATATTCAAAGATGGTTCCACACCTTACGAGTCGGAAAAAATGAGTTATAACTTCAAAACGAAAAAAGGCTTTATTACCAATATCACGACTGAACAGGGCGAAGGTTACCTGACAAGTGAAAGTGCGAAAAAAGGTTCGGGTGATGAATATTTTCTGGAACATGGCCGATATACGACTTGTGATGCCGAGAATCCGCACTTTTATCTGGAAATGAGCCGTGCGAAATATAAAAACAAAAAAACCGTCGTTACAGGACCTGCGTGGCTGGTCTTCTGTGATGTGCCGCTTCCCTTGGCCATTCCTTTCGGTTTCTTTCCCACCGGCAACAGCAAATATTCGTCCGGATTCATTATGCCGAGTTACGGGGATGAATATACGCGAGGTTTTTATCTGAAAGACGGAGGCTATTATTTTGCCTTGAGCGATTATATGGATTTGTCTCTGACGGGTGAAATCTATACGAAAGGCTCGTGGGGACTGGCGACTTCGTCAACTTATAACAAACGCTATAAATATTCCGGTAACTTTAATTTTAACTATTTGGTGACAAAAACGGGCGATAAGGGACTGCCGGATTACAGCGAGACCACGAGTTTTCAGGTTCAGTGGACGCACCGGCAAGACCAGAAAGCAAACCCGAACAGTAATTTTTCTGCCAGTGTGAACTATTCTTCTACCAGCTACGACCGCTCGAACCTGAACAGTTTGTATAACCCTTCGTTGTATTCGCAAAGTACCAAAACATCGAGTGTAAGCTATTCGTATACGTTCTCGGATATTGGTCTGACCTTGTCGAGCACATTCAACGTGTCGCAAAATACGCGTGACTCTACCCTTTCGCTGACTTTACCAGACCTCAGTATCAGTTTGGCGCGGCTCTACCCGTTCAAGCGTAAGCATGCGGTTGGAAGTGAGCGTTGGTATGAAAAAATCTCTTTCCAATATACCGGACAGATCCGCAACACTTTCTCCGGAAAAGAAGATGAAGTGCTTAAGTCGAATTTAATGCGCGACTGGCGTAACGGATGGAAGCACGATATGTCTCTTCAGGCCACCTTTACCTTGTTTAAATACATCAACGTGACACCCTCGATCAATTATGAGGAAAATTGGTACACGCATAAAATCAAAAGGAGTTGGGATGATGTGTCGCAAAGTGTTGTAAACGACACGATTTACGGTTTCCAGCGTGTGTATGAATATGATTTCACCATGTCTGCCAATACCAAGCTTTACGGATTTTATAAGCCTTCGACCAAGATTTTCGGCGACAAGATTGAGATGATTCGTCACGTCTTTACGCCGACGGTGTCTTTCAGCTGGTCGCCTGACTTCAGCGCCTCACGCTATGGTGTGTGGGACAGCTATACTTATACAGATTCAAACGGAGTGTTGCAGACTCAGACCTACTCCATGTTCTCCGATGCTTTGTTTGGTTCGCCGGGACAAGGAAAAACGGGAACAGTTTCATTCTCTGTGTCGAACAATCTGGAAATGAAAGTCAAGTCGGGCAATGATTCAACAGGAGTGAAGAAAATCAGTCTGATTGATGAGCTTTCTGCGCGAATATCCTATAATTTGGCTGCATCGACCCAACCATGGAGTGACCTATCTATGAATTTGCGTCTGAAACTCTCGAAAAGCAAGACTTTTAGCCTGAATGCCGTGTTTGCTACCTATGCGTATGAGTTCAACGAAAGCGGACAAGTGGTTGTGGGTGAACGGACTGAATGGTCGTACGGACGCTTCGGACGTTTCCAAGGCATGAGCCAGAACTTCTCTTATACGTTTGACAACAACACGTGGAAGAAGTGGTTTGGTAAAGAAGAGAAAAAAAACAATAATGATGATGGGGGGGATGTTGGGGAAGACAACGCCCAATTAGCAAATGATGACACACAGACCACAAACTCGAAAAAAGAGAAGGATAAAGTGGCTGCCGATGTCGACGAAGACGGTTATTTGGTCTTTAGCATGCCTTGGTCGCTGACCGTGTCTTATGGTATCACCATGAGCGAAGACCGAACAGCGGACATTAATATTAAGACCATGCGTTATCCTTACCGCTTTACCCAGAATTTCAACTGCTCGGGAAATGTGAAACTATCTGAAGGATGGAACGTCAGCTTTTCTAGCGGTTACGATTTCAACAATCACGAAATCTCGACAACATCGGTCAGCATCTCGCGCGACCTTCATTGCTTCAGCATGAGTTGCGGGTTGGTGTTTGGACGTTACCAGTCGTATAATTTTACCATTAGTGCCAATTCCAGTATGCTGAAAGATGCCTTGAAATGGGACAAGAGAAGCAGCTACAGCACGAACGTCGAGTGGTATTAAGTTTGTCCGTTCCATCTCTTTCCAAAAAAGAAACTTTCGCATCTTTCCTTTTGCTTTTGTTCGCAGTGTCACGATAATTCTCTTTGAAGAAGGTGTGACTTACTGTGGATTTTTTTTTGTAACTTGCGCATCTATGAAATATTCACTGATTATACCGGTATATAATCGTCCTGATGAGGTAGACGAGTTGTTGAATAGTCTGACCGCACAACGGTTTCGCGACTTTGAAGTGATAGTCGTAGAAGATGGTTCGTTGTGCCCTTGTCGCACAGAGGTGGAAAAATATGCGTCGTGTATGGCTGTGGCTTATTATGTAAAAGAAAATTCAGGCCCCGGACAAACACGCAATTACGGTGCGGCACGAGCTTCAGGCGACTATCTCATTGTGTTGGATTCTGACTGTGTTTTGCCGCCGGACTATTTGCAGGCAGTGGACGATGAGCTAAAGCGTGAACCGGCCGATGCGTTTGGCGGGCAGGATCGGGCGCATGCATCGTTTACACCCATGCAGAAAGCCATTAACTATGCCATGACGTCATTCTTGACAACGGGAGGCATTCGTGGCGGTCGGAAGAAACTGGATAAATTTTATCCGCGCAGTTTCAACATGGGTATTCGTCGCGAAGTGTATAAACAGTTGGGTGGTTTCTCGCGGATGCGTTTCGGTGAAGACATCGATTTCAGTATTCGTATATTCAAAGGTGGCTATCGTTGCCGGCTGTTTCCCGAAGCATGGGTCTGGCATAAGCGACGCACGGATTTGAAAAAGTTCTTCAAGCAAGTGCACAACTCCGGTATTGCACGCATTAATCTGTATAAGAAATATCCCGAATCGTTGAAACTTGTTCATTTGCTTCCGGCCGTATTTACGCTGGGTGTCGCGGTGTTGTTACTGATTGCTCCGGTTTGCTGGTGGAGTTTGCTGTTGCTAGTGCTTTTTGCCTTGCTGATTTGTGTGGACTCAACGCTGCGGAACCGAAGTCTGAAAATCGGTTTGCTCTCTGTAGCGGCTTCGTTTATTCAGCTTACAGGCTACGGAACAGGTTTCTTGCGTGCGTGGTGGCAACGTTGTGTGTGTAAGCGTGATGAGTTTACAGCATTTGAGAAAAATTTCTATCAATGAAAGAACGACTGACCATTAACCGGTGGGCGGCAGAAGACCGGCCTCGCGAAAAGATGCAGGCACAAGGGGCAATGGCCTTGAGCGATGCGGAGTTGCTGGCAATCTTGATAGGCTCCGGCAATCAAGACGAAACGGCGGTTGAACTTATGCGTCGTGTGTTGGCTTCTTGCCGCAACGATTTAAATCAACTTGGCAAGATGACGACTGAGGAGTTGTGTGCATTTAAGGGAATCGGTGAAGCCAAAGCGATTACGATACAGGCTGCGTCGGAGTTGGGCAAGCGGAGAATGGCTTCGGCTGCACAGGCAAAGCGTGAGCAGATCAGTTCGTCACAGGATATTTACCGCTTGTTTTATCCGTTGTTGTGCGATCTTGCGATAGAAGAGTGTTGGCTGTTGCTGCTCAACCAGTCGCTGAAAGTCATCGACAAGACACGGGTGAGCATGGGCGGATTGGCCGAAACAGCAGTCGATGTGCGGTGTGTTTTGCGCGAAGCCTTGCTTCGTCGGGCTACTGCCATCGCTTTGTGTCACAATCATCCGTCGGGCAATGTGCGTCCCAGTGCCGACGACGACCGACTGACGGATCGCCTGTTGAAAAGCGCAAATCTGATGAACATTCGTCTGATAGATCATGTGGTGCTGACCGACGGAGCGTATTATAGTTATGCTGACGAAGGCCGACTTTGAGATTTTTTACGTAGCTTTGCACCTAGAAAATAAGAAAAAAGATATGGAACAAGACGAGAAACTGGCTATTGAAGAGAAGGTGGTGAAGATGTTGAAGACTGTGTTCGATCCTGAGATTCCGGTTAATATCTATGATTTGGGACTGATCTACAAAATCGATGTACAAGACGATGGCGAAACCCTTATCGATATGACTCTTACGGCACCTAATTGTCCGGCAGCCGAATTTATTATGGAGGATGTCCGCCAGAAAGTTGAATCGGTTGATGGGGTTAAGGTTGTTGTTGTCAATCTGGTGTTTGAACCTGAATGGAACAAAGACATGATGACTGAAGAAGCCAAACTTGAGTTGGGCTTTTTGTAGTGATAACTTCTTTAAAGTGTCAACGTATATGAAAAACGTATATTTCCTTTCAGACGCTCACTTAGGCTCGCGGGCAATTCCTCACGGGCGTACGCAAGAACGGAGGTTGGTGAATTTTCTTGACCAAATCAAACACAATGCTTCTGCCGTATATTTGTTGGGTGATATGTTTGATTTCTGGTATGAGTTTAAAACCGTTGTACCTAAAGGATATACGCGCTTTCTGGGAAAACTTTCGGAACTGACAGACCACGATATCGAAGTACATTTCTTTACGGGGAATCATGACCTATGGTGTGGTGATTATCTGGAGAAGGAATGTGGGGTGATTCTTCATCGCGAACCGCTGACGTGCGAAATTTACGGCAAAGAGTTTTACTTGGCACATGGTGACGGACTGGGTGACCCGGATCGTAAATTTAAGTTATTGCGTACCCTGTTTCATAGCCATACGTTGCAGCGTCTGTTTTCCGGCTTGCATCCGCGTTGGAGTATGGAGCTTGGACTGACGTGGGCTAAGCATAGCCGGCTCAAACGGGAAAACAATAAAGAGGTGGAATATATGGGAGAGGACAAAGAACATTTGGTGCTCTATTCGAAAGAGTACCTGAAGAACCATCCTACCATTAACTTTTTTATTTATGGACATCGCCATATTGAACTCGACTTGATGCTGGCGCATAACTGCCGTATGATGATTCTGGGCGATTGGATTTCCTCATTCACCTATGCCGTGTTCGACGGCGAATACTTGTTTTTGGAAAATTACGTTGAAGGTGACACGAAGTTCTGAGCAAAATTACCTTGTGATTTCTTTATTCCCATCCGCCGCCTAACGCTTTATAGAGTTGGACGAGTGCAATCTGCTTGTCGCGTATGGCATTGCTGAGACTTACTTGTGCCTCAAAGTACGTACGCTGTGCGTCGAGCAGGTCGAGATAGTTGATGCTACCTTGTATGTATTGCTTTTCTGCAAGGTTGGCATTGCTTCGGGCGGCTTGTTCCAGTTTTAGGCGTGAGTCGTAAATGTCTTTGATTTTACTGAATTCTATGATTGCGTTTCTAGCTTCTTTAAATGCCGACAGAACGGTTTTCTCGTATTGATATACGGCACTTTCGTAGGCTGCTTTTCGGGCTTTGAGCACAGCACGGTTTTTACCCATGTCGAAAAGCGGTGCGAGCAGGTTGCCGCTCAGGAAATGATAGGGTGAGTGTAAAAAGTCTTTAAACTCATCGCTCTCGAGTCCATAGTGAGCCGTCAATGCCAGTTTCGGGAAGAAATTAGTGTAAGCAATACCAACTTCTGCATTTGCTGCAATTAGTTTTTGCTCGGAAGCGCGGATATCTGGTCGGCGTTCGAGTAACGTGGAAAGCAATCCGGCAGGGAGTGTTTCCGGCAGTTTGATGTTCTCCGGTAGCCGTGCTCGCTCTATTCTGCTCGGGAAATGTCCGGCCAAAACGGATATTTCGTTTTCTTTTAGTGCGATGTCTCGCTCCAGACCGGGGATAAGGGTGGCTGTGCGCGCATATTCTACTTGTGCTTGTTGGTATTGAATCTCAGAAGTTAATCCGCCTTCAAATCTGATTTTAGCCAAGTGCAAAGCTTCTTCGCGTGCTTTGAGTGTTTGCTGGGTGATGTTCAGTTCATTGTCCATCGCTACGAGTTCGAAATAAGACTGGGCTACTTGTGCTACTAAACTCATCTTTAAGGCACGTTGGTTCTCGATGCTTTCTACAAACTCTGCAGTACTTTTGTCCTTTGCCCAGCGCAGATTTCCCCAAAGGTCGATTTCCCAAGACACAAGTAGCTTGGCGGAATATTCCGGAGTCGATTTATAACTGTTGCCGCCATAGTTTTCAGCTTCTTTGTCTGTATAGATCTGTCCGTTTATTTGCGGAAAGAGATTAGCCAAGTCTATGCGTTTCAGTGCAGCCATTTCTCTGATGTGGGCAGTAGCGGAAAGCATATCTTTATTGTATTCCAATGTTTGGTAGATAAGTGCCTGTAGAGTGGTGTCTGTATAGATTTCCCACCAATGGAAGTCTGCAATCGATGAGCTGTCAACTGCCAGACTGTCGAGATTCTCAGGCAGATTGATCGACGGACGGGTGTAGTGCTTGCCTAGCTGACATGAAGAGAGCATTGTAATCAGCATAAAGAAACAGACAGTAGAATATATGAAACATTTCATGATTTGTCGGCTTATGTTTTGCGTATATATTTGTTTTTTACTTTATAAATGTAGACAAAGAAGAATGGCACGAGAATAATACCTGCGGCTATGGCGAAAATCATGCCGAAGAATACACCTGTACCGATAGCTTGACGACTGGCAGCTCCCGGACCATGTGCGATGACCATTGGCAACATTCCGAGGATAAAAGCTAACGAGGTCATTAGGATTGGGCGGAAGCGCAGATGGGCAGCATGTAGAGCCGCTTCAGCAAAGGAGGCGCCATGGTCTACCCGCTCTTTGGCAAATTCAACAATCAAGATAGCATTTTTGGCTGCTAGTCCCATCAGCATGACTAGTCCGATTTGGAAATACACATCGTTCTCCAACCCGCAAGTCCAGACACCTAAGTAGGCACCGAGTGCGGCAATAGGAAGCGAGAGTAAGACCGCAGCCGGGATTAACCAACTTTCGTAGAGAGCCGCCAGGAACAGGAAGACGAATAAGAAGACCAATGCCATCACGGTTCCTGTTTGTCCGCCAGCTTGTTTTTCTTGATACGACAAGCCGCTCCATTCCACACCAATATTGTCTGGCAGATGTTCGCGGGCAATTTCTTCCATAATCTCCATTGCTTGTCCCGAACTGTATCCTTTGGCCGCATTTCCGCGAATGACTGAAGTAGTAAACATGTTGAAGCGTTTGATGCTTCCTGGTCCGGTTGTATATGAGGCATTGCCAACTGATGTGAGTGGAATCATAGCACCATCTGTGCCACGAACGAAAAACAGATTGATGTTGTCTTTGTGTTCGCGATATGGAGCTTCTGCCTGAATATATACCCGATAGACGCGGTTGAACATGTTGAAGTCGTTAACATAGACGGAACCGGTATAGGCTTTCATCGTAGAAAACACATCGGACAGCGGAACCCCTGCGAGTTTCACTTTGTCACGGTCGATATCAAAATACAATTGGGGAATCTCCGGCTGCAGCGACGAAGAAAGTCCGCTAAGTTCTTTGCGTTGCGAAGCGTAATACATCAGGGTGTCCATTGCTTGTACCAGATTCTCGAATGTGGCATCGCCTCGTGCCTCGAGTTGCATTTCAAATCCACCGGAACTACCCAGACCGGGGATGACGGGTGGAGTAGAAAGATATACTTTGCTCTCCGGATATTCGTTGAATTCCTGATAGACACGTTCCATGATGTCATCGATGGTCGTGTTTTCCCGTTCTTCCCACGGTTTAAGAATGACCGTCAGCGTAGAGCGTCCCTGATTGCTACCTACTCGTGGACTGCTTCCCGTAACATTTTGTACGTAGGCAACCTCCGGTTGTTTCATTAGGTATGACACGGCACGATCGGTTACAACGCGTGTACGTTCGAGAGTAGCACCTTCCGGAAGTTCTAATTCAACCGTGAAATAGCCTTGGTCTTCCACCGGTAGGAAGCTAGTCGGTATGATACGGTGTAAGAGCAATATGGCAATCAAAACCATACCAAAGCCACACATGACGCGGCGTGGGTTTTTGATGGTTTGTTGAATCGCATAAATGTATTTGTTGTTACCGATATGCAGCCAATAATTGATATAGCGGAAAATGATGTTCTTCTTCTTTTTATCTGCCGGACGCAGGATAAGTGAACACATCACCGGACTGAGTGTCAAGGCGACAATGGTAGAGATTAATACGGAAACTACAATGGTTATGGTAAATTGTCGGTAAAGTTGTCCGGTGATACCACTTAAGAAACTTACCGGAACAAATACGGCAGCCAACACCAATGAGGTAGCGATCAAGGCTCCGGTCAAATTACTCATGGCTTTTTTGGTCGCTTCATAAGCCGATAAATGTTCTTCTTCCATGATGCGTTCCACATTCTCTACCACTACGATGGCATCGTCTACAACAATACCGATGGCTAATATCAGTCCCAACAGAGTAAGTATGTTGAGTGAGAATCCGAAGATTAGCATGAAACCAAAGGTGCCGATCAAAGATATCGGTACGGCAATGATTGGGATTAACGTGGTTCGCCAGCTTTGCAGTGAGAGGAATACAACAATGATGACCAATAGCAAGGCTTCGAACAAAGTTTTGTAGACCTCGTGGATAGACTCAGAGATATACGTTGTCATGTCGAACGGAATTTCATAGTGCATTCCGTCTGGGAAATTATGGCTGATAGACTCAATGGCATCCTTTACTTTTTGTGCCACTTCCATTGCGTTGGCTCCCGGCAGCATGTAGATTGCCAATACCGCTGCGTTTCCGCCATTGATACCACTCTCAGTGTTGTAGGATGAGGCTTCGAGTGAGACACGGGCTACATCGCGCAAGCGGATAATCGATCCGTCAGCATTGGCACGGACAACAATGTTTTCGAACTGGCTGACTGTCGACAGACGTCCTTGTGTCGTAATCGGAATCGTAATGTCGAGCCCCGTCACGGGCTGTTGTCCTAACACACCGGCGGCTGATTCGCGATTCTGGTCTTTCAGTGTGTTTTGCAGATCTTGTACGGTTAAGCCGAAACTGGCGAGTTTGTCTGGTTGTACCCAGATTTGCATGGCATAGTATCGGCTTCCGACATTCGACACGCGTCCGACACCCGGGATACGGCGGATAACATCGAGCACATTGATTGTGGCAAAGTTGCTCAGATAGATTTCGTCGAATTTAGGATCGTCGGAGGTTAAGCACAGCGTCATTAACTGACTGGCAGCTTGTTTTTCTACCGAGATACCGTTCTGAATCACTTCAGCCGGCAGACGTGATTCAGCCAGTTTGATGCGGTTTTGTATTTCAACAGCGGCTAAATCAGGGTCAGATGAGATGTCGAAGGTCACGGTGGCCGAGAATCCTCCGGAATTAGAGCTTGTAGATTCCATATAGAGCATGCCTGGAGTGCCGTTGAGTTCTTGCTCAATAGGAGTAGCTACCGCTTGTGATACCGTTGTTGCGCTTGCACCGGGGTATGATGCACTGATTTTTACTACCGGCGGAGTGATTTGTGGATATTGGTCGATGGGGAGCATGGTCAGTCCGATGATGCCGACAATGACAATCAGTATGGAGATGACCGCCGAAAATATGGGATGATCGATAAAGAAATTTACTTTCATGCGTTCACGCTGTTTTTAATAGATTCATGTCAAAATGTAGAACCAATGATGTCTTCTGACGAAGTTTCGGTGGTGTCTGTCGAAGTATCATAAGAGCGGAGCATTTCGTTGTTGATGCGTACTTTTACTCCGGGTTGCAGTTTGTGATAACCTTCAACTACGATCTCCTCGCCTGGAATGAGACCGCGCTCCACTACGGTCAGATTGCCTTGTTCCGGACCAATTTCAATGAAACGTTTTTCCACGGTCTGGTCTTTACGGACAACGTAAACATAGGCACCCCCTTTTTCAATGATTAGTGCTTTTTGAGGAATCGTCAGGGCATTCTCACGCACGTCTAGCAGTAGCTTTACTTTGGTAAATTGTCCCGGCAACAATACACGATCAGGATTCGGCATTTCGGCGCGGACGGAGAATGTGCCGGTAAGCGGGTCAACTTGCGGTTCGGCAAAATCCACCAAACCCTGATAGGGATATTGGGTGTTGTCGGCAAGTGTCACGGTGATATAAGGTTGCCAGGAGCGGGTAGAATCTTTTTGTCCCAGATTGACGTTGCGCTCCTTGCTTTTCAGATAATCTAGTGCTGTCATGCTGAAGTCCACCAATACGGTATCGCTTTTAACGATAGTTGCCAGAAGAGACTTGCTGCCAGTTCCTACCAATGTGCCGAGATCGACCAGACGTTCGCTGATGTTACCCGAGATGGGCGAACGCACAATGGTGTAGCCCAATTCTTGTTCGGCCTGAAACAAATCGGCTTCACTCATCGCTACGGTAGCCTGGGCGCTTTCGTAAGCAGCAATCGCGTTGTCAAGATCCAGCTGACTGGCTGCGTTTTGCGCATAGAGTGGGCGGATACGTTCCAAATCGCGTTGGGCTTTGCGCTCTTGTGCGAGATCTTTGTTGAGTTGTGCCTGCACTTTGTCTACTTTGGCCTGATATTGATCGCGATTGATCACAAAGAGCACTTGATTTTTGCGTACATATGTACCTTCCTCAAAGAGCATCTCTTCGAGAAAACCTTCTACACGTGCACGTATTTCTACAAACTGTTGCGCGCGTATACGACCCACATATTCACCATAGATGTTGACATTGTTCTGGCTCACTAGTTGGGTGGCAACGACTGGTTCATTGGCTTGTGATTGGGGACGATGCGTGATAAACCAATAAAGGGCAATCACAATGGCTAACGCGAGAACAATGTAGATAGTTTTACGCTGAAAAATGATTTTGCTCCGTAATAATCGCTTCATATGAGTAAGAATGTTGTTTTTGGGTGATAAGCGTTTGTTTAATAGACCAAATCTGTTTGAAGATATATAGCAAAGATAGTTTGTTTGTCAAAATGATAAAACGGTAGTGCAAATTGTGTACCAAAAAATGCCGGAATACGGGTAAGGACTAGATAAAATCCTGTTAAAGAGAAGATAAGAGGATTGGTGAGGTCGTAAAGGCAGGTGGATGTATTGATGAGAATTGGGTAATGGCTTCTTCACGAGTGTAGAAATATTCCTCATACGTGGGCGACCGTCTATAACAGTAAGGAATCGAAACGACCTCCCGTTTCGATTGAAATCATCGAGTCGGGAAGTCGTTGTTCGGTAAAGTCTGTTTGTGGTCATACGCAGAGGCTCGTCCTGTTGGGTATCTGAGCCTTTTCTGCTTTACCATGATTGCAGACTGGCCGTTTGCGGATGGGTTTATCTGCTTGTAACGGTCGGTGGCAACTCTTATTTTTGCAGTAACTGCATGGTGTCGGTCGCAATCATCAATTCTTCGTCGGTCGGAATAACCACCACTTTCACCTTCGAATCGGGAGTCGAGACGATGGCTTCTTTGCCGTGGATAGTCTTGTTGAGTTCTTTGTTGAGCTTGATACCCATAAATTCCAGTCCTTCGCAAGCACGTTCGCGGCAGTCTTCTTTGTTTTCTCCAACGCCGCCTGTGAATACGATAACGTCAACTCCACCCAATGCGGCAGCATACGAACCGATGTATTTCTTCAAACGATAGTAATACATGGTTTGTGCCAGGTTCGCTTTCGGGTTGCCGGCATCTACGGCAGCTTGTATTTCCCGCATGTCGGATGAAACTCCCGACACACCGAGTAAACCCGATTTTTTGTTAAGCAAGCTCGATACGCCTGATGCAGTCAGTCCTTCTTTTCCCATGATGAATGTCACGGCACCGCCGTCGATGTCGCCGCTACGTGTGCCCATCATGAGTCCTTCGAGAGGAGTCAGTCCCATGCTGGTGTCCATACATTTTCCGTCTTTGATGGCCGATACCGATCCACCGTTACCCACGTGACAGGTAATCATGCGCAGGCCTTCCGGCTTAACGCCCAAAAACTCGCAGGCACGTTGTGACACGTAACGGTGAGAGGTGCCGTGAAAACCATAGCGACGGATGGCATACTTCTCATACAACTCGTGTGGAATGGCATACATGTAGGCATAATCAGGCATAGTCTGATGGAAAGCCGTGTCGAAAACGCCTACTTGTGGCAGGTTTGGCAAAATGGCAGTCACGGCCGCCACACCTTTAAGGTTGGCCGGATTGTGAAGCGGAGCCAGATCGTTGCAAATCAAGATGGCATCGATAGCTTCTTTGTTGAGAATGACAGACTGACTGAAGCGTTCGCCGCCATGTACGATGCGATGGCCTACGGCATCGAGCTCGTTAAGCGATTGGAGGGCGCCGTATTGCTTGTCTGTCAGGATTTGGAAGATGAATTCCACGCCGACCGTATGTTCGGGAATGTCTTTTTCGAGTATGACTTTTTCGTTGTTGGGCATCGTCAGTTTCAGGAAAGAGCCTTTTAACCCGATTTTTTCAATACCGCCCTGAGCTTTTACCTCTTTGGTCGTCATGTCAAACAATTTGTATTTGATAGACGAACTTCCACAATTGAGTACAAGTATCTTCATGTTTTTGGTCTTCTTGGTTGATTTATTTTTTTGCAGCTATGGCTTGATTGGCTGTGATGGCAATCATGTTGTAAACATCGTCGACCGAACATCCGCGTGAGAGATCGTTTACCGGACAGGCAATTCCTTGAAGAATCGGGCCGATAGCTTCTGCATTTCCCAAACGTTGCACGAGTTTGTAAGCAATGTTTCCGACTTCGAGATTCGGGAACACAAGGACATTGGCTTTGCCGGCAATTTCCGAGCCCGGAGCTTTACTGGCACCTACTGAGGGAACCAAAGCGGCATCGGCTTGCAACTCGCCATCGATTTTGAGCGACGGATCTTTTTCTTTGGCCAGTTTCAGGGCTTCGATGACTTTGTCTACCACTTCGTGCTTGGCAGAACCTTTGGTCGAAAAACTCAGCATGGCTACGCGAGGATCTTCGAATCCGGCTACGGCTTGTGCGGTGTGTGCCGTGCAAATGGCGATTTGTGAGAGCTGGTCAGCATCTGGTTCCGGTGTCACAGCTACGTCACCAATTACCAGCACTCCGTTTTCTCCGTATTGCGGAGTTTGGGTAATCAGGAGCATACCGCCGGATACACAGGTGATTCCCGGAGTGGTCTTGATGATTTGCAAGGCCGGACGAAGCACATTGCCGGTGGTATTGCGAGCTCCGGCCAACTGACCATCTGCATCACCCGATTTAATGATGAGGCATCCCAGATAAAGCGGGTCGAGCACCAATTTACGGGCTTCTTCAATGGTCATCCCTTTTTTCTTACGCAGTTCGCAGAGCAATTGTGCGTATTCTTCTTTTTTCGGATGGTTTTCGGGATCGATGATAGTCGCTTTATCAATGTTTTTTAAGCCTAGCTTGTCGGCTACAGCTTTAATCTCGGCCGGATTGCCTAAGATAATCAGTTGGGCTACACCTTCGGCCAATACGCGGTCGGCTGCGGTCAGTGTACGTTCTTCCGTTCCTTCAGGGAGGACAATGCGTTGCGGGTTGGCTTTTGCGCGGGCAACAATTTCGCTAATCAGATTCATGGTAATGTATTAATTTAAAAGTTCTACAATGTCTGGTTGAAAGTAAATAATGATGATGCAAAAATACGAAAATTGCTATATCTACATAGCAAAAAAGCCGGTTTTTCTAACTGGTTTTTGAAAAAATATAGGTTATGCAGGATTAATTTAGGCTTTTTCTTACTTTTGTGAACACTACATGGTATAATTATTTTATGATTCCATTTAAAGAAATATCCTTGGCAGACAAGTTGAGGGTACAGTCATACACGCTTACAAGTATCCGACAAAATTGTGATATGTCGTTTTCGAATCTCTATAGTTGGCATTTCCTTTATCAGACCCGCATTGCCGAAAAAGACGGTTTTTTGCTGATAAAATTCTATGTAGACGGGCAACCGGTGTATATGATGCCGGTAGGAGAGGGGGAAGTAAAGCCTGTGATCGAGGCGTTGATTGACGACGCGCGCAGCGAGAACTGTTCGTTTCGTATGCAAGGCGTGTGTGCCAATATGCGTTCGATGCTGGAGACTGTGATGCCCGGACGGTTCGAGTTTACGGCCGATCGCGACTTCTTCGACTATATTTATCTGCGCACAGACCTTGCCACGCTGAAAGGAAAAAGATACCAGCCCAAGCGCAACCACGTCAATCGGTTTGTGCGTTCTTATCCCAATTATGAGTATAAGGAACTGGTGCCTGAGTTGGTTCCCGAATGCCTGACCCTTGCACACCATTGGTGTCTGTTGAATGAGACCGATGATCGCGAACGGCGCGAACTGGAAGATGAACTGAAATCGCTTTCCGATGCGCTCAATCATTTTGGAGAATTGGGGCTAAGTGGCGGGGTGTTACACGTCGACGGGCGCATCGTGGCCTTTACGTTTGGCACACCGATTAATCAGCAGACTTTTGATGTTTGTGTGGAAAAGGCCGATGTTGAGGTCGAAGGTGCCTACACCATGATAAATTATGAATTTGCGCGGCATATTCCCGATTCATACATCTATATAAACCGTGAGGAAGATTTGGGGCTGGAAGGGCTGCGCAAGGCGAAACTATCTTACCATCCTTGCTTTTTATTGGAAAAATATACCGCGTTACTTAAAAACTGAAAATGGCACTATTATGGAACCGCAAGAAATGAAAGAAGCCGTTCGCCGTCTTTGGACTTTGTGTTTCGACGATACGCCGGCATTCATGGATTTGTATTTCGATTGTCGCTATCAGCCCGAGCGCAACGAGGCGATTGTAGAAGACGGGCGGGTGGTATCGGCTTTGCAGACAATCCCTTACCCAATGAAGACTTGGGGCGAGATGATTCCTGCGGCTTATCTTTCGGGCGTGTGTACGCATCCCGATGTACGCCATCAGGGGTATATGTGTCGTTTGCTGCAACAAACCCATAGGCATTTGCGGAGCAATGGATACGTGGTCAGCACGTTGATTCCGGCCGGTCACCAACTGTTTCAGGCCTACTCATCATCCGGTTACGCATCGCTTTTCTGCTATGGGCGGACGGTTGTGTCGACGCAATCTCAGACGCTTGATGAACTGACGGTTAGCGAATATAGCGAGGATGCCAAAGGGGTATATGCTTATTTCAGTCGGGCAATGGAGCGATATCCGTGCAGTCTGTTGCACACGACCGATGATTTTCAGGTGATTCTGGCTGATCTGTATTTGTCGCACGGCAAGTTGTGGGTGGCACGGCGAGACGGTTGTGTCTGCGGTTTGGCTTTTGCCTTGCCGGGTTCAGACGGTTGTCGGGTCAGTGAGTTGCAGGTCGACTCGGAGGCAGTTAAGACAGCATTGTTGTCCGAAGTTTGCCGCCGGATGGCTGTCGGAAAGGCGGAGATTCTTCATCCGGCCACTGCCGACTGCACGGTTCATCCGTTGGGTATGCTGCGGGTAATTGATGCCGAACGTTTGTTGTCGGTTTATGCTGCTACCCATCCGTGGATTGAAACTACCCTGTCGGTCATTGATCCGGTGATTGAGGAAAACAATGCCGATTTTGTTCTTTCCGGAGGCAAGTGTCTGAAAACGAATTTGTCTGCAGTATATGATCATCCGATTCCTGTTGCCTGTTTGCCCGAGCACTTGTGGAAAGATGAATATCCTTATATGACTCTGATGCTGAATTGACCGGATTGCAGACTTCAAGTTGTCGTTTGTTGAATAAAAAAAGAGGATGAC
>CAZEPM010000038.1:0-17039 GCA_964514145.1 uncultured Bacteroides sp.
CCAGTCATCGGCACTGATATGCCATCCGTACGTTCCGGGGCATGCCAACAACTGCTGACAAATGGTTTCTACCGGTTGTGGCAGATTGCTCTCTATCTGTAAGCATCCGGACAAGACGAGTGTTCCTCCCAACCATTCAGTAAAAGGGGTTTCAGCCGTAAACGGATAATGGGATGTCACTTTTCCGTCGGTTACTTCTACAATCTGCATGAGTTCACACGTGTCGGCTGCCGAGATTAACCGATGAACACCGTAACACTTTGCCTTCATAAACAGGGTGGAATTATTTTTCTTGCTGACGACGCATTTCAGCCGGAGAAAGTCGGCGATTTATTCGGTGAACCGAATCTTGTTCCGGTTTTATCAATTCCTGCCGATCTATCTGATCGGCCATTTCTTTGTCGGTATCCAACGAATCTTGTGCTGCTTGCTGCAACTTCAGTTGTTCGAGTTCACTGTCAGGTGCATGATAACGGGTCAAAGAAAGATGACTAATCACGACCGAGGGAACTTCGTTCGCACGAATCGTATCATCCAAATAAACGAAACAATGTATCTGCTTCATCAGCATAGTGTCAGCGTTAATCTCCAATCGATGTATGCCGCTTCCCTGAAACATCTGCGTAATGCTAGAGGTAGAATCGTTTTCGTAACGAATAGACAATCCGGCATACATATCAGCTGTATCTTTCGAAAGATCAATCGTATGCATCTCTAACAACAGACGATCCAGCTGATGAAAGGTCGTATCAGTCCGAATCTGTTCGACAATGCGATTGGTCAAGTCTGAAGCCGTCAAGACATAAAACGACTCGGCAGACCAGATATTAACCGTATCGCCGGAGGGAAACATTCTCCGTCCGGCACTTGAATTATAAGTAAAACTGCTAAGGTCAGCCGAATCGTAACGTTTCTTCACGTTCTTATAAATATCATTCAACTTGTCCATGTTGCGCGTATACCACACCATCGACGAATCGAACTCGGCTTTTGTTACCCGATGTTTCTTGAAAACGTATTGTATGAGTAAGTCTTTTTTATAATTTTCACCCCCTGAAAATTCATCGCCCATCGCTTGAGCCAGATGATAATCATAGAGTATATTTTCCATCTTTGATGGCTGAATCACTTTCGAAGGAATCTTGTTTTTACATGCAACAAGCCCTGTGCAACAAAACAGGCATAGGATGATGTAGTCAAGAAACTTTTTCATGAATTGTCTTTCTTGTCGATAGTCAAACAATGGTTCAGGGAGTGACTGTAAAACAAAAGCATAATGATAATGCCACAACTAATGGCCGCATCGGCAAAGTTGAATATCGGACTAAAAAACACAAAGCGATTTCCTCCTATATATGGGATCCAATCCGGCCAATTAGTATCTATGATGGGAAAATAGAACATATCGACCACACGACCGTGAAAAAGTGAGGAATATCCTTCACCCCAAGGCACAAAATGGGCTACCTGAAAAGAAGTACTTTCTGAGAATATCATACCATAGCATACACTGTCGACAATATTGCCTGCTGCTCCCGCCAGAATCAATGACAAACAAACGATAAACCCTGTTTTAACCTCGGTCTTTTTTATGATTTTCACGAGATAATATGCAATGGCTGCAACGGCTATGATGCGGAATATCGTCAGAAACAGTTTTCCGACAATTTCAAGTCCGAAAGCCATTCCATTGTTCTCCGTAAAATAAATATAGAACCAGTCTGTAACGCAAATACTTTCCTGATAGCGCATGGAAGTTTTGACTGCGATCTTGATAATCTGATCTATGATCAACACCAAGCCTATAACGCCCCATGAGAGTCTACCTTTTGTCAACAGTTTGCCCATTCTTCTTTATGTGTTTAAACAGAAGAAAAACGCAAACTGCACGAAGTTAAAAATTCTTCCTTGCAATTTGCGTTTTTCATTGCGCTTCATTCAATTATTTTTCTTCGCTTGTTTAGCTTCAATACTTAAGGTGGCATGAGGCACGGCGCGCAAACGTTCAGCGGGAATTAGCTTTCCTGTTTCCCGACAAATACCGTATGTCTTATTTTCAATGCGTGCCAATGCAGCCTGCAAACTCTGAATGAATTTCAATTCACGTTGAGCCAACCGGGTGGTTTCTTCCTTGGATAGCGTATTGGCTCCTTCTTCCAAAATTTTGTAAGTCGGCGATGTGTCATCCACATTATTACCGTCTACATTCATCATACTAGCCCTCAACTGGTCATAATTACGTTGAGCCGTCGCCAGTTTCTCTAAAATAATCGCACGGAACTCTTCTAATTCCGCATCTGAATATCTAGTCTTTTCAGCCATATTGATTATAAATTTAAGATTTAAGCTATGACCACTTTTACAAACAATGAGAAATCATCAAAGTGGAGTTCTGTTCCATCAGTAACTTCGTCTGACAATTCCAAAGAGTTTGCTAAAACTTGGGCACAAATATAATTATTATATTCTTTTACCGCATCATCTGTCTGAGAATTTTTAGAGAGGACAACACGTATCTTATCGGTTATTTCAAAACCATTACTCTTTCGAACATTTTGAATACGGTTTACCAACTCACGGGCAATACCCTCACGACGCAACTCTTCCGTTACGGTGACTTCCAAAGCGACGGTCAGTTTCCCTTCATTTGCCACCAGCCAGCCCGGAATATCTTCGCTATAAATCTCTACATCATCCGTAGTAATCTGAACACTCTGGACACTATCGTCTGCTAATAACAAGGTATAAACTCCATTCTGCTCGAGTTCGGTTATGGCCTCCTGCGACAATGAAGCTACTGCAGCAGCTATGGCTTTCATCTGTTTCCCAAATTTCGGCCCTAACTTCTTGAAATCGCACTTCACTTTTTTCACCAACACCCCGCCATCGTTCTCCACGAACTTCAGTTCCTTCACATTAACCTCATTCATAATCAACGATTTTACAGATTCAAGATGAACACGCTGAGCCTCATCCATTATCGGAATCATGATTGATTGCAGCGGTTGACGAACTTTGATATTGACCTTCCGACGCAATGCCAAAACCATCGAGGTAATATTTTGTGCCATCTGCATACGAGATTCCAGGTCATTGTCTATAAAATCATCATTACTCTCCGGAAAGCTTGCCAAATGAACAGATACGGCCTGATCACGACCGGTCACTGCTACAAGGTCTTTAAACAAACGGTCTGCATAAAATGGAGCAATCGGTGCCATAAGTTTCGAGACAGTCTCGAGACAGACATACAGTGTCTGATAAGCCGACAATTTATCCGCAGACATTTCATTGCCCCAGAAACGTTTACGGTTCAGACGTACATACCAATTAGACAAGTTGTCGTTGACAAATTCTTGTATCAGACGTCCGGCCTTAGTCGGCTCATAATCTTGATAACAAGCATCGACATTCTTGATTAATGAATGCATAACCGACAAAATCCAGCGATCTATTTCCGGCCGTTCTGATACCGGAATTTCATCTTCTGCATAGGTAAATCCATCGACATTAGCATAAAGAGCAAAAAACGAGTACGTATTATATAGTGTTCCGAAAAACTTACGACGTACCTCATCCACCCCTTCTGTGTCAAACTTCAGGTTATCCCACGGAGCTGAATTCGTAATCATATACCAGCGCAACGGATCTGAACCATATTGTTCAATCGCAACAAATGGATCAACAACATTACCCAATCGTTTAGACATCTTGTTTCCATTCTTATCTAAAACAAGGCCGTTTGAAATCACAGCTTTATAAGCCACACTGCCGAAAACCATCGAAGCGATGGCATGCAGCGTAAAAAACCATCCTCGCGTCTGGTCTACACCCTCCGCAATGAAGTCCGCCGGATACACCTGACCACTGTCTAACGCTTCTTTATTCTCAAACGGATAGTGTATTTGTGCGTATGGCATTGCGCCGGAATCAAACCAGACATCAATCAAATCTATCTCACGCTTCATTGGAAGCCCGCTTGCCGAAACCAGTATGATATCGTCTACATACGGACGATGGAGGTCAATCTTGTCATAATTCTCTTTTGTGTAAACCCCTGGCACAAAGCCAATCTCCTTATATGGATTCGACTTCATGAAACCGGCTGCGACCGACTTTTCTATTTCCTGATAGAGTTCTTCCACCGAACCGATACAGAGTTCTTCCTTATTCTCCGAACGCCAAATAGGAAGCGGAGTACCCCAATAACGGGTGCGGCTCAGATTCCAGTCGTTCAAATTCTCCAGCCACTTACCAAAACGTCCCGTACCGGTCGATTCCGGTTTCCACTTTATTGTCTTATTAAGTTCTATCATGCGTTCCTTACAAGCCGTAGAACGGATAAACCAACTATCCAGCGGATAATATAGCACCGGCTTATCCGTGCGCCAACAATGCGGATAATTGTGCACATGCTTCTCGATTTTAAATGCCAAATTGTTTTGTTTCAGCTTCATGCAGATATACACATCAAGCGACTCGGCCGCCTGAGCAGCTTTCTCATCATATTTACCATCGACAACAAACTGAGGGTCGTAAGCATTTTTCACCCATCGTCCTTCGTATTCTTTATACTTTGCCACATCCACGCAGGTATCGACAAACTGTTCATTCAGCTCCTCCAACAGATAGAACTTACCTGTCAGGTCTACCATCGGACGTGTCTCTCCTTTTTTGTTAATCAAAAACAGCGAAGGAATACCGGCTGCACGAGCCACATAAGCATCGTCTGCACCAAATGTCGGCGCAATATGCACGATACCGGTTCCGTCTTCCGTTGTCACATAATCGCCCGAAATCACACGGAATGCCTGTTCCGAAGCAACTGTCCAATTGCCATCGTCGTCTACGGCAACCGGCTTTACCCACGGAAGCAACTGTTCATATTCCATACCGATAAGATCAGTACCCTTGTATTCGCCCACTATTTTAAAAGGAATCAGTTTGTCGCCCGGCTTATATTCGTCTAAAGAGAGTCCCTCAGCTTTCTGATTGAAATGTGTATACAAAAGCGCTTTTGCCAAAACAATCGTTATTTTCTCACCCGTATAACCATTGTATGACTGCACAGCCACATAGTCAATCTTCGGGCCGACGCACAGCGCCGTGTTCGAGGGTAATGTCCAAGGGGTTGTTGTCCAAGCTATAAAATAAGGTGTTCCCCATTGACTCATCTCCGGTTTCGGGTTTTTCATTTTAAACTGAGCCACCACCGTTGTGTCTTTCACATCACGATAACATCCCGGCTGGTTCAATTCATGCGAGCTAAGCCCCGTTCCGGCAGCAGGCGAATAGGGCTGAATGGTATAACCTTTATATAAAAGATTTTTGTCATACAACTGTTTCAACAACCACCACAAGGTTTCGATGTAACGGTTGTCGTATGTAATGTAAGGATTATCCAAATCTACCCAATAACCCATTTTCTGTGTCAAGTCTACCCATTCTTCCGTAAACTTCATCACGTCTTGCCGACATTCCTTGTTGAATTCAACTACGGATATGGTCTTTCCGATATCTTCTTTCGTGATGCCCAACTTCTTTTCTACGCCCAATTCTACCGGCAGTCCATGCGTATCCCAACCGGCTTTCCGATTGACCAAATAGCCCTTCATCGTTTTGTAACGACAAAAAATATCTTTTATAGAGCGTGCGATAACGTGATGAATACCCGGCATGCCGTTGGCCGAAGGCGGACCTTCGTAGAACACAAAAGAAGGATGTCCTTCGCGTTCAACAATACTTTTTGCAAAAACATCATTCTCATCCCATTCTTTTAAGACTTCCTTATTTACTTGGGATAAGTTGAGTTGATCATATTCAGTAAATCTCTTACTCATATTGTGCATTTTATTGTATTTCTTTTTTTATTAGGACGCAAAAATAAAAGAAAAATAGCAGAAAATTACCCGGAGGGAAAAATAATTTCCATTCCACGCCCGGTCCATTAACATAACCGGCCTTGTCTACCGGCATAACAAAGACCGATCACCAGCTTGTTGAGAGCCAATCAGTAAACGCAACAGGTCTGACACTGACTAGCGCACCTTATGACTCATATACCAACGGTGGACAATCAGCAGATAGAACAACAGGGAGAAGACCAGCAGACTGATACCTATCCAAAAAGCACCGATTCCGACGACAACTCCGGAATAGCCGATGAAAAACCCTACGGAAAGTCCCAGCTCCCATGCCAACAAATACGAAGTGTTGGCAGACCCGCGTTCGCAGTGATGAGACAGTCTGACATAAAAAATCAACAGACGAGCAGCCGACAGGCCAATACCCAAACCGACCAGGATGCCCGAGGCGTAAAACGAAGCCGCTTCGTGATGAAAAATCAGCAATAACAGTCCTCCAACCCACAAAATCATTCCGCAAACCATTTCCGAGCGAATGTCTGCCTCCTGAAAAATTACTTGCAAAGCCAACAGTGACAAACAAAAACCCACCATCAGACAGGCATAAAACTCATACCAATGAATCACGGCCAACAAAAGTCCGGCTCCGACAGCTATCAACAGAACCTGAAAAAACATTAGCCGGCCGTTAGGCAACCAAAAACGATCGAGCGAACAGACGGACGGGTAAAGCGGTGCACGAAAGGGTACGTTCAGCATCCATATGCAGACAGCTCCAGCCAATCCGAACAAGACGGCCACCATGACGACCATCTCGAAATCAAAGTGACGCATCAGGAGCAATCCGCCCAAAGGACCGAGCGAAAGCCCCAAACGTCCGAACCATGCAAACGCATTGTTGGCATCCGTACGACGAGGCGATTGTGTGAGGTCGATAGCCAACGTGCTGCCACCGGCCATCAAAGCCGCACCTTGTGCTATTCCTTGCACCACGCGCAGAAAGATAATCATGGCCACAGTCGATGCCCAATAATAGCCGGCTATGCTCAACACAACCAACAACACGGCTATCAGACAAACATTGCGCCGGCGAAACCGGTCGACCAAGTAATTGAAAAAAGGCCCTATCAGAAAAACCGAAAAGCCGGAAAGCGCCACAATGCCTCCCGCTTGCCACACTTTTAAGTCGAATTGCATCAGCAACCGGATCGGCAAAGTAGGAATCAGCATATATTGCGAAATAGAGACCAGTAGATTGGCCAGACAAATCATCCAGAAATTACCCGACCACAGTTTCACGTTTGTCTGATGTTCCTCCGAATGGAGCCTGTATTGTGCCATTTAATTAATATTGTTCGTTCACGCTAGGAAATTCCATATTTTTCACATCGCGCACATATTGTCCCACCGCATCGGTCATAACGGAGCGTAGGTCTGCATATTTCCGAAGAAATTTAGGGGCGAAGCCCTGACCCATACCCAGCATGTCCTGAGCAACGAGCACTTGCCCGTCGACTCCGTTTCCGGCACCGATTCCTATGACAGGAATCTTCAACTCGCCGGCTACACGGGCTGCCAACGACGCAGGAATTTTTTCCAAGACAATCGAGAAACAGCCGGCTTCTTCAAGCAAGCGGGCGTCGCGCACCAGTTTATCGGCCTCAGCACGCTCTTTCGCACGTAGGCCATAGCCACCATATTTGTGAACAGACTGCGGCATCAAACCCAGATGTCCCATCACCGGAATGCCAGCTCCTACCATAGTTTTCACTATGTCAGTAAATTCTTCCCCACCTTCGAGTTTAACTGCATCCGCACCTGTTTCCTTTAAGATGCGTACAGCCGAACGTACGCCTTCGTAGGGATCTCCCTGATAACTGCCAAAAGGCATATCAATCACAACCAACGCACGCTTCACCCCTCGTACCACACATTGTCCGTGATAAATCATCTGATCGAGTGTAATGGGGAGCGTCGTGTCGTATCCGGCCATCACATTGGCAGCCGAATCGCCTACGAGAATCACATCGACACCGGCCGTGTCAACAATCTGTGCCATTGTGTAGTCATAAGACGTCAACATTGAAATTTTTTCTCCGCACGCTTTCATTTCCATCAAACGGTGCGTGCTTACTTTTTTGGTGTCATTATGAATATATCCTGCCATAGTTTTTTGTATAATAATTCTCTTATCTTGTTTGCCGATTATCTTGTGTCTTGCCTTTGTCAATCGACCAGTGCCATCATTTTCTCATACGTAAAGCCGGTAAAATCAGTCAACACACAACACGCTTTGTCGCAAATAGTTTCTGCCGGATTGGTTGTTGCAAGTCCGATGACCAGCATACCAGCCCGATTACCGGCCTCAAGTCCGTTAAACGAATCCTCGAAAACAAAACAATTGCCGATGGGAACGCCAAACTCACGTGCGCCCAACAGATAGCAATCGGGGTCAGGCTTGGAAGCCTTAAAATCTTCGGCTATAAAAATACGGTCGAAAAGAGTTTTGAATTCGGGATGAGCACAATAAACATTTCTCATCTTCGAAGCATCGGAACTGGTTACGACTGCTGTTTTGACTCCGTGTGCCCGCAAATCGCCTATAAAATCTATCACACCGGGAATATACGGATAAACCATTTGAGCCTCGAAATCTTTTAAGTCGGCACGCACACGAGCTTTCAGTTCCGGCGATCCACCCAAAGAATCCAAAATCTGATTGAGTGTCATCCCCTTGACTTTATTTTCAAAACAAGGCACGTCGGGACAGTATAATTCACCACGTTGATGCCAGAAAACGGAGTATTGAGACTCTGTATCAATCACAACACCGTCTAAATCGAACAAGGCGGCTATTGGCTTTGTTTTATCCATGAAAAAGCAATCTATCTATACTATAATATTGAAAAACAGCGCAAAGTTCGAAAGTCTCAGGCAATCTGTTTGCGCCTGTCTTGTTAAATTTACGTAAACATGCTAGTTATTAACTCTTTCTATGATAGCAATTCCGTATGTTTGTGCGCACTTACATACAGAATGTGCAATTCACATCAGAATCTAACAACAATGAATAAAAGTTTTATAGCCCTCATCGAACAAAGTATCAAAGACAATTGGGAGCTCGATGCTCTGACGGATTACAAGGGTTCAACCCTGCGTTACAAAGACATTGCCCGGAAAATAGAGAAAATGCACATCATTCTTGAGATATCCGGAATCAAGAAAGGAGACAAAATAGCGATTTGCGGACGAAACAGCGCTCATTGGGTAGTTGCATTTTTGGGAGTAATCACCTATGGTGCAGTGGCGGTTCCAATTCTTCACGAGTTTAAGCCCGACAACGTGCATTACATTGTCAATCATTCGGAAGCGCGTCTGCTCTTTGTTGGAGATCAGTCGTGGGAGAACTTCAATGAAGCTTGTATGCCTGCTTTGGAGGCCATCATCGGCTTGAAAGATTTTTCCATACTCGTGTCACGTTCTGCCATTGTTTCGGAAACAAAAAAACAACTCAACGCTTTGTTTGGAAATAAATACCCGAAGAATTTCCGTTCTACACACATCTGCTACAGACGTGAAGAACCCGAAGAATTGGCTATTATCAATTATACTTCGGGAACTACCGGTTATTCGAAAGGTGTCATGTTGCCCTATCGGAGCATCCTATCCAACGTCATGCTTTGCCGTGAGCGCATCCATATCAAAGCCGGCGATTCGATGGTGTCAATGCTTCCACTGGGACATGTATTTGGTATGACCTTTGACTTTCTCTTTGGAATCTGTCAAGGTGCCCATCTGTGGTTTCTTACCCGTATGCCCTCACCCAAAATCATTGCAAAGTCTTTTTCAGAGATACGTCCGCGCGTGATTTCCTGTGTACCGCTAGTTATTGAAAAGATTTTCAAGAAAAACATTCTGCCCAAGGTTGACACAACACTTGGCCGGTTCTTACTGAAAGTTCCTCTGATTAACGATAAAATCAAGACCAAAGCACGCGAAGAAGCCATGTCCGTATTTGGTGGAAACTTTATCGAAATCATCATAGGTGGAGCTCCTTTTAATGCTGAAGTAGAAGCCTTCTTAAGACGGATTAATTTCCCATATACCATTGCTTATGGTATGACAGAATGTGGTCCTATCATTTGCCATAATTATTGGGAGAACATGAAATATATGTCTTGCGGACAAGTGGTTCCACGCATGAAAATAAAAATCTTATCGTCTCATCCTTACGACATACCCGGAGAAATTGTCTGTAGGGGAGAAAATGTCATGTTGGGATATTATAAAAACGAAGAAGCTACCCGACAAGTTATCGATGAAGAAGGCTGGCTCCATACGGGAGATATGGCGACAATGGACGAAGACGGATTTATCTACATCAAGGGACGCTGTAAAAACATGCTTCTTACGTCTTCCGGACAAAACATTTATCCGGAAGAAATCGAGTCTAAACTGAACAATATGCTCTATGTATCTGAATCGATTGTTATACTCAACCATGAAAAACTCATAGCACTCGTCTATCCCGACTGGAGCGAATTGGGCGAAAACATTCGTTCACCTGAAGAAATCGAACGACTGATGGAGCAAAACCGTCACGAACTGAATCAACAACTTCCGACTTATTCGCAAATTTCGCGTATCAAAATCTGGCCTGAAGAATTTGAGAAGACGGCAAAGAAAAGCATCAAGCGCTATCTTTATCAAGACGTGAAATTGTAACAAGACAATACAAGGCGTACGAGAAACAACGGATAAACCAGAAGAATCCATAAAAATGCCTCAAGTATATGTATCAAAACTCCGAACTACTTGTGTATAAAGCCTCAGCTGGTTCCGGAAAGACTTTTACATTAGCAGTGGAATACATCAAGTTACTGATTAACAATCCACGAGCCTACCGCAATATTCTCGCCGTAACCTTTACGAACAAGGCTACTACAGAAATGAAAGAACGTATTCTCGGACAACTTTTCGGTATAGCCACGGGTGATACGGGTTCTGATGCATATCTTAAACAAATCTGCGAGGACTTGCAACTGACAGACGAAGTAATCCGCAAACAGGCCGGAAGGGCTCTCTCATTACTCATTCATGATTACAACCGCTTTCGGGTGGAAACCATTGATTCGTTCTTCCAATCTGTCATGCGCAACCTAGCCCGCGAATTGGAATTGGGTGCGAACCTAACCATCACGCTCAACAACGACGAAGTGCTCAGCCAAGCGGTCGACACCATGATTGAACATCTTGACCGACACTCACAACTGTTGACATGGTTGCTTGAGTTCATACAAGAACGTATTGCCGGTGATAGACGTTGGAACGTGTCCGGAGAAATCAAGTCTTTCGGACACAATATTTTCAACGAGACCTATATTGAACGGGGTGACAAACTGCGACAAAAACTACGCGACCCGCAATACATCCTTTCTTATAAAAACACACTGGAAAAACTAAAGAGACAATCTCAAGACCTTATGACTAGTCTTGCCGATCAGTTCTTCGGCATTATCGAATCCGAAGGTCTGCAACCAGAAGATCTGATACGTGGGAAAAATGGCATCATGAGCTATTTTGTCAAACTACGCAATGGCAACTACGACGACAGCATCCGTAATAGTACGGTAGAGAAATGTCTCCAATCTCCAAACAACTGGACATCAAAAACATCACGCTTTCGCAACCAGATTATTTCTTTAGCAGAAAATCAACTAACCGACTTACTGCGGTCTTGTGAGAACTTCCGCCCACAAGCCAACCGAACAGTGCGTTCCTGCGATCTTTCATTACGCTATCTGAACCATCTGAGACTGTTGACTTATATCGACAAAGAAGTGCGAATACTCAATCAACATGAAAACCGCTTCTTACTTTCAGACACCAATAACCTCTTACGTCAGCTCATGCAAGAAGGAGACTCTTCGTTCATATTCGAAAAGATGGGGGCATCTATCTACCATGTCATGATCGATGAGTTTCAAGACACCTCACGGATGCAATGGAACAATTTCCAGTTGCTATTACTCGAAGGTCTGTCGCAAGGAGCAAACAGTCTCATTGTGGGCGATGTCAAACAATCCATCTATCGTTGGCGAAGCGGAGACTGGAGTATTCTTAATAACCTGCAAGGCAAGATGGCCGGTATCTATCCCATTTGTGAGAAAACACTGGATATCAATCGCCGAAGTGAGAGCCGTATCATATATTTCAACAACGAAATCTTTACCGCAGGGAGTCAATGGCTTAATTCCTTGTATAAAGAAGAAAACGGACAAGACTGTTACGAACTCATGCAAGCCTATAAAGATGTTCGTCAGCAATCTCCTCGTACCACAGAATGCGGTTATGTCAGAATCGCTTTTCTACCGGATGATCGTGATCATAACTACGTAGAAGATACTCTACATCAACTAGGTGAGCAAGTAGATTCGCTAATAAAGCAGGGAGTAAAGCTCTCGGACATTACAATCCTTGTACGCAAGAATAAAAACATTCCTATTATCGCCGATTATTTCAGTCAGCATCTCCCTTATCGCATCGTATCAGACGAAGCCTTTCGCCTAGACGCATCTGTCTGTATCAGCGCTTTGATAGATGCTCTGCGCTACCTAGCCGATAATCAGAATACCATTGCACTTGCACGTTTGGCCTCAGTCTACCAGAAAGAAGTGTTACATCATGAAATAGACTGGAACACTTTACTCCTTCACGATCTGACAGCATATCTCCCCGAAGAATTTATGAATGAGAGTGAAGACTTACGTCTGATGCCGCTCTTTGAATTGCTTGAAAAACTGTTCAGTATTTTCCGTCTCTCAGAACTACAGGAACAAGACGCTTATTTGTTTGCCTTTTTTGATACCGTAATGGAATATCTGCAAGAAAAATCGTCCGATCTCGATACATTCCTACATCAATGGGATGACAAATTACGTAGCAAAACCATTCCTTCCGGAGAACTAGACGGAATCCGTATCTTCTCCATCCATAAATCAAAAGGTTTGGAGTTTCATACCGTCTTAATACCTTTCTGTGATTGGAATATAGAGAGCGATGTGTACAATCATCTGGTATGGTGTACACCCGAAGACGCCCCGTTCAATCAGTTAGACCTTATTCCGGTCAACTATTCATCTTCAATGGCACAATCCACCTATGCGAACAGTTACTACCGTGAACGTCTGCAACTATGGGTAGACAATCTCAATCTCTTATATGTTGCGTTCACCAGAGCCGGAAAAAACCTGATTGTCTGGAGCAACGCAAACAAGAAAAACTCCATTTCCAACCTATTATACAATGCTCTTCCCTCAGCGGCTTCCCGACTCAAGCTCACATTCAGCGAAGAATCCTTATTTGAATGGGGAAATATCTGCCCTTCAGAAGAAACAAAAACAATACGTTCTACCAATCCCCTCACCATACCACCCGAAAGTCGGCCGGTCAGAATGGAGTCATTCCAACATCGGATAGACTTTCGTCAGTCTAATCGTTCGGCAGATTTTATCCGAGGAGAAAACGCCGAAGAAGAACAAGATCACTACATCAAACAAGGCCGATTACTGCACTATCTGTTCTCCATTATTCACACAGAAGCAGATGTCGAACCTACACTCAAGCAGATGGAACTAGACGGCTTGCTCGATTCCATATCTTCGTCTGCTAACATACGCACACTCATCGAACGTGCACTCTCACGAAAAGAAGCACGCGACTGGTTTTCGGGTGAGTGGGAATTGTTCAACGAACACGCCATCCTTTATATGGAAAATCATACCCTCCAAACACGTCGCCCAGACCGCGTAATGATAAAAGACAGACAAGCAGTAGTCGTCGATTTTAAGTTTGGAAAAAAGAACGAATGCCATAACGAACAAGTACGTGCCTACATGCAACTGCTAAACCAAATGGGATATGCCGACATACAAGGCTTTGTCTGGTATGTATTTTCAAACGAACTAGTCAAGGTAAACTTTTAAAACGAGTTATTTTTGTCATGAAACCATTTCTCCAACTCGTTGCCAATGATTTATACGAAAAACTTCATGGTGACTTCTCACATACAGCCGTCGTTTTCCCCAACAAACGCGCCGGACTATTTTTCAACGAACATCTGGCAGCCATCGCCCAACGTCCCATTTGGTCACCCACTTACCTAACCATTAGCGAACTGTTTTGCTCGCTCACTGACTGCAAAGTAGGCGATTCCATTGAACTGGTTTGCCATCTCTACAGAATTTTCAAAAACATTACGCAAAGCAAAGAGACGCTCGACGAATTCTACTTCTGGGGAGAACTGCTAATCAGTGATTTCGACGACATAGACAAAAATCGCGTAAACGCAGACAAACTGTTCAGCAATCTGCAAGAACTGAAAGCTTACGACAAGTTAGACTTTCTCAGCGAAGAACAAGAAGAAGCCATCCGACAATTCTTCCAGAACTTTTCGCTGACACAAACCACTCAACTGAAACAACGCTTCATTAAGCTATGGAATGTAATGGGAGAAATATATCGTCAATTTAAAGCCACGCTACATGAAAAAAACATAGCCTACGAAGGGATGCTATATCGGGACGTGTGCGAAACTCTGAATGTCGATCAGCTTCTTTATCAACACTACATATTCGTGGGCTTCAATGTGCTCAATCAAGTGGAACACTATCTATTCAGTCAATTGCAGAAAGCAGGAAAAGCACGTTTCTATTGGGATTATGATTGCGCTTATTTGCAGACTCCAAACCACGAGGCTGGCGAATTTATCCGACGCAATTTGCAGGATTTCCCGTCCGAACTGCCGGAAACGGACTTCAACACATTCAACTCTCCCAAACAGATAGAATACATCGCAGCCTCAACCGAAACAGCTCAAGCCGGTTTCTTGTCTGATTGGTTACGTAGTCATCGCAAGGCAAAAGAATCGGAAACGGCCATAGTACTCTGCAACGAAAATTTGCTGCAACCCGTATTCCACTCACTACCCGATGATACCGTCAAACATGTCAATATCACAATGGGATTCCCTCTTGCCCAAACTCCGGCATACAGTTTAGTCAACAATCTGCTGGCCTTACAAACCGAAGGCTATCAAGCTGAACATGGCCAGTATGTTTACGCACAGGTGGCAGCCATCCTGAAGCACCCTTACATCTGCCGTCTCTCACCTGAATCCAAACATCTTTTAACCGAGCTGACACAATACAACCGCTTCTACCCTTTGCCGGCCGAGCTGCAAAGAGATACATTGCTGACCCATCTTTTTACCCCATGTGATACCAACTTGTCACTGTGTCGCTATCTGGAAACAACACTGCAAAAAGTAGCCACCATCTATCAACATACTCAAGACGATCAAGATCCATTCGCCCAACTTTATCGCGAATCGCTGTTCAAATCATACACCTTGCTCAACCGCTTCAGTCTGTTGCTTGAAAACGGAGAACTGAACATACGTCCTATCACCCTCTCACGGCTGATAAACAAAGTCTTATCGGCCACATCTATTCCGTTTCACGGTGAGCCAGCCATCGGCTTGCAAATCATGGGTGTGTTGGAAACACGCAACCTCGACTTCAAAAACGTAGCCATTCTTTCGCTCAATGAGGGACAACTACCCAAAAAAGGCGGAGAAGCATCGTTTATTCCTTATAACTTGAGAAAAGCATTCGGTATGACACTCATCGACCATAAAAATGCCGTATATGCTTACTATTTTTACCGACTCATTCAGCGATCCGAAAACGTTGCCTTACTTTATAACAATGCTTCCGATGGACTCAATCGAGGTGAAATGTCGCGTTTCATGTTGCAACTGCTGACCGAAAGCCCACACCACATACGCAAAAGTTCCATTACGGCCGGACAAATGCCGCAAACTTCCGACACGATTCAAATACCCAAGACACAGGAAGTAATCCGGCGTTTGCATCAACGCTTCAATGCAACAAACAAGCAACTCTTTTCACCCTCTGCGCTCAACATGTATTTAGACTGTCAATTGAAATTCTATTTCCACTACATCGCAAGGCTGAAACCCACCGATGAAGTCAGCTCAGAAATCGATTCGGCCATGTTCGGCAGCATTTTCCACCGCTCATGTCAGTTGCTATACGACGAACTGACAGCACACGGAAAGACAATTCAACGAGAAGACATAGAAAAACTAATTCAAAACCAAACCAAACTACACAATTACGTCGACACAGCCTTCAAAGAACTATTCTTTAAAGTAAAACCCGATGAACGACCAAAATATAACGGCATTCAGCTGATTAACTCGGAAGTCATCGTAGCCTATCTACGCCAACTGCTAGAGAAAGATAAATTTTATGCACCTTTTACGCTCATCGGGACAGAACAGCCTGTATATGAAGACTTTCCTATTGACACCCATTGTGGTCGAATCGTCGTCCGTATTGGTGGTATTATCGACCGCATCGACAGCAAGTCGGGTGTCTTACGCATTGTTGACTACAAAACCGGCGGCCAACCATTCGTTCCGGCCAACATCGAATCACTTTTTACACCTGCTGACAAACGCCCCGGATATGTATTCCAAACATTTCTGTACGCTGCTATCCTCACTCGTCAACAACCGTTACCGGTAGCACCCTCTCTACTCTATATCCATAAAGCCGCATCCCCCGATTACTCTCCAATAATCCTCATGGGAGAAGCATATAAAGAAAAAACAGCAATCGATAATTTCCAATTATATGACGAAGAATTCCGCAACCGGCTGAAAACATTGCTCGAAGAGATTTTCTCACCCACACAGGCTTTCTGCCAAACAACAAACATCAACCACTGTGATTTCTGTGATTTCAAAGAACTTTGCCGACGGTAAAAAGAAAGCCTCCGACTGAATCTGAAGATTAAGAACCGACCGATGTTCCATTTCTTCCTCATGTCGTCTTTTTCCCTCCTATGATCCGGATGCCGACTAAGCTCCGACAACGACCGGACTACACCTTGTCACCGTACTGACTCAGGCTACTCTGTCTGGGGCATAGCCTTTCCCTTAACAGAAAAACGAAGAATAACCGTTCAGGACAGTCAGCACATCCAGATAGTCCGAAACAGAGTCATAACCTATAAATTTGATACTGATATACTGTCTTATCCTAATAAAATTCTTAATTTTGCCCTATACAAAATACTTTATTTAAG
>CAZEPM010000039.1:0-16916 GCA_964514145.1 uncultured Bacteroides sp.
CTGTTGCGATTTTCTGAACACAAATTGCACAGCCGACAGACAGTTTCAGCTCCAAATCCATCCGGATAAGGGCACTGTCTTTTTGGTAAAAAGATAAAACTACAATGAAACGTATGACAATACACGGTCTGCAGCTCCCGCGCAACTGCGCACATACCGGCCTGCCAACTGCCCGCACTCAGTTTGATGGGTACGGTCGGTCAGCAGTCTATCCATCAATGGATAAAAATCCGTCCGGCCTTGAATCTCAAAGCATCCACCCGTAGCCAACAATTGCCGAGCCTCTTGAAAGCGCTGATTGTTTGGCCCGAATATAACCGGCAACCCGTATACTGCAGCTTCTAATACATTGTGAATGCCTGCCCCAAACCCCCCGCCTATGTATGCTATTTCGCCATAACGATAAATAGACGACAACAAGCCGAAACAATCGACAATCAAGCAATCAGCCTGACAAATGTTTTCATCGGTTGCCTGCGTATAGCGCACGTACGGTCGCTGCAACTTACTGATAATTTCCTGCAAATGGCTTTCTTCGATGACGTGAGGAGCTATTATCAATTTCATCTCAGGATGAGTGTTAAAATAAGGGATAAAGACATCTTCATCCGGAGTCCACGAGCTACCGGCTACTAACACTTGGCTGTCCTGTTTAAAGGTTTCAACTAATGGAAGCTGCTTAGCTTGCTGACAGATTTCCAAGACCCGGTCGAAACGCGTATCACCCACAACGGTTACGTTTTTGATTCCTAAAGTAGCCAATAGGGATTTAGAAACTTCGTTTTGCACAAACAAATGGGTAAAACACGTCAATACTTTGTAATATTTTCCACCATACCAACGAAAAAAAACTTGATTTTTACGAAAAATGGACGAGACACTATAAACAGGAATCTGTCTACGCCGTAAACCTTTCAGATAGTTTTGCCAGAACTCATATTTTATAAAGAACGCCATGCAAGGATTAGACAGATTCAGGAAACGACGCACGTTTCGCGGTGTGTCAAAAGGTAAATAGCAAATGATATCAGCTCCCGCATAATTTTTCCTCACTTCATATCCCGAAGGAGAGAAGAATGTCAGCAAGATTTTATATTCAGGATGTTCACGTCGAATACGCTCCATCAACGGACGCCCTTGCTCAAATTCGCCTAACGAAGCTGCGTGAAACCAAATATACTTGTGCCCGGGTTCTATCCGGTTGCGGAGTATATCGAATACTTTCCTATGCCCTTTCACCATCAAACATACTCTCTTATTAAACAAAGCAACAAACTTAACGACACACAAGTACAAACAAATAACTAAACTATACATGTAAATATAAATGACGTAATATGTCTGACAGAATTTTATTTCAATTCCTTAATCGCACGTTTCATTCTGGCTATGGTTTCTTCCTTTCCCAACACAGACGAGATATCAAACATGTGAGGTCCTTTTCCCTCTCCGACTAAGGTCAAACGAAAAGCATTCATAATATCTCCTGTGTGATAACCATTATCTTCGATCCATTTCATAACAACACGTTCTTGATTCTTTATAGAAAAATCATCTAACGATGCTAGTAAATTGGACAATTGTGTCATCATGGATGCCGAATCTTCTTTCCATCGTTTCTGAACCGTCTTAACGTCATATTCTGTTGGTGCGACAAAGAAAAACTTACAAGTGTTCCACAATTCTTTTATGAAGTTCACCCGTCCTTTCATCATGCCTACTACCGTCACAACTTTATCCATCGACGCTTCTATACCTTGTTCTCGCAAAACAGGCATAAACAGTTCGGCCACTTTCTGATTGTCCATCTTCAGGATATACTCATGGTTAAACCAAATTCCCTTTATGTAGTCGAATTTCGCACCAGATTTGCTACAACGGTGAATATCAAATAACGCTATCATCTCATCCAGCGTCATCAGTTCCTGATCATTGCCGGGATTCCAGCCAAGTAAGGCCAGAAAATTCAGTACAGCCTCCGGCAAATAGCCCGATTCGCGATAGCCGGAAGATACTTCACCCGTCTTCGGGTCATGCCACTCCAAGGGGAATACAGGGAATCCCAGCCGGTCACCGTCGCGTTTACTCAACTTCCCTTTTCCATCCGGCTTCAGCAACAAAGGTAAATGGGCAAATTCCGGCATTGTATCTGCCCATCCGAATGCGCGATAAAGCAATACGTGCAACGGAGCCGAAGGCAACCATTCTTCACCACGAATTACATGCGTTATTTCCATCAGATGGTCGTCGACAATATTTGCCAAATGATAGGTCGGTAATTCATCCGCAGACTTATAAAGCACCTTATCATCCAGAATAGAGGAATTAATCACAACATCACCACGTATCAAGTCGTTCACATGCACATCTTCATCAGGTTCTATTTTAAAACGAACCACATATTGAACACCGTCCGCCACCAGTTTATCAACTTCTTCCGGAGATAAGGTCAACGAATTACGCATCGAACCACGCGTATGTGCATCATACTGAAAGTTGGAGATTTCCTTACGTTTAGCCTCTAACTCTGCAGGTGTATCAAAAGCCAGATAAGCTTTACCGTCATCCAACAGTTGCTTTACGTATTTCTTGTAAATATCACGACGTTCAGACTGGCGATAAGGACCATGATCACCACCGAAGCTCACTCCCTCGTCAAACCGAATCCCCAACCACTTAAAAGACTCTATGATATATTCTTCAGCTCCGGGAACGAAACGACTGGAATCTGTATCTTCTATACGAAATATCAATTCACCGCCATGCTGACGCGCAAACAAATAATTATACAAGGCTGTACGAACTCCACCGATGTGCAACGCACCCGTCGGACTCGGGGCAAAACGTACTCTAACTTTTCTTTCTGACATGGTCTATAACTTCTATTCGTGCGCAAAAATACAATATTTTTCTAGCACCTATTATATTTTTCTATATATTCGCATTGATAACAAACGAAACTCCTTAGTTATGAGTCTACAACAAAAAAAACATAAAGACATCGTCTTTAAATGCATGCTCTATATAGCTTCTGTCTTACTTGTAGTTTTATTCATACGCGACAACAAATTTAGCTACATATTCCAACAAGAAAAACCTTGGCGATATGCACAACTCATCGCTACATTCGATTTCCCAATCTACAAAAACGAAGAACTGATTAAACAAGAACGAGACAGTCTGCTCAAGACTTTCAGTCCCTACTTCAACAAAGACAAGCAGATTGAAGAAAACCAAATAAAAAAATTACAAGCTTCGTTCAACTACAACTTTTTAGAAAACTCTGGCCACAGATACATGCAACATATTGAAAATGAACTACAGAAAATCTACGACACAGGCATTATCTCTAAAGAAGACAAAGAACGACTGACTGAAGAGAACATCCAAAACATCCGAATCATTGACGACAAGCAACAGGCCATCCAACGCAACATCAGCCAAGTATTCACCCCTAAAGACGCATACGAATACCTGATTCATTCAGACACCATTCGCTACAGCAAAACCTTTCTGCAACAAAGCAACCTCAATCTATACATCACTTCCAATCTGGTATATGACGAGAAAAAATCACAAGCAGCCAAAGAAGATATGTTAGCCGGCATTTCCGAAGCACAAGGTATGGTGTTAAGTGGAGAAAAAATCATAGACCGAGGCGAAATCATCAGCAAAAACACGTATGACAAACTCATCTCCTATCAAAAAGAATTGTTGAAACGCAACGATACAACCGGCCAACATTGGCTGACGATTCTCGGACGAGTTCTCTTCATAGGCATTCTTTTTGGTTATTTCTTCATTTATCTGGAGATGTATCGACGTAACTACTACACATCGAAACGCAACGTCTTGCTGCTGATTTTCCTGATGATTATTTTCCCCATCATCACGTCATTAATCACGATGCACAATCAACCAGCTATCGTCTACATGCTCCCCTTCACAATCGTACCCATCATTGTACGAGTGTTTATGGATTCACGCACCGCGTTCATGATCCACATCATCGTTGTTATGACCTGCTCTGTCGTATTAAACAACCCCAATGAATTCATCCTGCTGCAAGTCGTAGCCGGCCTCGCCGGAATATACAGTCTGAACGAACTGTCGCAACGTTCCCAACTCTTCCAGACAGCTTTCTACATCACACTTGCCTATTCGGCATTCTATTTTGCCTATGAACTCATCATCGAAAGCGACCTGTCGAAAATAAACTACCGGATGTATATATATTTCCTAATCAACGGCATTCTGCTGCTGTTCACTTATCCGTTGTTATTCGTCATTGAAAAGACATTCGGATTCACTTCCAATGTCACATTGGTAGAGCTCTCCAACATCAATCATCCGCTTCTGCGTAAACTTTCCGAAGATGCCCCCGGAACGTTCCAACACACCATGCAAGTGGCTAACCTAGCCGCTGCAGCGGCCAACAAAATCGGCGCTAACAGCCAGCTAGTCCGTACGGGAGCACTTTATCATGATATTGGAAAAATCGGCAATCCGGTATTCTTTACCGAAAACCAAAACGGAGTCAACCCACACAAGAACCTGACTTACGAGCAAAGCGCCCAGATTATTATCAACCACGTTATCTACGGGCTCAAACTGGCAGATAAATACAATCTGCCTAAAATCGTGCGCGACTTTATCAGCACACACCACGGATCCGGAAAAACAAAGTATTTCTACATCTCATATAAGAACGAACATCCCAATGAACCGGTCGACGAGAGTTTGTTTACTTATCCCGGTCATAATCCATCAACCCCTGAACAAGCCATCCTGATGATGGCCGACTCCACCGAAGCCGCATCGCACAGTCTGACCGAGTATACGGAAGAAAATATCAACAACCTGGTAGATAAAATCATCGATGCACAAGTCAGCGAAGGATTTTTCACCCAATGCCCCGTCACCTTCAAAGACATCACAACCATCAAAACGCTGTTTAAAGACAAACTCAAAGCGGCCTATCATACCCGCATCAGTTATCCGGAACTGAAAAAATAACTATGAAACTTTACATCGACGTTATCATACCACTGCCTTTAGCCACACAATATACCTATTCTCTGCCCGAACCACTTCACGACAAAGTGCAAGTTGGAAGTCGGGTTATCGTGTCGTTTGGTCGTAAGAAATTCTACACAGCCATTGTCGTGCGAAAACACGATAGGCCGTCGGATGATTACGAGATTAAAGACATCACCGAAGTCTTAGACGAACACCCGATCCTCTTGCCACAGCAACTCAAATTTTGGGAATGGATTGCCACATATTATCTTTGCACATTGGGCGACGTCTATAAAGCAGCCTTGCCTTCGGGCATGAAACTCGAAAGCGAAACCGTCGTGGTGTACAAGCCTGAACAAGAGACTGACCAGTCCTTCTCACCACACGAACAAAAGCTGCTTGATTTGCTGGCCAAGGCTCCGGAGCAAACTGTCTCGCAACTGGAAAAAGTTAGCGGACAGAAAAACATCTTGCCACTCGTCAACAACTTGCTCAACAAGGGAGTAATCGGCCTCAAAGAAGAGCTGAAACGCAACTATAAGCCCAAGACTGAAGCACGCATCAGACTCACCTACAATTACACCGACGATACGCATCTGCACCAATTGTTCGACGAACTGGGCAAAGCCCCAAAACAGCTGGCATTGCTGATGAAATACGTCGAACTGTCCGGCCGCATGCAGGCAACTGACACGTTGAAAGAAGTCACCCGGCAGGAGTTACTGAACCGTACCGGAATCCCGTCTGCCATCCTCAACAGTCTGGTGAAAAAGCAAATCTTCGAAGTTTATCATCAGGAAATCGGTCGACTGCCTAAAAACAACAGGCCGACCATCCGGATTCACCCGCTCAGTGAGGTGCAACAAAAGGCCTACAACCAGATTGTCGAAACTTTTCGCGAGAAAGCTATTTGTCTGCTTCATGGTGTCACATCCAGTGGAAAGACGGAGGTCTACATCCATCTGATTAATCAAACCATCAATGCCGGCAAACAAGTGCTCTACTTGTTGCCCGAGATAGCCCTGACCACCCAAATCACAACGCGACTCCAACGGGTATTCGGCACGCGCCTTTGCATCTATCATTCCAAGTTCCCGGATGCCGAGCGAGTGGAAATCTGGCAAAAGCAACTGAAAGACACCGCTTCTTACGACATCATTCTAGGCGTTCGCTCATCTGTATTCTTGCCTTTCCGACAATTGGGACTGGTTATCGTCGACGAAGAACACGAGACTACCTACAAACAACAAGACCCCGCACCGCGTTATCATGCTCGCAGTGCAGCCATCGTGCTGGCCTCTATGTATCAAGCCAAAGTGTTGCTGGGAACGGCAACTCCCAGCGTAGAAAGCTATCAGAATGCACTAAACGGGAAATATGGATTGGTGGAATTGACCGAACGATACAAAGACATCCAACTGCCTGAGATACATGTGGTCGACATTCAAGAACTGGGACGAAAAAAAATGATGAACGGCGTTTTCTCTCCCGAACTGCTGCTTGAAATACGCCATGCATTGGAACGCCGCGAACAAATCATCCTTTTTCAAAACCGACGCGGTTTTGCGCCAATGGTGGAATGCAAGGTCTGCGGATGGGTTCCCAAATGCCAACATTGTGATGTCAGCCTGACTTATCATAAGAGACTGAACCAAATGACCTGCCATTATTGTGGAAGTACGTATGCCGTGCCGCACTCGTGTCCGGCATGTGGCAGCACTGAGCTCTTCAATCGTGGATTTGGAACAGAAAAAATCGAAGATGAAATACAAATGCTGTTCCCCGAAACCCGCATAGCCCGCATGGATCTCGACACTACCCATACACGTTCGGCCTATGAACGCATCATCTCCGAATTTGCCAATGGGAAAACCGACATTCTGATTGGTACACAAATGGTCAGCAAAGGACTCGACTTTGAGCATGTCAGTGTAGTCGGGATTCTCAATGCCGACAACATGTTCAACTATCCGGATTTTCGCGCACACGAGCATGCCTTCCAACTCATGGCACAAGTGGCCGGACGAGCCGGTCGGAGAGACAAGCGCGGATTGGTCATTCTTCAAACCAAGTCACCCCAACTGCCGGTTATCCAACAAGTCGTTACCAACAACTACCGACAAATGTTCGACAATCAGACGGAAGAACGTCGCATATTCCATTATCCTCCTTTTTATCGGCTAATTTACGTCTACCTGAAACACCGCAAAGAAGAAACAGTGAACCAAGCTGCCCAATTGCTTGCCGCACAACTTCGCACGGCTTTGGGCAACCGTGTGCTTGGTCCGGACCGGCCACCCGTAGCCCGCATACAGCAATTATTCATCAAGAAAATTGTGCTTAAGCTCGAACAACAGCTTTCGCTCGCCAAAATTCGCGAATACCTTCAGACGGTGCAACACAACCTAATGGAAGATGAGCGTTTTCGCTCACTAATTGTTTATTATGATGTTGACCCCATGTAGGGACTCAACCATGATTATATTCAAAACTTGTTTGATTATGAAAAAGATACTCTTTATCTGTTTGGGAAATATCTGTCGTTCTTCGGCTGCTGAGGAGATTATGCGTACACTGATGCGCAAAGAAGGGATGGAAGGCCAAATCACTGTAGACTCCGCCGGCATTTTGAGTTATCATGAGGGTGAACTTCCAGACAGTCGCATGCGCATGCATGCCGCCCGCCGCGGTTATACGTTAACTCATCGCTCACGTCCTGTCAAAACAAAAGACTTTTATGATTTTGACTTGATTGTCGGTATGGATGACCGCAACATACAAGACCTTAAAGACCGTGCTCCCGGAGTAGATGAGGAACGGAAAATCTGTCGCATGACCGACTTTTGCCAGCAAAAGACAGCAGACCACGTCCCTGACCCTTATTATGGAGGAGCTTCCGGTTTCGAGAACGTTTTGGATATTCTGGAAGACGCTTGTGCTGGACTGCTTGCTTTCCTCAAAAAACAGCACGACTTATAACCCGATAACAAAAAACATTCCTTACGAAACGAGAAGCTCCTGCTAATCACAAACAAGAACGACAATCATAAACGATATAGGATGTGGTAACAAAAGGGAGAGTCTTTCCTATTTCTTTGCCGTAGGCTTAGGTTTCAGCGCATCCGAGCGCATAGAATAAGTTGGCTTCCCATGTGCAGGTTCCGCAAGCAACGATGCAGGAACACCGTCTGTGGCCGGAATGCGTTTCAACAGTTTCTCCAAAGCATCAGCATACGCCTGATGAATCATAGCATCGTCGCGGTCCGTCTGATTATAAGCTATGTATCGCAAATATTCCACACACTTGTTAAACCAAATGTCCGGGAATCTCTCACTGCGATACGAAAGCGAAACAATATACTTCAACCGGGCAATCAGTGCTTGCTGATCGATCGCAGGATCGGCAATTAGGATATCAATCCGACGAATGGCCTCATCATAGTGTTTCGCATTCACCGCCTGTGTGACGCGTATCATTTCGCAATTAAAAGCTTTTCCATCAAAATCACACAAGGCTTCAATAGCTGCCAAGTCACCATACGTCGTCTCTTTAGCCAACTTAGCATCAACAACTTCTTTGCCGAAAATCCGGCAATAGTCAGCATAATGGTCTGAAACTTCTTTCAAATAAGGAGTCATGCCCGTAATGGTTTCCACGAATACCGACCATACGTCGGCTTCAGTCAGTTTTGCACCTCCTTTCATCAATTCATCGAAAGCTTCCGTTACGTTTTGGCGGGCATATATCGAATGTTTATAGTAGATGTAATTTATCAAGAGATTCCGTTCACGATTGCCCTGCGCATATTGTTCTTCCAGATAAAACGAGCGTAACGATGGTTCCAAGGCACCTCGGCCAGTCTGAATAAATTGCTCGGCTGTCTGGCGACTACTGCTACGGTGTATCATTTCTCCGGTGAACGGATCAACAAAGATATACGTCGGATAACTGCGCACTTGATATCGCTTTGCCAGCTCCACTCCTTCTCTGTTTTCGGCATCAATCTTGGCACAAACGAAATGTTCGTTATAAAACAAGCCAACAGCCGGAAGGGTAAATACCGTCTCGGCCATATTCAAACACGGGCCACACCACTGGGTGTAGAAATCAATAAATATCAGTTTGTTTTCTGCTTTTGCCTTGTCCACAATCTCGTTCCAAGACTCATGGAGGAATTGAATACCGGGTTTAAGACTGACAGTGGCCTCTACGCCTTCTTTCGAAACATCCTCAGCCGGCGTCCCAGCATAGCTTGCGTAAGTATACAAGGTAATCGTTACCAAAAGTATACACTTCTTTAAATACAGTGTTTGTCTCATCTGCTTTAGATTAAGTTTAGGTTAAAAAATAAAAACAATTAACCGCCAACACAATGCGGTCAATCCATCGCATCCGCCGACTAATTCAGCGATTGCATATCGTTCAAACGTTTGTAATAGCCATTGAGTTTCAGTAATTCTTCGTGCTTACCGCGCTCCACGATGCGTCCTTCGTAGATCACGCAAATCTCGTCAGCATTTTTGATTGTTGACAACCGATGGGCAATGGCAATCGTAGTACGCGTCTTCATCAAACGTTCCAATGCCTCTTGCACCAACCGTTCCGATTCCGTGTCGAGTGCCGAAGTAGCCTCATCCAAAATTAGGATAGGCGGATTCTTCAAAATAGCCCGTGCGATGCTGACTCGCTGACGCTGACCTCCGGAAAGTTTATTACCGCGATCGCCGATATTGGTATTATATCCGTCTTCTTTCTCCATGATAAAGTCGTGCGCATTGGCAATTTTAGCAGCAGCAACCACTTCTTCCATCGTTGCATTCTCAACCCCGAAAGCAATGTTGTTGAAGAACGTATCATTGAATAAAATGGCTTCTTGATTCACATTTCCTATCAGGCTGCGAAGGTCTTTGATGCGTACATTCTTAATGTTCACATCATCAATCAGAATCTCGCCTTCCTGCACATCATGATAGCGCGGCAACAGGTCTACCAGCGTAGATTTACCCGATCCCGACTGTCCGACCAAAGCGATGGTTTTACCTTTGGGTACCGTGAGATTGATATCATGAAGCACTTCTTTCTGACCGTTGTTATAGCTGAACGTGATGTGCCGAAACTCGATTTTGTCGTTCAAGCCTTTCAGATCCTCCGGATTGACGATTTCTTTTATCGGGTTCTCCGCTTTCAGAATTTTGTCCACACGCTCCATCGAGGCCAATCCCTTGGGGATGTTGTAACCTGCTTTGGCAAACTCTTTCAACGGATTGATAATGCTATACAAAATCACCATATAAAAAATAAACGTAGACGCATCTATCGATGAGTTGTCACCCAAAATCAGCCAGCCACCAAACCATAGCACCGTAACAATCAGCAAGGTGCCGAGAAATTCGCTCATCGGATGCGCCAATGCCTGACGGGTAGCCACACGATTGCTCAACGTGCGCAGTTCGTCGCTACACGTACGGAAACGGTCTATCATTTTCTGTTCGGCAATAAAGGCTTTAATGATGCGCAACCCGCCAAGTGTCTCTTCCATTTGCGAAAGCGTATCACTCCATTTTCCCTGCATTTCCAGCGACTGACGTTTCAGTTTCTTGCCGACAACACCCATCACCCAGCCCATAAACGGCAAGACAATAATCGTGAATAGCGTCAACTCCCAACTGGTTATGATCAATGTTGTGAAATAAATGATAATCAGAATCGGATTTTTCACCAGCATGTCGATAGAACTGGTGATCGAATTTTCCACCTCGCCCACATCGCCGCTCATACGCGCCATGATATCTCCCTTACGCTCTTCGGAAAAGAACCCAAGCGGAAGAGACAACACTTTAGAGTAGACCAAGACACGAATATCGCGCACAACTCCCGTTCGCAACGGAATCAAAACAGCCGTAGACCCAAAGTAGCACGACGTTTTCAGCAAGGTCATAAATGCCAAAAACAAGCCTAAGAACAACAAGGTCACGTGCGAACCGTAAGTTTCAATCAAGTGTGAAACGGAATAATAGAAGTTATTGACTACGATATCTTTCAGGCCGGCATCCGAGTTCCAAGGCATGAATTCGTAAACCACCTGAGAATCAATCTTAAACAAAATGCGCAAAATCGGAATGAGAATCGTAAATGAAAACACATTGAATATGGCTGAGAGAATGTTCAGCATCACAGCCCACACTACGTATCTCTTATACGGCGACACGAAACGTCGCATCAACTGCAAAAATTCTTTCATTTAATTGGTCATGAATTGGGTTCGGAGACGCAAAGATAGGATATAAATCGATATATTTCAGCATAGTTCATAGATATTTCAACATCTTTCTTTCCGAGACCAACGGCTGCGGACGCACAAACCGGCTGTGTCACAACGGTGGGCAAGGCCAGACACCGGCATGACCACACGCGGCCACCGCGGTAACCAAGCCTCAACACCGATGTGATAAAAGCGCCACTACCGACGTAAGAAAAACAGTCGGAAAGCTGCACACAGACGGTCGAAATGATTGCGTGACATCGGACGGAAACAAAACTGAAGCAACAGCCAGCCAGCGTAAGGTGAACGTACCTTGATAGCATCGGTCAGAAACTTATAGGCAACGGCATCGGTCGCGCGTCTGATATACTTCGTCAGATATCGTTCCCCACCGATAATCAATGGCAACAGGGTGTGTAGTTTCCGACGATGTATGCGGATGGTCTCCTTTATCCAACAATTTTCAAACGAACCATTCGACAGATGACACACTTCTATCGAGGCAGCACACACGTAGTTACGGTAGCGCAAGGCCGTCATGATGGAAAAATCCAAATCGTAACAATGGAAGCCTTTTAACAATGTTTCGTCGAACTTCACGGCTTGCCAGACGTCTTTTCGGACAAACATGGCAAACCCGTCTATCACGGCGACTTGGCAGAAAGGTTCATCCGAGAAAAATCCGCCACGGGCTTTCTGTCGGACACCGGCCTCATCGACGTACCAATAATTACTGCAGTCCAACTCGTCGTTACCCGTCCACCAGCCGGAACAAGTGTTCAACTTTGCACGGCTACCGGCAAACCCAATCACACCACAGTCGGGTTCGGCCAGTTTACGTTCGAAAATCTTGCCCCAACCCGGAGTCAAGAATATGACATCTTCGTGCACAAACAGCAAATAAGGATATTTAGCCTGTGCAGCTGCATAGTTATATACTTTGGCTATCGGCCAGTGCCGCTCGCGATTGTCGATGGTTATCAACTCGTATGCCACGCCAATTGTAGAGGCTATGCTGTCGGTCAGCACCTGCAAGCGTTTCGGAGAGACGGAACATATAATGATGGACAACATAGGCTTATACTCTAATCCAACTTACCAAAACTGCCAGACCCATCTGGCTGAAGAAATCTTTGATATCCATCTTGCATACCGTCCACGTAATGCGGATTACGAGTAAAGACAATATTCCTACCTGTGTGAGCAACGGCACAAATTGCAGACTTCATATCGTTATACCGTATTAATGTTTGTGTTCGGTCTTTTTTCTTGGTCTCGTTTTCTGGAGATGGTGTATTTGCACACCGGCAAAAACAGTTTGTTGATGCGTTCGAATATGACGGAATAGTAACTGGACAACTTGAATATACGACGGTATTCGTTCAGGAAATCAAAGTCTTTCAGATGGTCCCACCAGCCTTTTTTATACCCTCGATAGAGTGTCCCGATACACACCATCCGGCGATAGAACGAAACGGCCTTCAAATTCTGCTTAATCACACGCATGGATTCGGCCATACCTTGACCGCGCAACAACGAATGAATTGTCGTGCTCGACTTATGCTGGCGAAAATAGTTCAGTTTCTTGCCCGACAAGACGACTCCTCCCCGGAGGGCGAGTTTCGACCACAGGCACCAATCGCCACAATAGTGGTAAGTCGTCACGTCATCCCAGTCACTCTCTTTCACCCGATTTTTCCGAAAGACCGTACCGCTGGCATTATAGATGCAGTTTCCCCAAATCAGATAATGAGCCATCACGAAACGTCCGGAGAAATAGCTGCGGGATGTGTCTGAAAAATAGGAAGGCTTTGCCCACTCATCGAAATCCTGCTTCAACCTGACATTGTCAACGTCTACCATATATGAACTCGGAAAAAACAGAGAAGCCTCAGGATAAGCATCGAGCGATCGCACGGCCTCCTCCAAAAAGTGTATATCTGCCCAATCGTCGCTCTCGGCAATCCAAACATATTCACCTTGAGCAAGCGACAAACCTCTGCGCCATTGTATGAAAGGATTTCCTGTGTTTTGCTGATTGATAATCAGATGGGTCACATGAGGATTGTCTGCATAGCGCGATAACACATCCTGACTGTCGTCCGTAGAAGCATCGTCCAGCAAAATGAGTTCAAAGTTCTGATACGTTTGATCTAAAACGGAAGTTATCCGCTGGTCTAAGAAACGGGCATAATTATAATTGGGGACGATTACACTGACTCTAGGATTCATAAGAATAAAAACATATTTAGTTGGTTAAGACTATTGATTTCCAAAATGAAAAATACGGAGCCCGGCACCATGCATGACAGCCGAACGGCAACCGGTTGCCATTCAGCTGATAAGCCCACTCCGGATTCTCCTCAAATGCAAACTGTAAAGCCTCTTTGTAATCAGGTTTCTTCAGCCGACAGCCCACACGCCATTGCTCCAGTTCAATCAGCAGCAATAAGTCTTCCGGATAAAAGGGCTGATGGTCTGCCAGACAAGCAGCAATCTGTGTGCTGCAAGCAGTCGTCAGGCGAATAAACGTATCCACTTTTCGCAGGGAAAATCCGCCATTGCCAACCTGATATTTATAGTATTTACGATTACCGACAGTATTATGGTAGTACTCGGCTCCGTTTTTCTTAAGTTTCATCGGATCAACCTTCAGCCAGAAGCGGAAGCAGGAGCGCAGATAACACTCTCCCCATCTGTTCTGATATTTAGGCTTCGATGGTAACCAAGGTGCCCCGATGTAGTCATAACCTTTTCGGCACCACTCGAGCAATTCGTCTGCAAACACGTAGGCGTCTAACTGATAAATCAGCAAATAGGCGTAACGCGAAAAACGACGGTAGAACTCAGTCGACAAAACCAAGCGGTTGTACGAACGGAGACTGACAAAATATTCATCCGCAAAATCTTCCGCATGCAACTGCGGATAGGTGCGGCAAAGCGCACTGACATCTAAAGAACGGGGTTTCACCAACACAATGGAGTATGCCGCGAGCACACGCAAGCACTGCTCCAACGAATGTTGCTCTATCTGGCTCAAGGTATGCAAATAAAGAGGAATCACGACCACAACGTCTTTGGGTTGCACCACTAGTAAATTTCGTTGAGACACCATAGATTAATTCGCTGATATTTGGTTAATGGCTTGTTTCAGACGACTCATAATCAGATCCCAATTATAGTTCGCCAGATAATAGGCTTTCCCCTTGCTCGCAATCTCCTCCCGCAATGTCGCAGAATTAGCCATGGCATGCAGTTTGCGGACGAACGAAGCCTTCGTCAGGTAATACCAAGCACCGCCGCAACTCTTGATGCAATGTTCTTTCAGCACCTTGCAACGGCCGTTCAGCAACAAGGGTTTGGCTTGGCTCATCGCCTCAAGCACAATCAGCGAAAGGCTTTCGCCGTTCGATGGATTTACCACAATTTTGGCATGTTGCAGGATAGCCATCTTATCGCTGTCGCTCACATAGCCCGTATATAAGATATCCGGATGTGACACGCGCGCTATGGTCACTCCGCCTACCAACACAAGCTTCAGGGTCGACAACGGATATTTCTTCTTATAAGCTAGGAAATAGGGAATCAGTCGGTAGAGTTTCACCTTTGTCACCCGCCCCACATAGAGCAGATAATCGTCGGGCAAGTGATATTTTCGTTGTGTCGTCTCCCAGTCAGACGGCTCTATCTCTTCGATGCCAACACTCAAGATACCATGGTTGTGCAAGGCTTTCCCGAAGATACGTTCACCTAGACGCATTTCCTCGCCGGAATTGAAACCTACGTAGCGAAGCTGCGACACCACTCGGGTCAGCATCGAACGAAACGACAAGCCGACATAGTGCATCGTCGGCACCGCAATGGTCTTTTCGCCGGCAAGCATCGCCACATCATAAAATGTCGGATAATCCAGCGACATCGCAATAAAGGCTTCGTACTCGGCTTTGTGCTCACCAATGAAACGAGCCAGATCCGGCGAGTTAAACATAAAGGCGCGCATGGCCTCCAACTCCTCTTGTTCCTTGTATGTCCAAATAGGTTTGACATAAGAGATAAGCTTCAGCAGGCGCAACTGATACAGGAATCGGCGCCATTTGCGGGCAGCTTTGGCCTTTTTCCACAGTTGTTGCTCGCGAGAACGATTGTAGGGCACCACCTTGAAGCGGCGAATCAACACCCCATTCAGTTCGTCGGCTCCCTCCCGATAATCATTGGTACCTTGCTGGCCATCCCGCACACAGGTTGTCAACACTTCAACCTGATAATCGTCCCGCAGATGTTCTGCCAGCAACTGGGCATGATACTCCGCTCCACCATTAATATCCTTGCCGTAACGCACCACTACCAACGCGATCTTCTTCATGCTTCCCTGTTATTTATATTGAATACTTTCGATGACATCGATCATCCGTTGAAGCACCAACGGCCAAGCATAGCACTCATCGACATAGTTCCGTCCGCGTTGCGACAACTGCCCGCACAACGTCGGCGAGACATCCAGCCGTTGCAACTGAGCTATGAAACTACGCCTGTTCGTATAGAACAAAGCCGCTTTGCTTTTCACACAATGTTCTTTCAGCACCTCGCAACGTCCGTTGACCAACAAAGGTTTCCCATCGTGCATGGCTTCTAATACAATCAAAGACAAACTTTCATACAGCGAGGGATTCACAACAATCTTTGCATGCTGAAGGATAACCCGTTTCTCTTCATCCGTAACAAATCCGGTGTAAACCACGTCGGGAGAGGAGCAACGGCGGTAATCGGCCGGATAACTACCCACAAGCACCAATTTCAGATTCGATTCCACCCGCCGCTTATAAGCCATAAAGTCATCGGATATGTGCTGCAGTTTCCCCGGTTCAATACGCCCCACATAGAGCAGATAGTCATCGGGCAAGTGATATTTATGTTGCGTGGCCTCCCAGTCGGCCGGCACCGGTTCCTCGATACCGACTCCAATCACACCATGTCTCGCCAGCTTGCGCCCCCAGATGTTCCGCCCAAGCCGTTGCTCGGCCGTCGTGTTAAAGGCCACGTAAGCCACTCGCGTCATCACTTCCGTCTGCACCGACCAAAAGAAAGTTCCTGTGCAATGCAGCGTAGGAATCACGATGGTTTTATGGGGAACGATATAGCCCGTAAAGAAACAGGGAGATTCTACCATATTAATTGGAAGAAAACAATGATAATCGGCTTGATGTTGCTCCACGTAAGCATTCAACGACGATGAATAGAAATGATCGCTTCGAAAGGCTGCGAGCTCCTCCTCCTTCTTCCACGACCACACCGGCATTACATTCGCCAGCGTCCTCAACAAGTGTAACCGAAACAACAGTCTGCGCAACTTTCGCGCCGGCTTCAGCCGTTGCAGATGTCGGTCGTGCTGATCAGCCTGAATCGGGTCAACCTTAAAACGACGCACCAACACACCGTTCAGCCACTCGGCACCTTCAGGCAACTCATTGACAGACTGTTGATAATTGCGCACACAAGTGGTCAACACCTCCACCTCGTAACGCACCGTCAATCGCTCGGCCAACATCCGGCAATGATATTCAGCTCCGCCATTGACATCCTTTCCGTAGCGGGTAACGACAAATGCTATTTTCTTTTTCACACTCATATCGTCAG
>CAZEPM010000040.1:0-16823 GCA_964514145.1 uncultured Bacteroides sp.
TGAATGTCAATGAGGAGATCAGCGTATTGAGTGTGCAGGAATGTAATTCAAGTTTGCCGTCAGAGACAGAATAGTATTCTTAACCATTTTAGTCATTTAGTCACATGGTTCTTTTTTTCTGTCTCTTTTTCTAATCAATATAACGCTTGCTGAGGTCGTCGAATTCATCTATACGTCTGTCGCGTAGGAAAGGCCACCAGCGTCGCACATTTTCCGAACGTTCTAGGTCTATTTCGACCACAAGATTTTCTTCCTTCGTATTGTCGCCTTCTATCAACAGTTCACCTTGTGCTCCACAGACAAAACTATTCCCCCAAAACTGAATGCCACGAGTCTGGCCTGACGGATCAGGTTCGTGTCCTACACGATTTACGGCAATAACCGGTAATCCGTTGGCTACAGCATGACCGCGTTGCACGGTAATCCATGCATCTAACTGTCGTCTCTTTTCTTCGTCCGTATCGCTGCTTTCCCAACCAATAGCCGTCGGGTATATTAAGAGGTTGGCACCTTGCAAGGCCATTAGACGTGCTCCTTCAGGATACCATTGATCCCAACATACTTGCACGCCAAGCTTACCTACGGAAGTCTCAATCGGATGGAACCCAAGGTCGCCGGGTGTAAAATAAAACTTTTCATAGTATGCCGGATCATCTGGAATATGCATTTTGCGATAACAGCCGGCTATATTCCCGTCGCATTCGAATACTACGGCTGTATTATGATATAATCCAACTGCTCGTTTTTCAAAAAGTGAAGTTACCAATACCACACCCCATTTTCTGGCAAGTTCACCATAAAAATCGGTCGACTGTCCCGGAATGGGTTCTGCCAAATCAAAGTAATCCGTATTTTCCGTTTGGCAGAAATATAAGGTATTATGAAGTTCTTGTAATACAATAAGTTGTGCTCCGTTAGAAGCTACGGTAGCAATATTGTGACTCAATTTCTCCAGGTTGTCATGTATGTTATACGTATTTTTCTGTTGGATTAAGCCTACTTTTATTCTTTTCATCTTCATAAATTGTAATAGTTTATTTGGCTGACGTGAAACATCCGGTAGGATATTGCATTGTGGCACAATGTAGCGAACCGTGTTGTTTGATAAGCACGCGACAATCTATACCTATGATGTCATAGTTTGGAAAGGCCTTGGTCAGGACGCTGGCAGCCTCTCGATCAGATTCTGACTGACCGTACATAGGATAAAGAACAGCCGTATTGATTATAAGAAAATTGGCATAGGTGGCCGGAAGTCTTTCACCGTTCTCGATGATAGCTTCAGGCATAGGTAAAGGCAATAACCGATAGGGACGTCCGTCTAATGTGCGGAAAGCCTGAAGTTCGGCTTCCATCTGTGAAAGTTCCGTATAGTGCTCGTCTGATTTATCTATGCAGGATACATACACAAGCGTATCGTTAGGGCAGAAACGGACAAGCGTATCAATATGGGAATCCGTATCATCACCAGCCAAATAGCCATGTTCCAACCACAATACCCGCTCTAGATGAAAATACGAACATAGTCTTTCTTCAATCTCAACACGCCCTAACGCATCGTTGCGGTTGGGTGATAACAAACAAGTCGAAGTAACTAATAACGTACCACGCCCATCACTTTCTATCGAACCTCCTTCTAATACAAAATCTAAACCATTTTGATATGCACCGCGCAGATAACCGGAAGCATACAGTCGACGATTAATTTGGTTATCATAGTTGGCTGCAAACTTCATTCCCCAGCCATTAAAACAAAAATCGAGCAGGAGAGGGCCTTGTTCAGTCAACACTGTAATAAATCCATAATCGCGTGTCCAAGTATCGTTCGTGTCACACGTAAAGAAAAAGATTCGTTCCATACTGACGTGTCCATGCAAAAGGCTTTTGACATGCTCCGGCTCTGGTGTCACAATTAGCAAGTTTTGGCGTGAGGCTATTGCTGATGCCAAATTTACGTAACACTGGTTTGCTTCATCGAGTATTGGAGCCCAATCGGTGCCTGCATGAGGCCATGTTAGTTGCACAACACTCTGCGCATGCCACTCTGCCGGTAGGAAACCGGAAAATGTTTCAATGCCGAAATTGAGTTGCAGCGTACGTTCTTCACCATTGCTTTTGGGTAAGTTGACTATCAATCCCATATTCACATCCGGTTATATATACATAAATATAGCTATTACTTTTCTATAGGTTTACGGTCGAAAAACGGATTTTTATTCGATGCGCTGATTGGAATAGCCATTACGCATTTGCAGTTGGGAAGCCATTCCAAGGCTTGTGCTGCCAACCCTGCAGAAAACATCACTCGTGTATCAACCCGTAAGTCTGCAGCCATTGCACATGCAGAACCAATAGCAATACCAACATCGATGGCATTGATTGCACACGGAACTCCGGTTACACGCGAATTGCAAGTTGCAAAACCACAGTGCCCACAATTCAATCCTTGCGCCCCTTCACGTGTACCAATCAGCACAATTGCCTCTGCACTTAGGATATTATCGGCGTCGCGCAAGAAAAATTTCATGCCGTTTTCTGCATACAAATCGCACATCTTTTGGCTCAATTTCTTAATGTCTTCATCTGTTACTGTTGCTACTTCGATAATGTCCACACCTTTACCTTTGGGTGCTGTACGTGCTGCAGTCATCATCTGCTGTGCTACCTGCAAGACATGTTGTGTACGCATCTCTCTTTCGTTATAAATCATAGGCTTGCTTTATTATTAATGTCGCAAATGTATAGAAAATATGTGAGATTCTTGTAGGAAATAATCTATTACTCAAAATTGAAAGGAAAGTTATGTAAAAAAAATCGGATTAGGACATGTATATCGCTAAACCAGTTTTAGTTAGTTTTCAGACGGTTTTAGTTGCACTCACCCAAATTGTCTACATCTCATAAATCATTTGTTTTCAATCATACTTCCATGGTTTTCAGTATCTCGCTTTTTTGCATTATCTTTGTTACTTTAAAGTTCATAATATGCCTAAAGAAAAAACAATATATCTATGCAACAACTGCGGTTGGGAATCTCCTAAGTGGATCGGTAAGTGTCCTTCGTGTGGCCTGTGGAATACGTTTACGGAAGAAGTGGTGCGTAAGGAGGTTACGGCAAAGCGAAGTTTCAATGACTCAGGCGATAGAGACAGACGCAACAGGCCAGTTATGATCAATGAAGTAGATGGAGGAGAGGAAATACGTATCAATATGCATGACGAAGAACTTAACAGGGTTTTGGGCGGTGGCTTGGTATTGGGCTCATTAGTCCTGTTGGGAGGAGAACCGGGCATAGGTAAATCCACCTTAATATTGCAAACAGTTTTGAGAATGCCCGACAAGCGTATTCTGTATGTCTCGGGAGAGGAGAGTGCCCGTCAACTGAAATTGCGTGCCGATCGCATCCGGTTTTCATCATCGCAATGCATGATTGTGTGTGAAACCTCTTTGGAACAAATATTCACGCACATAAAAAACGTGCAACCAGAAATCGTGATTATCGATTCCATACAAACGATTTCAACCGAATTAATGGACTCTTCTCCGGGGAGTGTAGGGCAAGTGAGAGAATGTGCAGCCGCTATTTTGAAGTTTGCGAAGGAAACAAACACACCGGTCATCCTTATCGGACACATCAATAAAGAAGGAAGCATTGCTGGCCCGAAGGTATTGGAGCACATTGTTGACGTCGTGCTGCAATTTGAAGGCGATCAGCATTACATGTATAGAATCTTGCGAAGTATAAAGAACCGGTTCGGAAGCACAGCCGAATTGGGTATCTACGAAATGCGTCAAGACGGACTGCGACAGGTGAGCAACCCTTCAGAACTTTTACTCTCACCCGACCATGGTGACATGAGTGGGATAGCTATCGCATGTGCCATTGAGGGAGTCAGACCTTTTTTAATCGAAACGCAGGCTTTGGTAAGCTCGGCCGTATATGGAACGCCCCAACGTTCAGCCATCGGTTTCGATGTCCGTCGGATGAATATGCTCCTGGCTGTTTTGGAAAAGCGGGTAGGTTTCAAGTTAGCACAAAAAGACGTATTTTTGAACATTGCCGGCGGATTGCGTGTCAATGATCCGGCAATCGATTTAGGAGTGATCAGCGCCGTCTTATCTTCAAACATGGACTGTCAGATAGAGTCATTGGTCTGTATGACTGGCGAAGTTGGACTTTCCGGAGAAATCAGGCCGGTCAATCGCATCGAGCAACGTATCGCCGAAGCCGAAAAGTTAGGTTTTCAACACTTCCTTATTCCCAAGCACAATCTGCACGGACTTGATCAGTCGAAACTAAAAATAAAACTAATCCCTGTTCGGAAGGTAGAAGAAGCCTTTCGCTATTTATTTGGTTAATTATGATAAAAGAGTTTCAAATAAGAGCTCTCCCTGAGCAAGTTTGCAATGAGGAAACGATAAAAAGATACATAAGTCGCGAAAAAAGCTTGGATGTACGCACAATTAAGGCCATAAGGACGCTGAAGCGAAGCATCGATGCGCGCCACCGGATAGTCTATATTAACCTGACTGTGAGATGCTACATCAACGAATTTCCAACTGATGAAGCATACCAACCCATCCAGTATCGTCCGGTTGAAGGATGCCCACGGGTGATTGTTGTCGGCGCCGGTCCCGGCGGATTTTTTTCCGCACTTCGGCTTATCGAGCTAGGGCTGTGCCCCATTGTTGTCGAACGGGGTAAAGATGTGCGAGAACGCAAGCGGGACATTGCTTCCATAACTCGTGAGCAAAAGGTTAATTCAGAATCCAATTATAGCTTTGGGGAGGGTGGTGCAGGAGCATATTCCGACGGAAAGTTATATACGCGAAGCAAGAAAAGAGGTAATGTAGACAAGATTCTGAATGTTTTATGCCAACACGGAGCAAGCACATCAATACAGGTCGAAGCCCATCCTCATATTGGTACGGACAAACTACCTCGTGTGATAGAGAACATACGTCATACCATCCTTTCTTGTGGAGGCGAGATACATTTCAATACACGGATGGACGAATTGATTCTGAATAACGCCAAAGACACCGTATGTGGCATACGCACAAACACCGGAAAGTGCTTCTACGGACCGGTCATACTGGCTACAGGACATTCCGCTCGTGATGTTTATCGCTGGTTATATGCGAATCAGATTGAAATAGAAGCGAAAGGACTGGCTATTGGCATACGGCTTGAACATCCCTCGGAGTTGATAGATAGCATACAATACCACATGAAAAAAGGACGTGGACCCTATCTTCCGGCGGCAGAATACAGTTTCGTAACCCAGTGCGAAGGTAGAGGAGTCTATAGTTTCTGCATGTGTCCCGGAGGCTTTGTTGTACCGGCAGCCAGTGACTCAAGGCAGATTGTGGTCAACGGAATGTCTCCTTCAAACCGCAATTCACGTTGGAGCAATGCAGGAATGGTCGTAGAATTACGATGTGAAGACTTGGAAAATTCTCAGTTAAAACCCGAACAAGGTGCACTCCATCACACCCCTTTGTCGATGATGGAGCTGCAAGAACAACTCGAAGCACTCTGCTGGCAGCAGGGAAACAGGAAACAGACCGCACCGGCACAACGTATGGTTGACTTTGTGAAAGGCCGTTTGAGTTACGATTTGCCCGCATCCTCCTATGCACCGGGACTCATCTCTTCTCCGCTCCATTTCTGGCTTCCACCTTTCATTCGTACTCGTCTACAGGCTGGTTTCCAGACATTTGGACGTCTCTCTCATGGTTTTTTGACCAACGAAGCCTCGCTGATTGCCATCGAAACACGCACCTCATCGCCCGTAAGAATCCTGCGCAATCCCGCCACAAGGCAACATATCCGCTTGCAAGGATTGTTCCCTTGTGGCGAAGGAGCCGGTTATGCAGGCGGTATTGTGTCGGCCGCAATCGATGGCGAACGATGTGCAGAAGGCGTAGCTTCATACCTTCACGTAAACTAAAAATATTTCTATGCCATGTCACCTGAGATTGCAATCATAGAAACCAATACGCTTGCAGCACTGGGACTGCGCATCATCCTTGAGGAACTGATACCCGAAGCCACCATTCGAGTATTCTCTTCATTCGAAGCACTGGTAGACGACACTCCCGACATGTATGCCCATTATTTCGTTTCAGCCGCCATCTATTCCCAACATATTGGCTTTTTTTTGCGCAAGCATCCCAGATCCATTATCTTGACTTGCGGCGAACAAACCATCCTGAACGGCGTTTTTACCCTGAACACTGCTCTACCTCAAGACGAATTGATAAAGGCAATTATGAAACTACGTCATAGCGGACATCCGCAAAAGGCCGGAAAGAACTCCACAACTACCGATGCAAGTAACGGACTCACACCGCGAGAAAGCGAGGTTCTCATACTCCTGACACGCGGACTAACCAACAAAGAGATAGCCGAAAAGATGGGCATCGCCCTAACTACCGTTATCTCACACCGCAAGAACATCACGGTCAAGCTGGGTATCAAGTCGCTTGCCGGACTGGCTATCTATACCGTAATGAACGGTTATGTAGAGGCTGATACCCTATAGACATATTTCTCCTCATAAATGAGGATTGCCATTTCCTATCTGCATCGCTTACTTTGTAGAATAAAAAAGTTAATCCGATGAATATGAAATGGTTTATACTGATAAGTTTGTGTTTCGTGTGGCAAATGGCTATGGGAAACGAGGAAGAAGATGACGATACAACCCGTATGGTCAGTATGAAAGAGGTGGTAATCATGGCCGCCACACCTAAGGAGAATGTCCAACCAAGGCAGCAACCCTTGTCGGCTTCTGTCTTTTCACGATCGGATGTCGTTGCCAATCAACTTTTTTCGCTTACAAACCTGACATCCTTGGTTCCTGGTTTTTTCATGCCGGACTATGGCTCAAGACTCACCTCGGCTATCTACATACGCGGGGTAGGTTCGCGCATGAACACCCCTGCTGTCGGGCTTTATGTAGATAATATCCCTTATCTGGATAAGTCAGCCTTCAATTTCAACCTCTATGACATCGCGCAGATTGAGGTGCTTCGCGGGCCTCAATCCACCCTTTACGGCCGCAATACGATGGGCGGACTTATACGCATCTACACCAACAACCCTTTCCGTTATCAGGGAACAAACGTGGAGATCGGGGCATCTTCGGGCAATCAGGCTATCCGTACCTCAGTCACACATAGCCGGAAACTCAGCCGACAACTGGCACTTTCCGCCGGCGGATTTTACGAACATACACGGGGATTCTTTCGAAATACGACACTGAATCAATGGGCTGACCCCTCGGAAAGCGTAGGCGGACGCTTGCGGGCAATCTGGTTACCATCCGAGCAATGGAGTTTGGACGGATCGTTGACTTACGAATATACAGACCAAGGAGGATACGCCTACCGGCTGCTCGATACCGACAGCGGAGAAGAAAACCCCATTGCATCCGGGCATTTGGGACGTTATCGACGGGGATTGTTAAACGCCGGACTGACGACTTCGTGGTATGGGAAGGACATTCTGTTGACTTCCATGACAAGTTACCAAAGGTTAGACGACCGTATGTTTATCGATCAAGACTTCCTTCCGGATGATCTCTATACTCTCGAACAACGTCAGCACCTGAATATTTTCACGCAGGAAGTAACCCTGAAAAACAATCACGGGAAACGGTGGCAGTGGGTGAACGGCATCTTTGCTTCATGGCAAGGACTGGACACGCAGAGTCCGGTCACCTTCGGACAAGACGGCATGCAGATGCTCGAAAATGTCATCAACACGGCAATGTCGTCCAACAGCATACCTTCGCAAATATTGTCACTCGGGATGAGTTTCCAAGACAACCAGCTTTTGGTTGCTTCCGATTTCTACACACCCGCCATGAACTTAGCCGTTTTCCACCACACAACACTGAACGATCTGATTTGGCCAGGCCTTTCGCTCATGCTCGGACTGCGCCTCGATTACGAAGCACTTCGGATAGACTATGCAACGAGCGCAGAGACAAATTATCTTTTCGACTTCCAATTATATATGCCGGAACAAGCTGCTATTTCCTTAGCCCCGACGACAACCACCCGGTTAGTCGGACGAATGGACGATCACTACGTCCAGCTCCTACCCAAGATGGCACTGCAATATACATGGAATCAACGCGACAATGTGTACGCAACGATCAGTCGAGGCTATCGGTCGGGAGGATACAACATACAGATGTTTGCCGATCTCGTGCAGTCGGATATGCAAAACCGCATGATGCAGCAGGTGAAAGACGGACTTTTCCAGGAGTTGGACGCATTGGAACAGGTCGGCTCGCTCACTTCGGGTACCGTGTCAATCGGGAAACAAATGATGGAAACCTATATCCCGGTGAGCGATGAAGAGCCCGACGTGCATCAGGCCGTATACTTTCGTCCGGAGTTTAGCTGGAACTATGAGGTGGGAATGCATCTGACGGGAGCCGACGGACGATGGCAAGCCGACGTAGCCGCCTTTTTCATCTCAACCCGCGACCAGCAGGTTTCCCGCTTCGTCTCGAGCGGACTGGGGCGCATCATGGTGAATGCAAACCGTAGTCGCAGTCTCGGATGCGAAGCCTCTTTCCGCTTTCAGCCTGACCGACACCTCCGTTTCACGGGCAGTTACGGATACACACGCGCCGAATTCCGCGATTATAATCTGGGGACGGAGACAGACTGCACGGGCAATACCGTGCCCTTCACCCCGCGTCATACACTGGATGTCAGTGCGGCCTATACCGCTTACTTCCTCTCACAATTCTTGCAATCGGTTACTTTTCAAGCTGGTTATGCAGGAATAGGATCCATTTACTGGACGGAGCAAAACGATGCCTGTCAACCTTTTTACGGGCTGTGGCGTGGAGAAATCGAATTCCACACACCCCTGTTCAACGTCAGTCTCTGGGCTAAAAACTTGTCAGACAAGGCTTATCACGCCTTTTATTTCGAAACGACTGGAAACAGTTTCATACAGCGTGGGGCCCCGAGACAGTTCGGAATTAATCTTCGCATCTCGTTTGACCACGGTTGATCGTTTTCGACTCATCCGCCATACGACGGATGAGTTCCGTCATTTTCTTGCGGCAGTCTCAGAATCATCACCGTGCATGATTCATGGTGAAAGACAATATCGTGCAACGAGGATTGGAACAACCGGGATCTGTTTCGTCCGATAAATAGACACGACTTCCGGTCGGGGGAATGACGGTGCGGGGTGTGGGTTAAGAGAGCTTGTATTGTTTCAGCTTGTTGTAGAGGGTTTTTCTGTCGATGCCCAGCAACAAAGCTGCTTTGCTTTTGTTGTTGTTAGTCCGGCGCAGGGCTTCGATTATCTGGCGTTTCTCATTTTCTTCGTTATGGAGCAAGAACGAGTGTGTGGGGGGGGTGACTGCGTCATTTTCGGTTTGCAAAGGTTCAATCATAAGTTCTTTCGGTGTTATGAAGTCACCTTGTGCCAGCAGAGTAGCTCGTTTGACTGCGTTTCGCAGTTGTCGGAGGTTGCCCGGCCATGTGTTGCGTTGCAGGATGGCGGTTGCCTGTGCATCGAAACCGATGAGGTGGCGGTCGAGTTCACGGTTAGCCTGATCCAGGAAGAAGTTGGCGAAGAGCAGGATGTCTTCTTGTCGTTCTTTGAGTGAAGGCATGCGGAGGGTGAACTCGTTGATACGGTGGTAAAGGTCTTCGCGAAAGAGTCCTTTCTGAATGGCTTGCTCCAGGTTTTCGTTGGTTGCACAGACTACGCGTACGTCTACTTCGATTTCTTTTGAGGCACCAACTGGCCGGATACGTCGTTCTTGCAGGGCACGCAGGAGTTGCACCTGTACGTTGTAGCCGAGGTTACCGATTTCGTCGAGGAAGAGGGTTCCGCCGTCGGCTTCCACGAATGCTCCGGTTTTGTCGGTCAGTGCTCCGGTGAACGATCCTTTGACGTGCCCGAAGAATTCGGATGCGGCAAGTTCTTTGGGTATCGAGCCGCAGTCTATGGCAATGAAGGGTTTGTCTGCCCGTTTGCTGAGTTGGTGAATGCGGCGAGCTACATATTCTTTGCCGGTTCCGCTGGCTCCGTTGATGAGTACGGACATTTGTGTCGGGGCTACGAGGCGTACGTAATCGTAAAGTTGTCGTGCGGCTTCGCTTTCTCCTTCCAGGTAGTTCTGACTGTCTGTTCCTACGGTTGCAGACGGGGTTGTTTGCGAAGTTACTCCGGCAGATTGTTTGTTGCGGGTGGTTGCCGACGAAGGTTTTCTGACGGTTGTCTTGAGTGCTTCCTGAATCTTTTTCAGCAGTTCATCGGGTTGTATAGGTTTCGAGATATAGTCTTGTGCACCGCATTTTATGGCTTGTACGGCTGACCGGATATCGGCATATCCGGTCATGATGATTAGGGGTCGGTCAATGTTTTCCTTGTGCATCCAGTTGAGCAGGGCTATGCCATCTTCATCGGGCAGGCGCAGGTCGGACAAAATGAGGTCATAGCGTTGTTCCGACAATGCACGTCGGGCGCGTGTCATGTTACTGACGCTGTTTACTTGAAATCCTTTTTTCCCTAACCATGTTTTCAGCATGAGGGCGAATGTGAGGTCGTCTTCTACGATTAGAATGGATGCTGACATAACCTGTAGTTCTGTGTGGTGTTCAAACAAAAATAACTCATTTGCTTGAAATGATGTTCCTTGTCTAATACCTTTTAACTATAAAGTGTGTTTACAAGAGTTTTTTTGCTTCTTCTATGGCTTGTTGCATCTGTCGGATGACGTAGGTTACTTTTTTGACGATGTTGTCGTTTAGCGATGTGTAGTTTTCTTGTTCGAGCCATGTGAGTATGGGTAGGCATTCGTGCATTCCGAGCATGGTGAACAGTGGCAGTTGCTTGTGCGAGATGGCACGGATTTGTTGGCAATCTTGTTGGCGCAGGGCTTCTGCCAGGCATTCGCGGTTGTGTTGTGTTTCGCTGACGAATGATTCCAAGATTTCTTTTGCGGCATCAGGGTCATCTCCCGAAAAGGCTGTGATGGCTGCGAAGTTAAAGGTTGGTTGTTGCTGAGGTTTTGGGATGTCGATGCTTTCGGCTTGTTGTATGTTCGATATGCGATAGCCTGTTATGGTGCAAATAACATCTAACACTTCTTTCTGGGTGTATGGCTTATGCAGATATCCTTTGAAGCCTTGTGACTGGAATTGTTCCTGATTCATCTCGCTACGTGCTGTCAGGGCAATGATGGGTATGTTACGATTGGATCCAGATAAGGTAGTCTGCAGTTGTTTAACCAATTCGAATCCGTTCATTGTTGGCATTTGGATATCGGTAAACAGGATGTCGTATTTGCGTTGGTTCAGCAGTTGAAGAAGGTGTTCGGGTGTTTCACAACAATGAATGTCTAACTGTGGATGTTGTAGCATGGCTCTCGTCAGTTCCAGTTGGATGCGGTCGTCATCAATAAAGATCAAATGTAGCTTTTGATTGGCCGGCAAGACTTTTGTAGCCGGTGGGAGCGATGACAGATTTGTGGGTGTTGACGGTGTGTGCTTTGTAGTTGGTTGCAGGGGTAAGCAGACGGTGAATGTGCTTCCTGTTCCAACTTTGCTTTCAAGTTGAATATGTCCTTTCATCAGTTTGACCATACGCTTCGTAATGGCCAGACCTAATCCGAATCCTTCTTCGCCTTGTGCATTTTTCAGACGCGTGAATTCTTGGAACATATTCTTCTGGTCTGTCTCAGATATGCCGTCACCCGTATCTTCTACGGTGAAACAAAATTGTTGGTTAGTCCATTGTGTGCTGAAAGTGATGGTTCCTTCTTTGGTAAATTTTAGTGCGTTAGATAACAGATTCTCGGCTATTTGGCGGATACGGAACGGGTCTCCCAAGAAAAAGCGGTCGGTTTGTTTGTCCGGTTGATAAACGAGTTGTAAGTTCTTTTTCTCGGCTAAGGGTCGGAAACTAATCTGAATCGTTTCAAACAGCTGATAAGGATTGAATGGAACCTGATTTATCTCCATCTTGTGTGATTCCAATCGATGGAAGTCTAAGAGGGAACTGACTAAATCCAGCAAATGTCCGGCTGAACTTTTCATGTTTTGCAGATAAAACTGTTGGCGTTCGTCTTTAATGAGCCGTGTCAGCAAATCGATGTAGCCCAAGATTGATCCCACAGGTGCTTTGATGTCGTGTGTGATGGTCAGCATGAGTTTCTCACGGGCAACGAGTAAGTCTTCCGCCCGTTTTTTGGCTTTTTCCAGTTCTTTCCGATAGTGGTAACTTCGGGTGATATCTCGTTCAATCATAAATAAGAAAACGGCGACTAAGATGATGGCGATAATAGCTACGATGCCGATAATCCTTACAGACTTTTTGTAGATGTTTTGTTCAAGGGCGATTTTATTTTCGGAGTGTAACTGTTCGGCTTCCTCAAACGCTTGCAGAAGTTGGTTAATGCGTGTGCTCAATTCAAAGCCATTTCGGCGGAAGCGTTGGATACGCCGCTGAATACTGTTTTGAATATTCAGGATACTGTCATTGACCTGTGTCTGTATGGTTCGCAAGATTGTCGTGACAGTGTCCGCAGGATTATAGTCTCTCACAAGCGAGTCGGTAACGATTTCCTGCTTGGTATTGGTCACAATGGTTGAGTCTTCTTTAGGAGAAGAGAAGGCATCGATCAGACGCTTAAAGAATGAACTCTTTTCTTTTGTCTTAACCACATACGATTCTTCCTGTACAGTGATTATCTTTTGAATTTGAGGTAGTTGATGTACAAGAGTATCTTGTTGTTGGATGACGGTTTCTATCTTCTGGTTATAGATCTGAGCTGCATCGGCTTCCTTTAAGGCTCTGATCAGTTGCAACATGTTCTGTTGTTTTTGTTTGAGCAATGTTGCCATTGTGTCCAGTCGTGCAATTTGGAGCGTGTCTGAAAGTATCTTCTGCAAAGAGTCTATGGCAGTCAGCGTGTTGGCCATCGACTTGCTGTAAGATTGATAGTCATTGACCAGACCTGCACTCACTGACTGTCCGATGATTTCCGTTTGATAGAGTTCGGTCAGGAACAGATAGGTTACCCGTCGTTGGTCATTCAGTTGTTGCTCATATCCGTCGTTTTGGGTCAATACCTTTATCTTGTTATAGATATAGTTGATGGAGAAGAACAACAGCAAAATAAACAAGATGTATCCTATAATTACCTTGATTTGGGTCGATTTTCCGTTTATTGACATAGCATCTTACGAGTTTGCCGGTTAAAACGATAATAGAATGCCACACCGGCACTGGTCAGACCGGCTGGAAATCCCATCCAGACCCCTAATGCACCCCAATCGAACACAAAACCACAGACATAGCTGGTCGGGATAGAGATTAACAGATAGGCAATCAATGCAATATACATCATTGGCTTCACATCGGCTATGCCCCGCAACGAGTTTGCAAACGTAATCTGTAAGCCGTCGCCGAACTGATAGAGCAACAGGGGAACGACCAGCTGCACAACGAGCAGGCTGACCTCTTGGCTCTCAGTAAACCATCCGCCGATGTAATGACGAAGTAGAAAGATGGCGCTACACAAGATGACTTCAAGGCCGACGATGAGATGAAAACCCGCATAGGCAGAACGTCTCACGTTGACGAAGTCTTGCTGGCCATAGTAATTGCTGACACGTATGGCCACGGCCGCACCCATACCATAGTATATCATGAAGCAGAATGTGGCTACGGTACACATTACCTGATATGCCGCCAAAGCCGTAGCTCCGATCCAACCCAGCATGATCGCACATACGCTGAAAGAGGCTGTCTCCATGCCCATCTGTAATGCCAACGGCCATCCCATTCTGTTCAGCCTGCGGAAATCAGCTCCGTTGAGTCGCGTCTGATGGAAGCCTTGGCGGTAAACCGTGTAGCGGCTCGAACGGAAGAAAATCAGGGCGAAGACGACAGCCATCACGATACGGGAAAAAAGTGTCGACAGACCACCTCCCGTCAGACCCAACTCCGGAAAGCCGAACTTACCATATATCAACAAATAGTTGCCCACGATGTTCAACACGTTTCCTCCGATGAGTATCCACATCGAGATACTTGTGTAGGTAATGCCGTCACTAAACTGTTTGAACGCATTAAACAACATCACGAAAGGAAGCGACACCAATAAGATGAGGTAATACGGCCTGATATACGGCATGAGCTCAGTCGGCTGGTTCAGTCGGTGCAGATGGAAGTAGATGAACCCCATCACACCACAGAGCAGCAACGCAATCAGCAAGTTAGCCAGTAAGCCATGCTTCAGTTGTCCGCCGGCCAATGCTCCCTCTCCGCGTCCGAACAGTGCACCGACAATCGGGGTCAGTCCGTAAGAGAAACCCAGACAGAAAATAATGGAAAGGTTGAACAGGTTGTTCACCAGCCCCGCAGCCGATAGTTCTGCCGCACTGTGATGTCCGATCATGATGGTATCGGCAAAGCCAAGGACGATGGTTCCCAGCTGACCGATCATGAGGGGAACTCCCAACCGAATCAAGGCCTGATAGTGTCGCTTATAGGCTAAGGGTGTCTGCATACGCTGCCCTAATCTTTCGTGTGGTAATAAAGGATGCTGCCCTTAGTCCGACAGAAAGCCTCCTGAGCCACGCGCTGTAGCTGTTGCGCCGTCACTTGGCGGTATTTCCGCACCTCATCGTTCAGCATCTCAGCCCCGCCCAGCAACTCATAGTAAGCCAGATTGGTCGCAACGTTCAGGTAGTTGATGTTACCGAAAATCTGTTCCGATTCGTAACGGTTCTTCACTTTCTCCAGTTCCTGTTCGCCCACAGGTTCGACCGCAAGCCTTTCCAGCTCGCGCCACAACGCAGCTTCCACCTCGTCTAAACCCACATGGGCCGACGGCTTGGCCACAATCTGAAGCAACCCCGCATCCATACTCCCCGTAATGTGACTGTCCACCGACACACACACGCCCTGGTCGACCACCAGACGTTGCATCAGTCGGCTCGAACGTCCGTTGCCCAGCAAATCCGACAGCATGTCGAACGCATGGTAATCAGCATCCAGACGTCCGCACATGGGAAACGCCATATACACCGCCCCAACCGGAACCGGACGCCACACCGCCTGCCTTCGTTCCTCGGTCTGACGCGGCTCGACCGGCAACCGGCGGGGAGCGACTTCCCGACTCGGAATCGGCCCAAACCATTTCTCGGCCAGCTTCACCGCGTCGTCCATGCCGATGTTGCCCGTGACAGCCAAGACTGCATTGTTGGGTGCGTAGTGACGATGATAAAACGCTTCCACATCGGGTAGCGTAGCTGTCGCAATATGCTCCACACATCGGCCGATCGTAGGCCAGCGATAAGGGTGCACCTTGTAGGCCATCTCCCTGATCAAGTGCGGAGCGTCGCCATACGGCTGATTGAGGTTACGCTGCTTGAACTCCTCGATTACCACCTGACGCTGCACGTCCAGCTTCCGCTCAGTCAGGTCCAGACCCAACATCCGGTCAGACTCCAGCCAGAAAGCCACCTCGACGTTGGGCGACGGAAGCGTCAGATAATAGTTCGTCAGGTCGTTGTTCGTCCATGCATTGTTTTCACCTCCGGCCTGTTGCATCACCACGTCATAGTCGGCGATATGGAGGGAGCCTTCGAACATCATGTGTTCCAACAGATGCGCAAACCCCGTGTGATCCGGATGCTCATCGCGGGCGCCCACGTCATAGGCGACATTCACGGCCACCATCCGCGTGTTCCGATCCTCATGATGAACCAAGCGGAGCCCGTTCGCCAACCGATGTTTGTTGATGCTTACCACCTCGCGACCCTCCTCAATCTTCCACCTTCATCCGCTTGATCACCACATCCTGCACCGGACGGTCGCCGTGTCCCGTCTTCACACACTGGATGGCTTCCGCCACGTCCATGCCTTCGATTACCTCGCCAAACACGGTGTATTGCCCGTCGAGATGCGGTGCACCCCCTTCCGTCGTATATGCGAGCCGCTGCTCATCGCCAAACCGGAACGGGTCGGCCGCCACTTTCTCCTCGGCCAACTCAATCAGCTCATCCTGCAACCTGCGGAGTCCGGTCGTGTCATTCGCCTGACGCATCATGACGATCTCCTGCATGCGGCCACGAACCAACGAATCGAAGGCTGCCTGAAGTTGCATCCCGTTCAGCTGATCCTCCAAAGCCGTCAGCCCCTCGTCGTCGAACACCGTGCCTGTCACGATATAGAACTGGCATCCCGACGACGCACGTTCCGGGTTGACATCATCACCCATACGGGCGGCCGACAGCACCCCTTTCCGATGAAAATATTTGGGATAGACGAACTCGGCCGGAATCGTATAGCCCGTATCCCCCGAGCCGAGCATCGCACCGGCCGGAGCCTGCTTCGAGTTCGGATCGCCCGCTTGAATCATGAAGTCCTTGATGACGCGATGAAACAGCGTGCCGTCGTAGAAGCCCTCACGCGCCAGTTTCACGAAGTTGTCCCGATGGAGAGGCGTCTCGTCGTAGAGCCGCACGCGGATGTCTCCCATACTTGTCTCAATCAAAACCGTTGTTCCCATATTTTCCTTCTTTGTTGAGCTGCAGGCACACAGGCCGCAAGCTATGATTCCAATAAAAATGTGTGATAAAAAATTCTGTATCATGGTCTGTAAACATGTTTGCAAATCGGGGCAAAGATAATGCATTTCTCCGACATACCATGCGCCTGAGAAACGGAATCGACGGACTTCGTCAGCAGCCGTCCGGCGCCTCAGTTCCGCCACCCTCTGGAGGCATCAGGGAAAGGGTCTGACCTTTGGCAGGAAAAGGTA
>CAZEPM010000041.1:0-16730 GCA_964514145.1 uncultured Bacteroides sp.
GGACTTGTCTTTTTGTTGTCGCCTTTTGGCTTTTCTTTTGGTGATCCGCTTGGGGTTCGAACCCAAGACCCCAACATTAAAAGTGTTGTGCTCTACCAGCTGAGCTAGCGAATCAAACCTTTTCTGCTATCATTTTTTTGATTGCGGATGCAAAGGTATGATCTTTTTTCTAATTACCAAAATAATGATCGCTTTTTTGTAAGTTTTTCTCAGAGAATCTTTGAATTTCTGCGGTTCTGACAAGCTTCTCGCTATGGCTAATGAAAGAAAACCGACCACAAATCTCTTTGGGTCGGTTTCCGTTTTTAGGTTGGACTACCTGGATTCGAACCAAGACAAACAGAACCAAAACCTGTTGTGCTACCATTACACCATAGTCCAATCATGGGTGCTAATTATGAAAAGCGACGCAAAGATAGACGATTTGTTGATTTGTTCCAAATCTGTAATCGGATTTTTTGACGTGAGAGGTAAAAATTAATTCTGTTGGATGTTGTTGATATAAATCAAGCGCCTGCAGTATGGATAAACACTTGCCGGCGCTTGGTATATGCTGGGTGTGGGATTATCCTAGTTTTACTTCCATGTCATTGCGGAATTGTCTGATAGCAGCCATATCATCTTTTTTGCAGATCACCAATATGCCGTCATATTCGGTCACCAGATATCCCTCTAAGCCTTTAATCATGACAGCCCGGTTGTTGGGCAGTATCACCAGATTGTTTTTGCAATCGTAGATGAATGCGTGCGTATCGATTACAACATTGCTGTTATGGTCTTTTGGTGCCATGTTGTAGAGTGTATCCCATCCTCCGAATTCGCTCCATCCGAAATCGGCAATGAGCACATCCACGTTATCTGATTTCTCGAGTACGCTGTAATCGAGCGATAGGTTGGGACAGATGGGGTAGAGTGTCTTCACGAACAGTTCTTCTGAAGCCAGAAACGATTTGGCGTCGATTTGTTCGAAGGCTTTGACCGTTGCCTTCATGTCAGGTACCAATTTGGTCATGGCTGCCAGTATAGCGTTGACGTTCCACATAAACAGTCCGGTGTTCCAGAAAAACTCTTCGCTTTCAACAAAGAAATGAGCAAAATCGGATTCGGGCTTTTCTGTGAAACTTTTGACTTCGTAGATGGAGTCTTCTTGCTGTTGCTTTATCTGAATGTATCCGTATCGGGTCTCTGCTCGTGTCGGCCGCACGCCAACTGTAAGTAACCGGTCTACGGTCGACACATACCTGAGGCCGGTGCGGATGGCGTTGGCAAAGACTTCTTCGTTGGTGATGTATTGGTCGGTCGGGGAAACTACCATACAGGCATTGGGATTGAGTGCTCGCAGGTGGTAGGCTGCCCATGTCAGTGCGGGAACGGTGTTGCGGTAGGTAGGTTCGATTAAGATGTTTTCGTGTGGCAGAGTAGGGAGTTGTTCTTTGACGAGATCTACATAAGCAATGTTTGTTACAACTAGAATGTGTTCTTGCGGAATGATTTTAACATAGCGATCGAAGGTCATTTGCAGAAGTGTGCGCCCGGTTTTCAGAAAATCAATGAATTGTTTTGGGCAATTTTTGTTGCTGCGTGGCCAAAATCGGCTGCCTATTCCACCGGCTAATATCACGCAATAATTATTTTGATTGTCTGTCATCATGGAATAATTTTTTATTTTAGGTTTCGGACAAAGATAAAAATATTTCGGTGCAAAAGTTTTTCTGACAGGTATAGATTATTGTGTTTTTTATTCCTCACAGTCTTCTTAACATATCTAATAGCTTATTTGTCGGTCTTTGTTACTAAAACATTTTTATTTTTCCATTGGGTGGAGAGTTTCTTTCGGATGAGTTCTTGATAGAGTCAAAGTTTGGGAGAAATGGGGAAGTTTTAAGACGTGGGTTGTTTCATGATATTCCTGCCTAGAATGGCCTGCATGACACCGCGCATGCTCAAATAGATAAGGAAAGCTAGCCAAAGACTGTGGTTGTGCAAAGTGTTACAGAGTGTAAAGTAGACAAGGAAAAAGCTGACCGAGGCAACAAACATAGAGCGGAGCATGAGGTGGGTAGAGGTTGTTCCGATAAAAAGTCCATCGAACAGAAATGCGGGAAAACTTGCGAGTGGTATGGCCAACACCCAATAATAATAGCGTGATGCGACTTCGATTACTTCGTGTTCATCGGTGAGCAATCCCAAGAAAGTTTTTCCGCCTACCAGATACAGCAGTGTGAAAACAATACCGATACCTGTTCCCCATTGGAAAAGTTGTTTGGTCGTGAGCTGAAATTGGCGTGCGTCGTGTGCGCCGTAGTAACGTCCGCCTAGTGCTTCACCAGCATAAGCAAAGCCGTCCATAATGTATGAATACAGGGTGAACAGTTGCATGAGCAAGGTATTGACTGCCAGAATGATGTCACCCTGCTTGGCTCCTGCAGAGGTGAAGAATACGGTGACGGCTACCAGACACAGAGTGCGCAAGAAAATGTCGCGGTTGATTTGGAAGAATCGTAGCATGGGAGCACGGTTCCAGAAATCGTTCCAATGCCAGCGCTTGCGCAAGGGAGCGTAGTAGGCCAGCCAAAGACCGACAGCCATCAGGATACCTGCGTATTGAGCAATGAGTGTTCCGAATGCAACCCCTTCGATTTTCATGTCCAGTAGATAGACGAAACTCAGACTAGCCACAATGTTTACCACGTTTTGCGTGATGGCAATTATCATCGGAAAACGTGAGTTTTGCATGCCGATAAACCATCCGGAGAAACTGTACAGACCAAGCATTGCCGGAGCGCCCCAAATACAAATGTTGAAATAGATTGATGCCGCCTCTTTTACTTGAGGCGTTGCGTCAATCAACAGTTGGAAAGCGATGTATCGAATGGGAGTTTGCAAAAGGAGTAACATCAGTGCAATTAGCAAGCCCACACCGGTTGATCGTAGCAGCAGGCGGGTTACTTCGTCTAAATCCTGACGTCCGAAAGCTTGTGAGGTCATGCCGCTAGTACCCATACGCAGGAAACCGAAAATCCAATAAATCATGTTGAACACCATACCGCCTACAGCGATAGCGCCAATGTAGATGGGCGATCCTAAATGGCCGACAATGGTGACATCGATGAGTCCCAGTAACGGGACGGTGATGTTTGAGATGATAGAAGGTATGGCAATGTGTAGGATTTGTCGGTGTCCATCGTTTATCATACAACAGAATCTCATGTAGCTGGTATAGGTAATAGCGCGATCGGGTCTGTTTCAGAACACGTAAGTCAGTTCTTTGAATGAGTACGATCGGAGTTGGCCGGTGGTATCTCTGAGCACCATCAGGCCATTATCTTCCACATGGTCTATGCTGGCCTCAAACGTACCGTGTGCATCGCGGTAGATATGCGTACCCTTTGATCTGAGTAACGAGTTTCGATATTCTTCTCGGATAGCCCCCACTTTGCCGGTTTGCAGGATGCGATAGTAGTTTTCAAAATTCTGAAGAATTTTTTCGAGCAGGTAGATGCGTTTGTAGTGTGCACCCGAAATTTGCAGTGTTGATACGGAGTTGATGGCGTCACTGTTGAATTTTGTTTGGTTAATGTTCAGTCCTACGCCGATGATGGAACGGGCGATACAATTTTCGGCCAAATCGTTTTCTATCAAGATTCCGCCCAGTTTGCGTTTGTTCCAATAAATGTCGTTAGGCCATTTGATGCTGAATCCACGCAGGTGCCTACTTTTGTAAAACTCGTTGACGATACTGAGTGAAATGATTTGAGAGATTAAAAATTGTTGATGAGGGAGTAGGAATGTGGGCTGACAGCTGATGCTGAACAGTAAGTTTTTTCCTCTTTCTGATTCCCAATGGTTGCCTCGTTGTCCGCGTCCCTGTGTCTGATAATCGGTTGAAACCACGATAAACTCTTTTTCGCACAATGCATGGTCATACATCCGAATCAAGTTGTTTGTCGAATCGGTTTCCATCACGCGGATAAGTTCGAAATGTTCAAGATGGTTTTTCATAAGCTATTCTTATTTAACGAGTGAATTTCTTGTCCGCTTTCTCCACGCCGAAAGGCATGGCAGAGTTGTTGTCAGCAAAATGATGAGGGCTGCCGTTTTTTATGTTATACCCACAAGGGAGGAAAGAAAGCGTCTTCGAGGTGTTCGATGTGATAGTCGCTTTGATTTCCCGTGATGCTGATGATGTCAAACCGCACAGGTTCGTCGATTTCATATTTTTTTATGTATGCATCAGCCGAAGCTATCAGCCGTTTGATTTTCCAGCTGTCGACCGCTTCTTCGGGTAGCCCGTAGTCATCGTTGCTGCGCGTTTTCACTTCTACAATGACGAGTGTTCCTTCTTTTTCCGCCACAATGTCTATCTCTTTTCGTCCGGCATGCCAGTTGCAATGCCTGATGCTATAGCCTTTTGTTCGGAGCAAATCGACGGCCAGTTGTTCTCCTTGCTGTCCCCATTGATTGTGTGTCGCCATATCAAAAACGTTTGTGTGCAAATTTAATCTTTTTATGTTTCGTTGTTTACTTAACTCCTGTTATTTTTGCAGTGATTATGAGCAAAGAGGTAAAAAAACGAGTGAAGATTCCCCCTACGACACCCAGACGTACGCATCGCATGGTGTGTTTGCTTAGTGCAGATGAAGCGGCAATGGTCAACCGTTATCTCACGAAGTATAAAATCACCAATAAGGGACGTTGGATGCGCGAAACCATGCTGGCTTCCGTTTATCGGAAATTGGTGGAGGAAGATTATCCCACTTTGTTCGACGAACACGATATGCGACGCTGAACATCTATGCCCGACGATTCTGTATACATGAAGCAAGCTTTGCAGGAAGCTCGATTGGCCGCTTCGCAGGGAGAGATTCCCGTGGGGGCGATTGTGGTGTGCCACGACCGCATCATTGCACGTGCTCACAATCTGACAGAGACACTCAACGATGTAACTGCTCATGCCGAAATGCAAGCCATTACGTCGGCAGCCAATACGTTGGGCGGAAAATACTTGAATGAGTGCACGCTGTATGTCACTGTAGAGCCCTGCCCGATGTGTGCTGGTGCATTGGCATGGGCGCAGTTGGGACGATTAGTCTATGGTACGGCCGACGAAAAGCGTGGCTATCATGTCTTTGCTCCCAATGTGCTCCACCCGAAGACCGAAGTCGTTTCGGGTGTGATGGCAGAAGATGCACGCCGATTGATGCAGGAATTCTTTCGTTGTCGACGATAGTGTTTTCGTGTTGTTCGGATGGGTCGTTCTGCTTGCGTTTACATTTGTCTATTAAATAAATATGAAGGCGATGGAAGATAAACAGTTAATCACTCAGCTCAAACAAAAATCGGCTCAAGAGGGCGACGAATGCCGGACGGTGGAAAAAGCTCCTGTCATTCTTTTCACTTACAACCGTCCCACGCACACCCGGCAACTCTTGAAAACGCTGTTGGCCAATCCACTCGCTTCGCAAACCGACCTCTATGTCTATTCCGATGCAGCCCGAAATGAAACCGACGAAATCGCAGTAAAAGCCGTGCGAGATATTCTGCACCGTGTGAAAGGTTTCCGCACCATCCGGATTGTGGAGCGCGAACAAAATTGCGGACTGGCACAAAACATCATCGATGGCGTCACGGATGTCGTAAACCGCCACGATCGTGTCATTGTGGTAGAAGACGATCTTGTTCTGGCTCCTCACTTCCTTCAGTTTATGAACGACGCCTTAGACACATTTGCTGACCGGCCGGAGGTTGGCCATGTGCATGCATGTGAATTTACACTCGACCCGTCGATTCCTGAAACCTTCCTTATCCGATGGACTGGCAGTTGGGGATGGGCTACGTGGAAACGTGCGTGGCAACACTTCAATCCGGACGGAAAAGCCTTGCTGGCTGAGCTGGAACGGAGACAGTTGACCCGTGAGTTTGATTTCGATGGCAGCTACGGTTACACTCGTATGTTGCGCAGACAGACAGAGGGGAAAAACCACTCGTGGGCTATCCGCTGGAATGCCACCCTGTTTCTTGCAGGCATGCTTTCGTTCAATGCCGGCCGCTCGCTGGTGCAGAACATGGGATTTGACGGCAGTGGAACCAACTGCGGAGACGACGGACAATATGCCACCCGTCTGTACACTGAGAGGATTAGGGTAGACAAGAACCTATTGATGGAGGAAAATGCCGTAGCACGTCGCGCGATGATCCAATATTACCGACGAACAAATTCGTTCAAGAGTAAGGCCATCCGTCGCCTGAAAAAAGAAATCAAGAACCTATGGAAAATCAGCTGACCGACAGGGAATTGTAGATACAATATTGGGAAAACTATCATTTCACGCCCTTTACGAAAATCCGATTTAGGCTTGTTTATCGCGCTAATCAGCCTTGTTTATTGTGCTGACTACAGCCATGCAATGAGCGATTTGCCCGTATGGATTATTCTTTAATTTCTTCAAAATTGACGTATTCACCATCGTCTGGTCCGAATATTTTCTGATGAGGCGTGTGGTATTTGTGTCGGTTGCCGACGTTTTCATAGGAGGAGTATTTCGAACTGCCGCCGGTTGAGCGTGTCGTCTTTCGGGCGTTAGACTGACCGGTGTATTGGCTTTGTGTGTTCGAGTGGGCAGATTTTCTGCCAAATCCGGTCAGCCATCTTATGATTCCCGTAAGGATGCTACCGAAAATGACAAGAATCAGGAAAAAGAAAAACAATAAAAAGAGAAGTATATACATAAGCAGTTGTTTCTGTTAGTGAATGCAGCTTCTACAGATCTTTCTACCGATTAGCGTGCCAACAAGATTGCTTATCGTTTTTTGAGGGTAGCGATGGATAAAAGGATGTACCATAAGATGATAAGTGAGAAACTGCGTATCCCGAGCGATAACAGCAAGAGTATACAAACTAGCAGGAAGATGTAACGCACTTTGTTGTTACCCCATGTCAGATTTTTGAACTTCAGCGAAAACATGGGCAGTTCGGCTACTAGCAACAGCGACATGACACATACGAGTATGAATAGCCAAAACACATTGAAGTGACTGTCTGTCAGCCACGTGTGATAGCCTGTGGCCAGCGATGCCCAAAAGATGGCGTTGGCAGGTGTGGGCATACCGATAAACGAGGTGGTCTGTCGTTCGTCGATGTTGAACTTCGCCAGTCGTAATGCCGAGAAGACGGCAATCAGAAAGGCTGTATAGGGTAGCCATGTCGACCAACCGGCAAAGGCTTCAGGATAGGATAACTCTTTGAATAGCGAGAATACGATTAGTGAGGGTGCAAGACCGAAACTGACTTCGTCTGCCAGCGAGTCTAGCTCTTTTCCTATCGGTGAATAGGCGTGGAGTAGGCGGGCAGCCATCCCGTCGAAGAAATCGAACAGGGCAGCGATAAAAATAAAGCAGAATGCCCATTCGTAGCGCATTTCGTAAGCCATTATGCCCGCTATGCAACCTGAAAACAGGTTACAGCAAGTAATGATGTTGGGAATATGTCGTGTAATGCAGTTTGCCATAGATGCCTTAGCGACGGTGATTCATGATAAATAGGTGTTCGTGTTCTATTTCAGTCGTGCTATGATAGTTTGGTTACCTATCGTTTTTTGTCCCATTTTGACGCATATTTTAGAATCTGTGGGCAGATAAACGTCAACGCGTGAACCGAATTTAATGAATCCCAAATGTTCATCGATGTAACACTCTTCGCCTTCGACTGCGTAGGTCACGATGCGTCGTGCGACGGCTCCGGCAATCTGTCGTGTCATAATTTCAACGCCTTCCGGTGTTTCGATGATGATGGTTGAGCGTTCGTTTTCGATGCTGGCTTTGGGAAGAAATGCTTTGTGGAAATTACCATCCTGATGAATTACTTTTTTTACGATGCCGTCAACCGGATACCAATTGGCGTGTACGTTTGTTATACCCATAAAAATGGAAATCATCAGGCGGCGATCGCGGAAATATTCGTCTTCATCGACTATCTCACACACCACGATGCGCCCATCGGCCGGAGCTACAACCACTTTTTCCGTTTCTTGTCCGAAATAGCGTATCGGGCAACGGAAAAAGTTAATCATGATGATGTATAGGATTATACTGATGCTGGCTGTCAAGTAGAGAGGAATAGAATTTTCGAATGCATAATAAGTCGCGATGTTGAGGGAGACTAACAAAATGCATCCGATGATTAGAATATGGGTTCCTTCTCTATGTATCCTTATATTTTTTAATTTCCTTAATTGATTCATCTTGTAAACACGTACGTAGTGTCAGTTCATCAGGCAAAATTAAGACTGTTTTGATAATTGAGCAAATAAATAGATGCTTTTTCGCGCATTTTTGTTATAAACCGCTAAAGTTCGGGTGCGCATCGATACTTTCTCATAAAAGCTCGCTATCTTTACCATTCCTTATAGTGTAGTCAATAATACCGATATGTACGATTTTGTCCATTTACACGTCCATAGTCAATATTCGATTCTCGACGGTCAGGCAGCCATAGCTAAGTTGGTAGACAAGGCGATGGCTAACGGCATGCGGGGCATGGCGTTGACCGATCACGGCAACATGTTTGGTGTGAAAGAGTTTTACAACTATGTCCATAAGAAGAATGGTGCAACCAATGATGAGATAAAACGGTTGCAAAAACGGCTCGGTGCCATTGAAAGCGGAGCAGAAACGGTTGAAAATCCAGCGGAGGAAATCGAGTTGTGTAAGGCAGAAATCGAGATGCTTGAGAGCAAGTTGTTCAAGCCGATTATCGGGTGTGAGATGTACGTTGCTTCGCGTCGGCTTTTCAATAAGGACGGGAAAACAGATCAGAGCGGCTACCATCTGATTGTGCTGGCTAAAAACAATGTGGGATATCATAATCTCATCAAACTGGTATCGAAGGCGTGGACGGAAGGATTCTATATGCGCCCTCGTACGGATAGGGTGGAGCTGGAAAAGTATCACGAGGGGCTGATTGTATGTTCGGCTTGTCTGGCCGGAGAAATTCCACGCCGTATCCGAAACGATCAGCTTTCCGAAGCCGAAGAAGCTTTGCGCTGGTATAAGCGTGTGTTTGGTGAAGACTTCTATCTGGAACTGCAACTTCACAAGACTACCGTTCCACGTGCCAATCATGAGGTGTATCCACTTCAGTTGGAAGTCAACCGTAAACTGATAGAATACAGCAAAAAATACGGCGTGAAGCTGGTGTGTACCAACGATGTGCATTTCGTAGACGAAGAAAATGCAGAGGCTCATGACCGATTGATTTGTCTGAGTACGGGTAAGGATCTGGATGATCCGAACCGCATGATCTACTCCAAGCAAGAATGGTTTAAAACGCGTGAAGAAATGAACGCAATATTCGACTATGTGCCGGAAGCATTGACAAACACAGTCGACATTTGCAATCAAGTAGAGTTTTATTCTATCGATCATGAACCCATTATGCCGACATTTGCCATACCGGAAGACTTTGGTACGGAAGAGGAGTACCGGCGGAAATACACGGAAGAAGATTTGTTTAATGAGTTTACTCGCGATGAAAACAACCGTGTCGTAATGGATGAGGCGGCGGCACAGGCTAAGATTAAAAAACTGGGTGGCTACGATAAATTATACCGCATCAAACTGGAGGCCGACTATTTGGCTAAACTTACGGCTGACGGTGCCTACAAACGCTATGGTGAACGGCTGACGGACGAAATCAAAGAACGATTGAAGTTCGAGTTGCATGTCATGAAGACGATGGGTTTCCCGGGTTACTTCCTGATTGTGCAAGACTTCATCAATGTCGCTCGCAACAAGTTGGGTGTAGCGGTTGGACCCGGTCGGGGTTCTGCTGCCGGCTCTGCGGTGGCCTATTGTTTGGGCATTACCCAGATAGATCCTATTGCCTACGATTTGCTGTTCGAGCGTTTCTTGAATCCGGATCGTATTTCGTTGCCCGATATTGATGTGGATTTCGACGATGACGGACGGGGCGAGGTCTTGCGCTGGGTAACTGAAAAGTACGGACAAAAAAAGGTAGCACACATCATTACCTATGGTACGATGGCTACGAAACTGGCCATTAAAGATGTGGCACGTGTGCAGAAACTACCGCTTGCACAAGCTAACAGACTTTGCAAACTCATTCCGGATAAAATCCCCGACAAGAAGGTAAATCTGGCCAATGCAATTGCCTATGTGCCCGAACTGCAGGAGGCTGAGGCTTCCTCTGACCCCATCTTGCGAGATACCCTGCGCTATGCACGTATGCTCGAAGGGAATGTCCGCAACACCGGTGTGCATGCTTGTGGCACGATTATTTGTCGTGACGACATCACCGACTGGGTGCCTGTAAGTACTGCCGACGATAAAGAGACGGGTGAAAAGATTCTGGTGACGCAGTATGAAGGGTCGGTAATTGAAGATACCGGACTGATAAAAATGGACTTTCTCGGACTGAAAACCTTGTCGATAATCAAAGAAGCCGTAGAAAACATACGTCTCAGCCTGGGTATCGAGATCGATGTCGATATCATAGACATCGACGATCGCAGCACATATAAGCTTTATAGCGAAGGACGCACCATCGGAACATTTCAGTTTGAATCGTCTGGTATGCAGAAATACTTGCGTGAGTTGCAGCCGAGCACGTTCGAAGATCTGATTGCTATGAACGCGCTCTACCGCCCCGGACCAATGGATTATATTCCGGATTTCATTAATCGTAAGCATGGACGAAAGCCAATTACATACGATATTCCCATTATGGAGAAATATCTGAAAGACACGTACGGCATTACGATCTATCAGGAACAGGTGATGCTCCTCTCGCGCCTGCTGGCTGACTTCACTCGTGGCGAGTCTGATGCCCTGCGGAAAGCAATGGGTAAGAAGTTACGCGACAAGTTGGATCACATGAAACCCAAATTCATTGAAGGCGGAAAGAAAAACGGGCACAATCCACAGATTCTGGAGAAAATTTGGGGAGACTGGGAGAAGTTTGCCTCTTATGCTTTCAACAAATCGCATGCCACATGTTATTCGTGGGTAGCCTATCAGACGGCTTACCTGAAGGCCCATTATCCGTCTCAGTATATGGCTGCCTGTTTGAGCCGGAACATCTCGAAGATTGACGAAATCACCAAGCTCATGGACGAATGCCGTTCCATGGGCATACAGGTCTTTGGGCCGGATGTCAACGAGAGTATTCATAAGTTCTCCGTGAATCCGTCGGGCAACATACGTTTCGGATTGGGAGCCATCAAGGGAGTAAGCGAAAACGCTGTGGTCGCCATCATCGAAGAACGCGACAAAAACGGAGCTTATACCAGCATCTACGATTTTGTGGAACGTGTGAACCTGACGGCATGTAACCGTAAGAATATCGAAAATATTGCATTGGCCGGAGGATTCGACACCTTGCGCGAGGTGAAACGCGAAATGTTTTTCGTTGTCAATGGCAAGAATGAAACTTTTGCGGACTCTCTGATTCGTTACGGTATGAAATATCAGGCTGACAAGGCAATGGCCTCAAACTCACTTTTTGGCGATGCAAACCAAATGGCGATAAGTAAGCCGGTAATCCCCGAATTTGAGACGTGGAGCGTACTCGACAGGCTGAATCGAGAACGTGAGTACGTAGGTCTCTATCTGTCAGCCCATCCGCTCGACGAATATTCGATAATCTTGGAAAATGTATGCAATACGAAAGTTAAGGATCTGGAACACAAGGAAGAACTCGTCGGGCGCGAACTGACATTGGGAGGCATCGTGACCGAAGTACGCGAAGGACGCACCAAAACCGACAGACCTTATGGTGTCGTCCGATTTGAAGACTTTTCAGGGTCGGACGAAATCGCTTTCTTCGGAAACGACTGGCTCACATGGAATAACTATCTGCGCGAGGGTTATTTCCTCTACATCCGAGGTCGCTGTCAAGCCCGTCAGTGGAATGCCAATCAGATGGAGTTTAAAGTCAGCTCCATCGAACTATTGTCCGATGTCAAAGAAAAGCTGATAGAGAAAATCACGATTCTCACCCCACTCGATGAGCTGGACAACGAACTGATAACCGAGATCTCGACCATTGCTCAAAACAATCCCGGAACAACCGAGCTCTATTTCCAGATTACCGACAACAACATGCGCGTAAATCTCCGGTCGCAAAAGGTTAAAATAGCTGTCAAGCGCGAATTGATTTCGTATATAAAAAGCCGACCACGGTTGGAATTCAAAATAAATTAATACCTTTGTCAAAGTTTTATTTTAAACAAGAAATATATTATGGCACGCGAAATTACTGATGCAAACTTTGAGGCTTTGCTGGCAGAAGGCAAGCCTATCGTGTTGGATTTTTGGGCTCCTTGGTGTGGCCCATGCAAGAAAATCGGACCGGATATTGAAGCTTTAGCTACTGAGTATGAAGGACAAGCGATCGTTGGCAAATGCAATGTCGATGAAAACGAAGACCTATCTGGCAAGTTTGGCGTACGCAATATCCCTACCGTATTGTTCATTAAAAATGGCGAAGTGGTAGACAAGCAGGTGGGCGCAGCACCCAAAAGTACTTTCGAAGAGAAGCTGAAAGCTATCCTATAAATCGTTTAAACAAAATAAATCCAACGATAAACAATAAAGAAGAGTGTTCTGGTAAGGCAGACAATGGCCTTGAAGTACACTCTTTTTTTATGTCTTACCCTATAAAAATATGATTATGGCTACAGATGAATTCTTTCAGGAAGACTTAGACGATGCGAAGACGATAGCGTTTATCAGAAACTACCTTCCACAAGAACTCAAAGACAAGTTCTCTGACGACGAACTCTATTATTTCCTCGATGTGATGGTGGATTACTATACGGAAAGCGGATGTCTTGAAGCAGAGCCTGATGCAGACGGCTATATCGAGATAGACCAAGATGCCATTGTGGATTACATCATCAAAGAAGCAAAAAAAGACCATATCGGCGATTACAAGCCAGAAGAGATCCTATTCGTTGTGCAGGGAGAAATGGAATATGGTAATTCGCTGGGACAAGTGGATTAACTATATGTAGAATCCCGTTGACGGCAGAAAGCAAACATCTTCAGTTGTACAAATATACGTACGAGATAAGGCCATTGCCGTCCCTCCGATGATGTGTTATTCAATTTACACAGCCTTTGATGGATGAACTATCACTTGCTCCTCGTTTTTAAGGACTTAACTTCTGAACTTGAGAAAGAGAGTGCAAGAATTAGGATTCATGTGAAGTATGGAATACCATCTTTAGGGCAATAGGTTTGTGTACATACGTGGTCAGTGCGCTGACTGCACCTGTCTGGCTTGCTGTTGAGGCTTCCTCCGTTTCTATTCCATGCCTACGTTCCCAAAGGCCTCTCTTGTCTGCCAAAACATGTATGCCGCCAAAGCCATGCATACAATTCCGATGATGCCATAGACCAGACGTGTCCGTCGACGTCCGATGCGGGTGATGAGGAATTGCACATTGCGGGCGGTGAAAAACCATTCCCAATCGAACACCGATGCTAGAAACGCAATCAGTCCCGATACCAGAAACAGTCCTTGTACGAAATAATGTGGTTGCATAGCGACTTGGGTTTTATATGTCCATACGCACCACACGTTCGCCTTTATCGATTTCTTCTATCGATACGCGGACGGCATCCGTGGGAAGCAGGCTTTCAATGAGTTCTGGCCATTCGATGAAACACAGCGAGCCGCTGTAGAAATAATCTTCGTAGCCCATGTCGTACACTTCTTCGAGACGCTTGATGCGATAGAAGTCGAAATGATAGATCAGTTCGCCGGCTTTTTCCGACCGATATTCGTTGACGATGGCAAATGTGGGTGAGTTGATGGCGTCGGTCACGCCTAAACATTCGCACACGGCTTTGATGAAAGTAGTTTTCCCGGCACCCATTTTGCCGTAGAAGGCAAACACGGTGTTATTGCCCATTGCCTCAACAAACTGTTGGGCGGCTTCGTGAATGGTGTTGAGTGAAGTGATTCTGATTTCCATAATTGGGTTTATCTTTTGATGATGATTTTACAAAGTTGCTTCCCCATTTTGCATCCGGCATAAATGAGAATAGAAAAGAATATGATGGCTGCCCCGGAAGGAACGTTCCACAAGTAAGACAGCAGGAGCCCGCCCAGACAACTGAGCCATGCAATGAGAATGGAGAGTCCGATGATGTGACGAAAGTTATAGGTGAAAAGATTGGCTGTCATTTGCGGGATGGTAAGTAGCGAGATGGCCAAAACGATGCCGACCATGCGCAGACAGGCTACAATAGTGAGGGCGATGAACATCATGAGTCCGTATTCGATAAGAGTCACAGGCAGTCGTTGGGAGCGGGCAAACTCTCGGTCGAAAGCCGTGCAGACAATGGGACGCAAGAAAAGAGTGAATATCAGCGCCAACACGATGGCCAGACCGATAAGTATGATAATGTCGGTACGCGTGATGGTGAGGATGTTGCCAAAGAGATAAGAAGACAGATCGGGTACGAATCCAGGAGTGAGAAAGCTGAAAATGATGCCGATAGCCATCCCGAATGTCCAGAACACGGCGATGGCTGAGTCTTCACGCATGTCGCGGCGCCTGCTGAGCCATTCCACCCCGAAAGCGGACAATACGGCAAAGATGGCTGCTCCCAAAATGGGGGAGATTCCCAGATAGACACCTAGTCCGATACCGCCAAACGAAGCATGCGTGATGCCTCCGCTGATAAACACGAGGCGGCGGGTAACAATATAAGTGCCGATGATGCCGCAGGCAATACTAGCGAACAGGCTGCCTAAGAGTGCGTTTTGGAAAAAGGTGTATTGCAGTATGTCCATGGTCGGTGTGTTTGTATTTGTTGTCTGGTTTGTGGTTGTATGTTGGAACCTGTCGGTCGGATTCCGGTTTCAGCTTAGGGTTGGTTGCGGATTTCTCTGACCAGTAATACAATTTCGTCTTTGAGGGCATCCGGTAGTTCGATTTTCCTGAGTTGCAGACTTCTCACCCAGCCGGGAACTTCGTCGGTACGCATGGTGTAGAGCACCTCGCGGAAGGTCTCTATCTGCTCGTCGGTGTACTGATCAGAAGGTGTGTGTTGGTAGTTGTCCAGCTCTTCGTCATCATAGTATACAACTTTCGGACTGACTCCGGCCAACAGGCTTTCGCGTTCGCACACGGCATGTTGTCCGCAGCATCCGCCGGCTACCGGTTTGTTTTCAGCCTGTGGTGTGTGTTCCGGCGGGGCTGACGGATGGCGTTTTCCTTGCCACACGTGTCCGACATAGACTGCTAGACCTAGTGCGACAATTAGTCCGACGAGCAAGAGAGAGAGTTCTATCATAGTGTGGTGTATGTAAATCCGGCCATTGTCAGGTCGTCCCAAAAGTACGGATACGACTTCGACACAACTTCCGGATGGTTGATACGTAGGTGAGGGAAGCGGAAGGCTGCCGGTGCGAAAGCCATTGCCATGCGATGATCCTCGTAGGTGTCGATTGTCGGTTGTTTGTCGGGTTCCGTGCGTTCTCCATTCCACATCAGGATGGAATGGTCGACCTCTTGGATTACATAGCCCAGTTTACGCATTTCGGCTATGAGGGCAACCATTCGGTCGGTCTCTTTAATTTTCAGACTTTGCAGTCCGCTGAACCGGAAGGGGACATCGGCCAGTGCACACAACACGACAAACGTTTGTGCCAAATCGGGTTGGTCGATGAAGTCATAGTCCATGCGATGGCAGGTTCGCTGACTCTTTGTCAGATAAGCGCTGCCATAGGTGAAGCTCGTTTTTACGCCTAAGTCGCTACACAAGCTGGCTACGACACTGTCTCCTTGATAGCTGTCTTCCCATAATCCGGGCAGTTCGATGCGGGCATCGTCGCACAATGCAGCTATCTGATACCAGTATGATGCGGCACTCCAGTCGCTTTCTATGGTGAACGACTGTGGTTGGTAGGGTTGTGCATCTACGCAGATGGTTTGTGTGTCAGCCCAATCAGCTTGGGCCCCAAACTCTTTCATCAGTTTCAGAGTCAGTTCGATATAGGGTCGTGAGATGACGGCTCCCGTGAGATGCAACGTCAGTCCTTGCGGTAACATCGGCGCAATCATCAGTAAAGCCGAGATATATTGCGAACTGATGTTTCCAGGCAGACTGACCTCGTTGCCCGTTATTTCTTTTCCGTTGATGCGCAGTGGCGGGTAGCCATCGTCTTTAAGGTAGGCGATGTCTGCCCCAAGTGTGCGCAGGGCATCGACCAATGGCCGGATAGGTCGTTGTTGCATGCGTTGCGTACCGGTCATGATGTGGGTCTTTCCGTGCTGTATGGCATAGTATGCCGTAAGAAAACGCATGGCTGTGCCTGCTGCCATGATGTCGATGGTTTCATCTTGCGATTGCAGAGCTTCTACCATTACCCGCGTGTCGTCACAGTCGGAAAGATTGTGGATGGGCGACTCGCTGTGTGCCAATGCATGGATAATCAGCGTGCGGTTGCAGATGCTTTTCGACGAAGGTAACAAGATGGTCGTCTGTATGTGTGTGGGAGCGGAGATTTGTATTTGCATGTCGTTCTATAATCAGCTAGCGATGCAAAAATAGTGATAAAAAGCGTAGGGCATATGCGAATTGGTTGAAAACTGTAGGTAAAGCTTTGTGTTTGGCTATCGGATGTTTGCTTGTGTGCAGTATAACTGTTTTTTGTAGTCCGATGGGAAAAATATTGCATCACACGGTTTATGGAGAAA
>CAZEPM010000042.1:0-16025 GCA_964514145.1 uncultured Bacteroides sp.
TTTTTTCGTATCAGTATTTTCTCTAACGTATGATTTTGCCTATTTTTGCCTAACGATGGAGAAGTTCGAAGTTAACATATTAGGGTGCGGCTCCGCTTTGCCCACAACCCGCCATTATCCAAGCTCGCAAATAGTCAACATTCGCGAAAAGCTGTTCATGATTGATTGCGGAGAAGGTACACAAGCTCAGTTGCGTCGCTCCAGACAGAAATTCTCACGCTTGAACCATATTTTCATCTCACATCTGCATGGCGATCATTGTTTCGGTCTGATTGGATTGTTGTCCACCTTCGGCATGTTCGGACGAACGGCTACCATGCATGTTTATTCTCCTGGCGGATTGGAAGATCTGTTGCAGCCTCAGATAGACTTTTTCTGTAAAGGTATGGATTATGCTGTCAGGTTTCATCCTTTTTCTACCCAAGAGTCGACACTTATCTATGACGACCGTTCTGTCAGCATCACAACCATCCCTTTGCAACACCGTATCCCTTGTTGTGGATTCTTATTCGCTGAAAAACAGACACCTAATCACATCATTCGAGACATGATAGACTTTTATCATATACCTACATATGCCATTAATCGGATCAAATCCGGGGAAGATTATACACTACCGGACGGAACGGTCGTTCTCAACCAACGCTTGACACGTCCGTCCAATCCGCCACGAAAATATGCATATTGTTCGGATACCATATATACTCCCTCTATCATTCCACAAATAAGGGGGATAGATTTGTTATATCATGAAGCGACATTTGCTGATAGCGAATTATCACGTGCTCAAGCAACTTTCCATACCACGGCATCACAAGCTGCTCATCTCGCCAAGCAGGCCGGAGTAAAACAGCTTATGATCGGGCACTTTTCCGCACGTTATGACAATGAAGATGTCTTGCTGAAAGAAGCACAAGGCATTTTCACAGACACCATTGCTGCTCGTGAGAACTTATGCATCACTTTATGAGAAAACGATGAATAGATACGACGAAGACTATATTATTGCACAACTGCAAGATCCGAAAACCTGCCGGCGGGCTTTCGAAATCGTAGTGTACCAATATCGCGAACAACTTTATTGGCAGATTCGCCGTATGGTCTTATCGCACGATGATGCCAACGATTTGCTGCAAAACACCTTCATCAAGGCATGGACTCATATTAACTACTTCCGCGGGGAAGCGAAACTGACGACATGGCTCTACCGGATTGCAATAAACGAATGTCTGACTTTCTTGAACAAACAGCAAAACAGTCATTCCGTTCCGCTGGATGATCCTCAAGCCCATGCCGTCAACAGACTAGAAAGCGACCCATACTTCAACGGAGACGAAACTCAGATACTTCTACAGAAAGCACTGCAACAGCTACCGGAGAAACAACGAATCGTGTTCAATCTGAAATATTTTCAGGAAATGAAATACGAAGAAATATCCGAGATCTTAGGAACAACCGTCGGAGCACTGAAGGCCTCATATCACTACGCCGTGAAGAAAATCGAAAGCTTTTTAAAAGATTCGCTTTAAACCTTATTACCTGACACAGGTCTAATTAGTACAGATAAAGATAACGCATATGAAAATAACAAACGACAAGCAGCTAAAAGAAAAGCTCGGAACAGAAAACCCCTTTACTGTTCCCGAAGGGTATTTCGAGCAATTTACTCAACAGCTGATGGATAATCTGCCCGAACCGGAAATCGACGATGCAGAGACCGAACACATCGGAGTATGGCAGAAAATACGTCCATGGTTCTATTTGGCAGCTATGTTTTGCGGCATTGCACTAGGCTTGCGCTATATGCTATCTATATCAGATACCCCATCGGACACATTCGATACCATGACAACTGTCGATACGAATGTAGAGAACAATTACTACGACGAGTATCTGGAAGATATCGTCTTGCATACCACATTAGATGATTACAGCGTATACTGCTGTCTAAATTCTGAAGAAAACAGTTAATCGGTTACCTACATGAAAATAACTCTTATAACCATTTTATTCCTTATAGGAATAGGCCATTGCTCCAACTTATCAGCTTGTGATATCAACGACATACCAAAGCTTACAAAAGAGGAAATGTCTAAAGACGCTTTCAGACAAAAGCAAAAAGAATATATCATAAGCAAAGCCGAACTCACGCCTAAAGAAGCTGCTTATTTCTTTCCTCTTTTCTTCGAATTACAAGATAAGAAGAAAAGCCTCAACGATGAGATAAAACGCAAAATGAACGAAGCGAAGAATCAAGATCTTCACGAGCAAGAATATGAATCGCTCATCAACCAAATTACAGAAAAACAAATTAACATCGAGAAACTCGAAAAAGAATACATCAATAAATACAGAAGAGTTCTCAGCAACAAAAAAATATTCAAAGTGATGTTGGCTGAAACCGGCTTCCGGAAAGAAATGCTAAAAAGTATATCAAACAAGAAAAAATCCAAGTAATTCTTTTGAACTTCAAACTATAAGCTCTAACTTTGCACACCAAATTTATTAAAACATCCATTACACCATTATTTGTTACCACGAATAGATTACGAAACATTAACAAAAAACAGATACTGATATGAAAAAAGGTATTCATCCAGAAAATTATCGTCCGGTAGTATTTAAAGACATGTCTAATGGTGATATGTTCCTCTCTCGTTCTACGTGTGCAACCAAAGATACAGTTGAGTTTGAAGGAGAAACTTATCCATGTGTAAAACTTGAAATTTCCAGTTCATCGCATCCGTTTTATACTGGAAAATCCAAGCTTGTAGATACTGCAGGTCGCGTCGATAAGTTCATGAGCCGCTACGGAAACGCCAGAAAGAAATAAATTCGGCCATTTGTAAAAAATCACATAACAAAAAAGTCTGCTTGTATAAATACGTACAAGCAGACTTTTTTGTTATATAAATATTATCCAAACAACTAAACAAACGCCTTGTGTTCTTGCAAAAAAAATGATTATCCTGCCTAAACAAGATAACCATTCATTCTCATTATTAGTCCCTTTAGAGAGCCTCTTGTCGGATTCGAACCAACGACCCCGAGATTACAAATCACGTGCTCTGGCCAACTGAGCTAAAGAGGCAAATGGGTAAGCTGACTATATCGCGCCGCTACAACCTGCTACCTTTGCTGCGATCAAGCCCTGGAGGATTCACAAGGAGCTGGCCGTATAGGACTTACCCGGCTGCAAAGGTAGACATTTTGATTTATGTGACAAGGAATCAACGTATCTTTTTTAAAGATTTCTTATTTCAAACCTAAGTATCAATCGGTTATTAAGACGCATCTGCAATGCTTTTTTACAACCAAAATAGGAAGAAATTAGAATTTAAAATAGAATTTCAAGATTTTCAAGTTAAGGTTATCAGTGAAATATAGTATTTTTGCCAATATTTTCTCGACTACAGATAAACATGACAGCGACAAGAAACAATTTACAACAAACCGCTATGCTATATGGCACTTATCTCGGTCTTTTCTGGATAGCTAAATTTATGCTCTTCCCTTTAGGACTCATACAGCCCCTATTCGAACTATTATTTATGCTCCTGACAATAGTCGGCCCCATTTGGGTCATATGGACTGCACGCCGTTTTCGCGACACACAATGCAACGGAGAAATAACCTTCTTCTCCGCGCTCATATTTTGCTTCCAGATTTATCTGTTCGCGTCTATTTTAGTTGCCATCGGACATTACATCTATTTTCAATACATCGACAACGGATTTATCTACCGCACTTTAATCACATTATTCGATGAGTCCGTCAAACAAGCACCGGTATTAGAACCGATATTTCAGAATTATCGAAACACCTTAGACCTCATCAACGAGCTATCACCCATCCAACTTACCATGCAACTGATTTCGCAAAACATACTCTACGGAATAATACTCTCATTGCTCACTTCGCTCATCTGTATGCGACGAAAACGCACATCATACTAAAAACAATATACTTTCAGAGTTATGGATATATCTGTTGTCATACCTCTTTATAATGAAGAAGAATCATTAAGTGAGCTTTGTTCGTGGATTGAGCATGTAATGACTGAAAACCATTATACCTACGAAATTATTTTTGTTAACGATGGAAGTACAGACCATTCATGGGATGTCATCGAATCACTCAGCCGGAAATCGCCATACGTCAAAGGCATTAAGTTTCGTCGAAATTACGGCAAATCACCGGCATTATTCTGTGGTTTCAAGCGTGCGGAAGGCGAGGTCGTTATTACGATGGATGCAGACTTGCAAGACAGTCCGGATGAAATTCCCGCATTATACCGGATGATCACCCAAGAGGGATACGATTTGGTTTCCGGTTACAAAAAGAAACGTTACGACCCTCTATCCAAGACCATACCGACAAAACTCTTCAATGCAACGGCAAGAGCCGTATCAGGCATTAAAAATCTGCACGACTTTAATTGCGGACTGAAAGCTTATCGCAAAGAGGTAATCAAAAATATTGAAGTCTACGGAGAGATGCACCGCTATATCCCATACCTTGCCAAAGGAGCCGGCTTCACAAAAATCGGAGAAAAAGAAGTACATCATCAAGCCCGCAAATATGGGAAAACCAAATTCGGCGGTCTCAACCGTTTTTTCAACGGCTACCTAGACCTGCTGCTTTTATGGTTCCTCTCCAAATTTGCAGTCAAGCCAATGCACATGTTTGGCTTTCTAGGCTCACTGGTATTCATCATCGGATTCATCGCATGCATCGTTGTGGGAGTCAACAAACTTCACGCCATGTATAGCGGAGAAGATTACCGACTCGTCACCGAATCGCCCTATTTTTACATCGCTCTGACCGCAATGATCATTGGCACACAACTCTTCCTTGCCGGTTTCATTGGGGAACTCATAAGCAGAAATGCCAGTGAACGAAACAATTATAAAATAGAAAAGGAAATCTGACACATCATGAAACGACTACTCCACATACTGTTCTGTTTAATCCTTATATACACAACGCTCACCACACATAGTGCATGTAGCGATATAGAATGTATTTCATCGAACACATCCTATGTTTATTATAGTTTTTATCTAACCGACGGCTCGGAAGCCACTTGGACTACCGCTATCACCGTCACAGCAGCCGGAACCGATTCTGTTCTGATCAATCAGGAAAGCAACGCCTCGTATATGAGCCTTCCGCTTAGTTATACCAATCAAGTAGACACTTTCGTCATCAACTACACCAGTGAAGAAGGAGGCATGATTGATTCCATTTTCATCACCCACCAGAACATTCCCCAATTCATCTCCATGGACTGCGGACTAGGTATGTTTTACTATATTGACGATGCACGAAGCACTGACAATGCCATTGACCATCTAGAGATTATTAACCGCGAAGTAACGTATGACACAAAAGAAAATATTCGGATTTATTATCGCAGCAATAGCTAGTCTGTGTTGCCTCGTCCCAGTAAAAGCACAAGAAGAACAGACAGCACAATCGGATGAAACCGTAAAAAAGATCAAAGTCAACAAACAAAAAAATCAGGTTTTGCAAGGGATCGGCATATCTGTTGACCTGTTTGGAATCGGAGCTAAAATCTTCGACAGCGACTACCTAAGTTCGGAAATAGCTGTCGAGGCAACCCTCCGAAACGGTTTCTTGCCCATTGTCGAAATCGGATTCGGAACCAGCGACATGACCGATGACGACAAAGACATCAGCTACAAAACCAGTGCACCTTACTTCAGGCTCGGACTGAACTATGATTTCACTCACAAGAAGAACACATTCTATGCCATCTATGGAGGACTGCGCTACGGATTCTGCTCACTAAGCTACGACATCAGCGCACCCGACATGACAGACCCCGTATGGGGAGGAAACGTTGGCTTCAATTACGAAAGTATTTCATGCACAGCTCAATGGGCAGAGCTCGTAGTCGGCATCCGAGCTCAGATTTGGAAAAATCTACACATGGGATGGTCTGTACGCTACAAACGCGAACTTAGCGTTTCTGAACACCCAAATGCCAACCCCTATTACATCCCGGGATACGGTACGCACGACAGTGTACAATTTGGCGCAACATACAACATCATATATTATTTACCTTTTAACAAATAAAGAATCCTTTACGTAATGTATGAACCACTTATCTGGTTGTTAGCTATAGGATTAGCAATGGATTGCATGACCGTCTCCATTGCAAACGGCATAATGCTCAAACGCATTCACTGGCGCACCATACTACTAACCGCCTTTTGCTACGGTTTTTTCCAGGCACTAATGCCGGCCATCGGATGGTACGTTTCCAAACATTTCAGCATGCTGTTCGAGAGATGGGATCATTGGATTGCTTTCGGGATACTGGCCATCCTTGGTGGAAACATGATATACGGATACTTCAAGCCGGAAAAAGCCCGAAAATTCAATCCGCAAGACATAAAAATCATCCTGACGTTAGGAATTGCCACGAGCATCGATGCCCTCGCAATAGGCATCTCATTCACCTGCTTAGGAATGAAAAGCGGAACAGACATACTCTACCCCATTGCCGTCATCGGCCTAGTCTCTCTAATCCTTTCGATTGCAGGCTTTATGATAGGCATCTTCGCAAGAAAACATTTCAACTATCCTATCGAACTCTTAGGCGGACTGATTTTGATTGGAATAGGTTGCAAAATTCTCATTTCACACCTAACCGGAATCTGACCACACCCTGCCAGCAAACTGACCATACCCTGTCAACGCGCTAACCATAGCCTGCCAACATACCGACTCTATTGTTGCAGATCGGCTATCAATGCAGCAATGTTGGCCGTAAACAAGCGTGCAGATATAGCTATCAAGATGATACCGAAGAATTTACGCATGATATAGATACCACCTTTCCCCAAAAAACGCTCAATGCGATCCGTCATTCGGAGCACCAGATAAACCCACACCATGTTAAACATCAAGGCCAACACAATGTTAATGCTAGCATATTCAGCACGCAAAGTCAGGAGTGTTGTAAACGTTCCGGCACCAGCCAGCAAAGGGAAAACCAACGGTACGAGTGTAGCTTCCTTAATCGGTCCTTGATTCTTGAAGATTTCCACATCCAAAATCATTTCCAATGCCATCAGGAAAATAATCAGTGCACCGGCAATGGCAAACGAGGCAATATCCACCTGAAAAAGTTTTAAAACAGCATCGCCGGCATAAAAAAACAAGAGTAACAAAGTTAAAGAAATCAAGGTAGCTTTAATGGCATTTACGGGATGCCCTTTTTGCTTCAGATTCAGAATGATAGGAATAGCACCTATGATATCAATCACGGCAAAAAGCACAATAAACGCACTAACGAACTGTTGAAAGTCAAATCCTGCGAACATAGCATCTTCTTTTCTTTAAATACAATTTGTGCAAATATATAAGGTTTTATAACATCAATCATTACACTTCACAAAAAACCGCATCTGCCTTTCGCCTATCGACGACAAAATGACAGACCATGTACAGATCTTCTGTTTAAACCGTTAATTTGTTTATGTTAATAGCTCCATACTTTTAAGAAATAACAAAAAACATCAAAAACAAGGCAATAAAAAGGATCCAGCCTGTTATTCATCTTATATTTGTATCTTAATGATTTAATAAATGAAGATTTAACAAAAAACGCTACTATGGAGATAACCATGTATGACACACTTCTTCAGCTTCCTTTGTTTCAAGGATTGGGAAAAACCGACTTTACTACGATTCTTGAAAAAGTGAAGTTCTATTTCTCCAAGCACAAAACCAAAGAAACAATCATAAAAAGTGGACAACGTTGTGAGGAACTTGTCTTCCTGCTGAAAGGAAGCATGCAATCGGAGGTCGTAAGTCCCAACCGCTCTTTTACCCTATACGAAACCATTCAGGCGCCTTTTCTGATAGAGCCTTACTCTTTGTTCGGACGACTGACCGAATACAAGTCGACCTATACCATCAAAACAGAGGCCAACCTGATTAGCATCAAGAAATCCTATCTGCTGAACGAATTGCACAATTACGAAATTATACGCCTAAACATGCACAACATGATTAGCAACCGCGCGCAAACGTTATACGACAAACTATGGCAGATTCCGGAACAGACCATCGAGAAACGGATTATCCAGTTCGTCAACCAGCATTGCGATCTGCCTTCCGGAGAGAAAGAACTGAAAATCAAGATGAAAGATTTTGCACCTCTGCTTGAGACTACCCGCATACGCTTGTCGAAAGCACTCAACAACATGCAACAGCTAGGTCTGCTCAAACTCCATCGGGGCGGAATATATATTCCAGAGTTGACGAAACTAAATTCACAATGACAAACAACATAAACAGAATAATACATAGAACCATGCAGACGATTACCTCCGAATTGCTTCATAATCCGTTTTTGGAACAATACGATACACCTCATCAGACACCGCCTTTCGACCGCATTCGGACAACATACTACGAACCGGCCATCGTCGAAGGTATACGCCGTCAGCAAGCTGAAATAGACGACATCGTCAATAATCCCGATACGCCAACGTTTGCCAACACAATCGTGGCCTTAGAACGTTCGGGCGAATTGCTGGAACGTGTGTGTGAAATATTTTTCAATCTGCTCGAGGCCGAAAGTAACGATGACATGCAACAACTGGCACAAAAACTTTCGCCGATGCTGGCTAAACACAGCAATGACATCAGTCTCAACGAAGCTTTGTTCGCGCGCATCAACATTGTCTACCAGAATGAATATGCATCACTCACGGGTGAAGACAGGGAATTGCTGCAAAAAACATACGACAGTTTTGTGCGTAACGGAGCCAACCTGAGAGACGAAGCGCGCGAAGAATATCGCAAACTAAGTATGGAGCTCAGCAAGCTAACCGTGCAATTTGCTCAAAATCATCTGAAAGAAACAAGCAGTTTCCAATTGCATATCACAAACCCTAAACAACTCGAAGGATTACCGGAGTCTGCATTGGAAGCCGCTGCCCACGCAGCAAAAGAGAAACAACTCAACGGATGGGTCTTTACCTTGCAGGCACCCAGCTATCGTCCGTTTATCACCTATTGCGCCAATCGCGAATTGCGCAAGCAGATGTATATGGCCTACATGACCCAATGCACGCATGACAACGCATACAATAACCTGCCCATCGTTCCTGCCATTGTCAACACACGCATGAGACTAGCTCAACTATTAGGATTTACGACCTACGCTGACTATGTGCTCTGCAAACGAATGGCCGAAAATAGCAAAAACGTTTATCGGCTGCTCAATCAGCTACTCACAGCCTATACACCTGCTGCACAACATGAATATCAAGAGGTTCAATCCCTTGCTAAACAAATGGAAGGCTCTTCGTTTACGCTTATGCCTTGGGACTGGAGCTTTTATTCGGAAAAACTCAAACATGAAAAATATCACATCGATCAAGAGTTGCTACGCCCCTATTTTGAGTTAACCCGCGTTATCTCCGGAGTGTTTGGATTGGCCACACGCTTATATGGCATTACATTCCATAAGAATCCGGCCATACCGGTTTATCATCCAGACGTAGAAGCATACGAAGTATTTGATAAAGAACATAGTTTTTTGGCTGTACTGTTCACTGATTTCCATCCGCGTGAAAGCAAACAGTCCGGTGCCTGGATGACTTCTTTCAAATCGCAATGGATTGAAGACAGTGGCGTCAACAGCCGTCCTCACATCTCCATAACTATGAACTTTACCAAACCTACCCCTGATAGGCCTGCGCTGTTGACCATCGAAGAGGTAGAGACCTTTCTTCATGAGTTCGGACATGCTCTCCACGGAATGTTTGCCAATACACGATATGCTTCGATGAGCGGCACAAGCGTTTATCGTGATTTTGTGGAGTTACCATCCCAAATTATGGAAAACTTTGCTATTCAAAAAGAATTTCTCCATACCTTTGCCGTACACTATAAAACCGAAGCGCCATTGCCCGATGAATATATCGAACGCATTGTACGTGCATCTAATTTCAACGCAGCCTATGCCTGCCTGCGCCAAATTAGTTTCGGCTTGCTCGACATGGCATGGTATAATCGCTCCACACCTTTTGAAGGTGATGTTCGTGCATACGAAAACGAAGCATGGAAACAAGCGCAGATTCTTCCTGCAACAGAAGGAACATGCATGACTACGCAGTTTTCACACATCATGGACGGTGGATACGCTGCCGGTTATTACAGTTACAAATGGGCTGAAGTGCTGGATGCCGATGCTTTCTCCGTATTCAAACAGCAAGGCATTTTCAATACGGCTGTTGCTGATTCGTTCAGACAAAATATCCTGTCACGGGGCGGAACTGAACATCCGATGACGTTATATAAACGTTTCAGAGGGCAAGAACCGACCATTGACGCATTACTTGAACGAAACGGAATCAAACAAGGTTAACGGACAACTATGCGCGAATCAAAATGAATAACGTAAACAATCTTGAAGAATATGAGACTAAAACTAATCGGTATATTATTGTTGATGTTGCCATTCATATGCAGTTGTAATGACGATGATGACATTGAGGGAATCTTTTTGAACAGAATTTGGTATGTTACAGAAGTATTCAATTCTGCAGGCACACCTGCATTGGAAGATTCACAACGAAGCGAAATCAGAAACAATCAGTCGCGTTATTATATCTCGTTCACACAAAGTTCATTCATGGGAGTAGCTGGCAGTAATCAATTTAGCGGTAGTTGGACGGTCAATGGCAGCAATCATTCTATCAGATTTTACAACATCAGTCAAGGAACCTCCAATACGATCAGTTCACACATCATCCAGATTCTGGAAAATGCTGAACGCTACGAGGGAGATTACAACCAACTGCGCATTTATACGTCAGACGAGGCGTCTATACTCTTTAATCCGGGATCAAACTGATAAATGCCATGACACGCGAAGAACTCAAACAACAGGAACTAGACAAACGATATATACGCATGGCCTCTATCTGGGCTGAAAACTCGTATTGCAAACGTAGAAAAGTAGGAGCACTCATCGTCAAAGGACAAATGATTATCTCTGACGGCTACAACGGAACACCATCCGGCTTTGAAAATATCTGCGAAGACGAAAATAACATCACCAAACCTTATGTTCTTCATGCAGAAGCCAATGCCATAACCAAAATAGCCCGTTCAAACAACAGCAGTGAAGGAGCGACCATGTATGTCACGGCATCACCATGTATTGAATGTGCCAAATTAATCATTCAAGCAGGCATCCGACGCGTAGTCTATTCCGAAAAATACCGTCTGGAAGACGGCATTAACCTGTTGAAACGAGCAAATATCGAAATTGTCTACATTCATCCTAACAACGATTAGCGCTATAACGATATATTATGAGCAATTACAACAAAACATCACGCTACATACCGATAATCATCGCTCTCAGCATTGTCTTAGGCATATTGATCGGTACATTTTATACCAATCATTTTTCCGGAAATCGATTGAGCATTATCAACACATCATCAAACAAATTGAATGATTTATTACGCATCATCGATGATAAATATGTTGATACTGTAAATATGACCGAACTGGTAGAAAAGTCCATGCCGAGAATCCTTTCAGAACTAGACCCACACTCTACTTACATCTCCGCCAAAGATGTGGAAGCCAGCAATGCCGAACTAAAAGGACATTTCAGCGGAATAGGCATCTCATTCAGTATACAAAGAGATACCATTTGTGTCAACAGCGTAATACCGGGCGGACCTTCCGAGAAAGTAGGCCTGATGCCAGGTGACCGAATCATATCTGTAGACGACAGTATCTTTGTTGGCAAAACCGTTACCGTAGAATCTGCGCCCCGGCGTCTGAAAGGTCCTAAAGGCAGTACGGTAAAACTCGGCGTCCGTCGTGCAGGAGTTGAAGAGCCTCTGACCTTCACCATTACTCGCGGCGACATTCCTGTAAAGAGCGTCGATGCTTACTATATGCTTACCGATAACATCGGCTACATCCGCATCAATAAATTTGCAGAGACCACCTATGCCGAAACAATGATTGCAATGGCCACTCTGCAACACCAAGGAAGCCAAAATCTAGTCATCGACCTACGCGGGAACACAGGTGGTTATATGGGTCCGGCCATACAGATCATCAATGAGTTCTTGCCACAAAACAGGCTAATCGTCTACACTGAAGGAAGAAAATCACCGCGCGAAGAGTTCCGTTCCGATGGCAGAGGATCGAATCTGCAAACACCCCTTGTAATTCTGACAGACGAAATATCCGCATCGGCTAGCGAAATTTTCTCAGGAGCCATACAAGATAACGATCGGGGAACCATTATCGGACGCCGCACTTTTGGCAAGGGATTAGTGCAACAACCTATAGACTTTCGTGACGGATCGTCTATGCGACTGACTATTGCACGTTATTACACACCGTCAGGACGCTGCATTCAAAAACCATATACACGCGGAGACGAGAATAATGAATACGAATATGACATTATCAAACGATACAACCACGGCGAGTTCTTCTCGGAAGACAGCATCAAACAAAACACAGCTGAAATCTATCACACCGTATTGGGACGTACCGTATATGGTGGTGGTGGAATCATGCCTGACATATTCGTGCCGCAAGACACACTTGGCCATACGACTTATTACATCACAACCATAAATCGTGGACTTGCTATTGAGTTCGGTTTCCAATACACCGACCAAAACCGGAAAACACTCGAACAATATAAGACACTCGACGAACTGGTTGCCTATCTGAAGAAACAAAATCTGATGGAAAAGTACGTTCAGTTTGCCAACACCAGAGGACTCAAACAACGGAACTTGTTGATCAGTAAATCGCACGATCTGCTCGAACGAGCTATCTTCAGTAGCATCATTAACTACGCGCTCGACTTTAGCTATTACATCGAGTATATAAACAAGAGCGATCCAACTGTTAAAAAAGCCATCGAAGTATTAGAAGCAGGAGAAGCATTCCCTAAATTCACAGAACTCCCAGAGACAGCAGAATGACACTACACAAAGAGAAAAAACAACTCCGAGAGTTAATCAGACAAAAGAAAGGTTTGGTATCAGCATCAAACCTTTCTTCCTATTCGCACCAGTTATTCAACAAATTAGAAAGCAGCCCGCATTTCAAACGCGCTCACACCATCCTGTGCTACTATTCTCTGCCCGACGAAGTGCTGACACACGACTTTGCTGAATGTTGGAAAGACCGTAAACAAATTTTGCTACCCGTCATCAAAGGCAGTGAACTTGAATTGCGTCGCTACACCGGCACCGCAAATTTACAAATCAGCGAGCCCTTTCACATTGCAGAACCCACCGGCACACTGTTTACCGACTACGCCAACATCGATTTGGCATTAGTCCCAGGTATGGCTTTCGACAGACAAGGCAACCGTTTGGGACGAGGTAAAGGATATTACGACCGTCTGCTCCCACAGTTATCACACGCCTATAAAATCGGTATCTGCTTCGGTTTCCAAGTCTGTGAACAGATTCCTTGCGATTCATTCGACCAACCAATGGATGCCGTATTAACCGAACAAGGATGGATCATCGAAAAACAATATTCGTAATTACCTGCGCACCTACATATTGATTGAGTTTCCTGATAAGCACTTCGCGCCCCATCAACAACTCTTGCCGCAAGACGGGCGAAGTGAGATACACATACAAGACTTGATTATAGATATAGAGACGAGTAGTATACGTTGAAATTCCCTTACCCAGAATTTCCGGCCATGCATGATGAATCAAACGATATTCATTCAGCGGAGTTTCCAAGCCTTCTTCACGCATATAGCTACGCAGCAACACTTTTATCGGTTCCGTATTCTTCCGCCTCATAACTTATCCTCCAGTTTGCTAACCACCGTTCCATCCACGATTTCAAAAAAGCGATAAGGTCTTTGCGTTTTGCGCAAAATCTGACCCAGATACTCACGATTTGTATCCGTAATAAAAATCTGCCCAAACCGATCACCCGCCACGAGTTTCACGATTTGCTCCACCCGCAAAGCATCCAGTTTGTCAAAAATATCATCGAGCAACAAGATGGGTAACGTACTGTTGCCGGTTCGTTTCAGAAAATCAAACTGAGCCAGTTTCAAAGCAATCAGATAGGTTTTATTCTGCCCTTGTGAACCTTCACGTTTTATTGGGAATCCACCCAACTCCATAGTCAGATCGTCTTTGTGAATACCATGCAACGAATAGCCCATTATGCGATCGCGCATCCTACTTTCACGTAGCATATCGAGCAGATTCCCCGTCTGGGCATGCGAACGATAACTAAGATGTATCTGCTCACGGTCTTGCGAAATGTAAGCATAAAAAGATTGAAAAATCGGAATAAATTCATGAATAAAGGCCGAACGCTTCTGAAAGACTGTCTGCCCGCTCTCGGCCATCATCTCCTCCCACACCGACATCAATTCATCATCCGGCTCAGCGCTCTGTTTCAGCAGGACATTGCGCTGCACGAGTGCTTTGTTATAACGAATCAGCGCATCAAGATATTCCTTGTCATATTGCGAAATCACCACATCCATAAAACGTCTTCGCTCCTCGCTTCCACCGACAATCAGACTCGCATCAGCCGGCGACACCATAATAAGCGGGATAAGACCAATATGGTCTGACAAGCGATGGTATTCTTTTTTGTTTCGCTTAAACTGCTTTTTCTGCTTGCGACGCAATCCGCAACACACCTCTTCAGTCGATTGGACATCGTCGGCTTCATAGAATCCCTGTATGAAAAACAAATCCTGCCCATGGCGAATATTCTGCGAATCAACCGGATTAAACGCACTTTTGCAAAACGACAGATAATAGATTGCATCCAGCAAATTAGTCTTTCCCATACCGTTTTGTCCGACAAAACAGTTTATTTTAGCCGAGAAATCGAGCTCAACCTGCTCTAAATTCTTATAGTTCAATATCGATATATATTTCAGTATCATGCTTGCAAAGGTATGATATTCTTAAAAAAGATGCCTCGAAATTTCATTAATAAAAGGAAATAAGCTACTTTTGCCAACCGTAATTCATTCAACTTGTAAATAATAAAAAGATTACATACAATGGCAGAACAAAAAAACACCCAGAATTCCATGGATGTAGTAGAGGTTATCAACGCTTCAGAAGCATTCATCATCAAACACAAAAATCTGATTACCACCGTAGTACTAGCCCTCATCATTATTGTGGGTGGAATTATCTTATACCAACACTATGTTGTTGAACCTAGAGAAACAAAAGCCTCAACCATGTTGGCCAAAGGTCAGGAGCTTTATAATGAAGACCTATTTGAAACCGCTCTCTATGGTGATTCTATCGGATATAAAGGCTTTATCAAAATAGCAGAAGAAGATAACGGAACCGATGCCGGTAATCTTGCCAACGCCTACGCAGGTATTTGTCTGGCACGTTTAGAGAAATATGATGAGGCCATCCCCTATCTGGAAAAATTCAACGGAAACGATCAACTGGTAGCTCCGGCAGTCAAAGGCACACTGGGTAACTGCTATGCCTACCAAAACAATCTGGAAAAAGCTGCCAACCTACTGATGGAAGCAGCAAAAGAAGCCGACAGTCACGCAATCAGCCCCATCTATCTGATTCAAGCCGGAGAGATTTACGAAAAACTAGGCAAGAACACTGAAGCGGTCAATGCCTATCAGACAATCAAGGACAAATACTTCAACTCTTATGCGGCTATGACTATTGACAAGTACATCGAACGCGCTTCGAAGTGAAGCTCGGAAAGTGCCGTGCCGGGCTTGGCATGGTGACGATTGTTGTTTAATTTATATATAATTTCCGTATGAGAAAATCCGTATTTACAATGCCATGTGCATGGCTTATGAGTCTTGTGTTTCTTTTCTTTGTCACAGCTTGCAGTGATAGCGATGAAAGTACAAACCTCATTCAAGTTTCCGATGAATCGGAATTAGAACAAACCTTGTCTGCAGATCAACAGACGAGCACTATTTCATTCGTGGCAGC
>CAZEPM010000043.1:0-3163 GCA_964514145.1 uncultured Bacteroides sp.
ATTATCGTTACGTTTCGGAAAACAACAAAATAAAAACAGAAAAAACAGTTCGCTTTTTTTTGATAGTTATAAAAAACATACCTAGCTTTGCAATACATTTATCAATATTCAAATCATCAATAACAAGAATAATAACTAAAGCTGTGAAACCAGAGACTTATACCTACGATGAAGCTTTCAAGACTTCACTAGAATATTTTAAAGGAGATGAACTAGCTGCACGTGTATGGGTAAACAAATACGCGTTAAAAGATTCGTTTGGAAACATCTATGAGCAATCACCTGAGGACATGCATTGGCGTATTGCTAAGGAGATCGCACGTATTGAAGCAAAATACCCTAATCCGATGAGTGCGCAAGAACTTTTCAATTTAATGGATCACTTCAAATACATCGTGCCACAAGGAAGTCCGATGACAGGCATAGGCAATGATTTCCAGATAGCTTCGTTATCTAACTGCTTTGTGATTGGTATGAGTGGATCTGCAGACTCTTATGGAGCGATCATTCGTATTGATGAAGAGCAAGTACAATTAATGAAACGTCGTGGCGGCGTCGGACATGATTTGTCACACATTCGTCCGAAAGGTTCTCCAGTGAAGAATTCAGCTCTAACCTCTACTGGTTTAGTTCCATTCATGGAACGCTATTCCAATTCTACTCGAGAAGTAGCACAAGACGGACGTCGCGGAGCTTTAATGCTAAGCGTATCTATCAAACATCCGGACTCTGAAGCATTCATTGATGCAAAAATGACGGAAGGAAAAGTTACGGGAGCCAATGTTTCCGTTAAGATTGACGATGAATTTATGAATGCGGTAATCGAGGGGAAATCATATACCCAACAATTCCCTATTGATGCAACAGAACCTAAAGTAGAAAAGGAGATTGACGCATCGGCATTATGGAAAAAAATCGCACACAATGCTTGGAAGTCTGCAGAACCTGGAGTACTCTTTTGGGATACAATCATCCGTGAATCCGTTCCTGATTGTTACGCTGATTTGGGCTATCGTACAGTATCGACTAATCCTTGTGGAGAGATACCATTATGTCCGTACGACTCCTGTCGCTTGTTAGCTATCAATCTTTATTCATACGTCATCAACCCGTTTACGCCTGAAGCCTATTTCGATTTCGATACCTTCAAGATTCATGTGGCCTATGCCCAACGCATCATGGATGATATCATTGATTTGGAATTAGAAAAAATCAATGGCATTATGGCCAAAATAGAATCAGATCCGGAAAGCGAAGAAGTAAAAAGCTCTGAAGTACATTTATGGGAAAAGATCTACCATAAAACCGAACTAGGACGACGTACTGGCGTAGGCATCACTGCCGAAGGAGACATGTTGGCAGCATTGGGTCTCCGCTATGGTACGGAAGAAGCTACCGTGTTTGCAGAAAAAGTACAAAAAACGATAGCACTAGAAGCCTATCGCTCGTCTGTCAATATGGCTAAAGAACGCGGAGCTTTCAGTATTTACGATGCCGAACGAGAAAAAGACAATCCATTCGTTAACCGTATCAAAGAAGCTGACCCCGAACTCTACGAAGACATGAAGAAATACGGACGTCGGAACATAGCCTGTTTGACCATCGCCCCAACTGGAACAACTAGTTTAATGACACAGACAACATCCGGTATCGAACCTGTCTTCATGCCGGTCTATAAACGACGTCGTAAGATCAATCCCAATGATCCTTCCGCTCACATCGACTATATGGATGAAACCGGTGATTCCTTTGAAGAATACATAGTATACCATCACAAATTCCTCACATGGATGGAAGTAAACGGATACGACACCCATAAAAGATACACACAAGAAGAAATCAACGGACTTGTGATGAAATCACCTTATTACAAAGCGACTTCTAATGACATAGACTGGCTGATGAAAATAAAGATGCAAGGACGTATTCAAAAGTGGGTAGACCACTCTATCAGCGTCACCATCAATCTGCCTAATCATGTAGATGAAGAACTGGTCAACCAACTATATGTTGAAGCATGGCGTTCAGGATGCAAAGGATGTACAGTCTATCGGGACGGCTCGCGATCCGGAGTCCTGATTGCAGCCGATAATGAGCAGAAGAAAGACGAACTGCCACCATGCAAACCACCTACAATCGTAGAGATACGACCTAAAGTGTTGGAATGCGATGTCGTCCGTTTCCAAAACAACAGAGAAAAATGGGTCGCTTTCGTAGGACTACTCAACGGTTATCCGTATGAAATCTTTACAGGACTGCAAGACGACGACGAAGGAATCGTATTACCAAAATCAGTCACACGCGGACGTATTGTCAAGAATATAGACGAAGAAGGAAACAAACGCTACGACTTCCAATTCGAAAACAAACGAGGATACAAAATGACCATCGAAGGACTATCCGAACGTTTTAACAAAGAATATTGGAACTACGCCAAACTCATATCCGGCGTATTGCGCTACCGAATGCCGATCGAACAAGTCATCAAACTTGTCAGCTCCCTACAGCTCGACAGCGAAAACATCAACACATGGAAAAACGGTGTGGAACGTGCACTGAAGAAATACGTAAGCGACGGTACCGAAGCCAAAGGGCTGAAATGTCCTAACTGCGGTAACGAGGCACTCGTCTACCAAGAAGGCTGCCTGATTTGCAAGACCTGTGGCAGTTCGCGTTGCGGATAACCTCATACACATTGATCAATTGATCATAAGTAACCATCATAAACGCAGGAACATTGCGGAAACACAACCGCCCGGCCTGCGTTTATTTTTACCCAACATGAATCTATGGACACACACATCAGACTGAAAGACGTAAAGTTATATGCATATCATGGTGTTGACCCACAAGAAAACACCGTCGGAACCACGTTTATGGTCAATCTCTGCGTAAAAGCAGACTTCACACAAGCCATGCTCACCGACGAACTGCAAGACACGGTCAGTTACGCCGACCTGTTCGAGATTGTCAAACAAGAAATGAAACAACCATCCAAACTCTTGGAACACGTAAGCGGACGCATCGTCAGGCAACTATTCAGTCAGTTCCCAAGCATACAATCCGTCGAACTCGAACTCACAAAAGAAAATCCACCCATTGGAGCAGACTGTGCAGGAGCAGGAGTATCAATCACAACAGACCGGGCATCATTCCTTGCAAC
>CAZEPM010000043.1:3263-7622 GCA_964514145.1 uncultured Bacteroides sp.
CGAGAAACACCATATACTGCTGAAAAGCTCACGAAAACGGTTGATAAAAGAGAACAAATCATAAGTACAAAAAATAAGTACAAAAAACAGCGTGTTCTCATAGCAATTCCTTTGCCCTTTCGCCGAAAAGACCTATCTTCACGCCTATTATTCAGATACATAAAAACACGAAACGAATATGAAACGAACTACAAATCACTATCTGCAGCGGCAATATGCCCGCTGCTTTGCAAGAAGGACTAACATTTTGTTACTCTTCACCGCCGGTTTGCTGGCGGCTTGCTCGGACGATACTTATACCGAAGAAGTAACCGAAGACACCTATCAGCTGGAGATAGCTTCCGTCGCAATCACCACCGATGCGAGCGGACAGACCTCTCGCGTGGCCGAGAGCAGCGATGGCAGTGTGTGGGAAGCAAGCGACGAGTTCTACGTACAGTTTGATGGATACGACGACATAGGTACATATCAAGTCACCAACGCTGACGCAGATACCATAGAAGCCGCAACCGCTATCTACTGGCCAAGCACATCCGATGCGCAAACCATCATTGCCTGGTATGCACCCGAAAGCGATGACGACGACACGATAGACCTCAGCGACCAGACTGACGGCGTGGCCTACGTGATACGTGCCGAGCAAACGGCAACCTACAGCAGCAGTGGCGTGTCGCTCCAGTTTACCAACCAACTGGCTAAAGTGCGCGTAACACTGGAAGGTAATCTGGCGGGAGGAGTCAGTACAATCTGTCTTGTCAGTTATACCACTTGCAACCACTCGCAAGGCATCGTGAGCGGCGGAGCAAACGAAGGATACATATCCATGTACAAGACTACCTACAACGGTGAAACCTGCTGGGAAGCCAACGTAATGCCTGGCCATCAGATAACCACGCTGGTACTGAACAATGAGATAGAAAAAACGCTCCCAACTGACTTCATCCCCGTAGCGTCAGCGATAAACACCATTACCATGACCGTTGAGGGTGATTACATCTACGATGAAACCACGGATACCTACACAGTCAGTTCTGTCGAAGGCCTACTGCTATGGGCAAATGCTTCGACTTCATACAGTAGTACAAACTGTACCTTGACCGCCGATATCTCACTCGAAGGACAAACCTGGCCGCGTATCACCTACTACAGCGGTACGTTCGACGGTGCCGGACACACCATCAGTGGACTGAACTTCAGCAGTTCATCGGCCTATATAGGCTTCATCGGATCGTTGAGAACCAATGGAGTTGTGAGAAACCTCGCAATAACAGACGCATCTATTACCGGAAGCAACTATACCGGAGGCATTGTGGGATACATGACCGGAGGCAGCATTTCAGGTTGTAGTTTCTCGGGAACCATCACCGGAAGCATGGATGTTGGCGGTATTGTCGGAGAACTGATGAGCGGTAACGTCACAGCTTGTTATTCGACGGCTGATATTACCGCAACTGAAAGATATGCGGGCGGCATTGTGGGAAGTCTGAATAGCGGAACCGTCTCGGCCTGCTACTACTCAACCGGAACAATCACGGCAAGTAACTACACCGGCGGCATTGCAGGCTATTCTTTGGGCACAATAACCACGTGCTATTGGAGCGGCAATGTGTCAACCGGAATCGGCTATGGCAGTAGTGGAGATACCACTGAAGTAACTGGTGATGTTGACTGGGCAACCGCAGCCGGTGCCATGAACAGTTATCTCGAAACTACCGAGAGTGAATGGCAATATACCGAAGAGGGTGCGACCGATACCACTCCCCTCATTCTCATAACTGCAGATTAGCAAATCAATACTAACGAGCGGAAGACTGGCATTAGCCACGAGTGAGAGGTAGAAAAACCTGTGAAAATGAAAGAGAACATTCAAACGAAGTCACTGTTGAAGTCACTGTCGGAAACAAGATAAATACAAAAGAGTCCTATCAAACTCCCGAAGTAATGATAGGACTCTTTGTTTCATGGATGAGCGTAGTCGGATTTCAGATTTTCAACACATCATCCGAAGAAAATTATGTTCCGGGCCTCCCGCTCATTTGAACTAAAACTTTACTTGGTAATAAGCCGTCTGGCAGGCAGATGCGTTAGCTTTGCTTGGAACAATAATCTCAGCGACTGACGTTAACCAGCTGATTGCCGTTTTTCACGGGGTTCCAGCCATCGTTTCCGGCGAGTATCACCTCCATGTCGTATCCGTCGAGCGACTCAAGCTGGTGGCTATACGGAGCGCGTGCCTGCGGATTGGCTCCTTCGCCGGTGCTTTGATATTCAGCATAGAACACGGTTTGCTCGTTGCTTTCTTTTCCCCAGTTGTTCCATCCTTCGGGGGCGATGTGCTTGCCGAGTTCGCAGCGGATGAACACAGCTTTGGCATAGGGTCGCCACGGACGCGAGAGAGGTACGCCTTCGACATCGGGTTCGGCAGTCATGCGACAGTCGTAGAACACGTATCCGTATGGCTGGTCTTTATCGGTGGATGGGGCTGTGAGATAGCCTCGCCCGAGACTGTGGATGGTGCATCGGTTGAACACGGCTTGCGACCATCCGAAAATGAAGTCTACAGTTCCTTCAATATAGCAGTCTTCGTAGTATTGTCGGCATCCCTTGCCGTAGGTGTAGAGAGTGTCTTGGTTGCCTAAAAAGCGGCAATTTTTGAAGTAGGCCCGGTCAGCACTGACGAAGCAGGCCACGGCTTGTCCGACGCGCCCGGCAGTGTTGGCAAAGGTGATGTTTTCGGCATAGAAGTCAGGGGCGTAGATGTAGCAAGTGGATGAACCAGAGGTGGACATTTCTTCTCCGAATCGGTTTTTCTTGCTGGCATAGTTGTCGTTAGTCAGCACGGCCCCAGTCTGTCCGATGAGCGAGATATTGATTTTCGACTCGGGAATGACGATGGTTTCTTTGTATTCTCCCGGTCGCACAAGGATAGTGGTACGCTTGTTTTTGCGGAAGTTGGGCACAGCGTCGATGGCTTCTTGTATGGTAAAGAAATCTCCACTTCCATCTTTAGCAACAACGAAATCATAGTGTCGCACATAGGGTGCGAGCTCAGGTACAGCTTCAGCTATGGCATCTATGGTCAGTCCTGCAATCACGCGTCCACCATAAACATTGAGATGTGTGTTATCTTCACGTCCGTCGGGACATGCCGGAGAGACACCGGCGGGTATCCACATGAATAGTTTCTTGGAGCCTTCTTTTCCCATGCCTTGCACAAGATCGTGAGTAATCTTGTTCATGTCGACAAAGGGCACGTTGAGCTCTTTGGCTACGTTTCTGGGCGAGTCGAGGTAAGCTCCGTGCGTATCTATCAGACTATCGCCTTCGAGACTCGTTCCATCGGCTTTTTCACGTCGGAAGTCGTCGTCCGTCACAGCGTTTTTGTTGTCGTAGAAGTTACGTCGCACAATGGAGTTGAAGAGCACGGGTATGCCGCCCTTCTCGCGTGTTTCGTTGACGAACTTACGCAGGTTTTCGTCGAAGGTCGAGCCGGGGTCGGTGTGGCGGTCTGGCCTGGGTTTCTCATCGTTGTGGCCAAACTGGATAAACACATAGTCACCTTTGCGAATACGGTTGCGTACGTTCTCCCACAAGCCTCCGTCGATAAAGCTTTTCGAGCTTCTTCCGTTTTGGGCGTGGTTGTCTACGGTGATGTCTTCTGTCAGGAATCCGGGCAGCATCTGTCCCCATCCTCGCTCTTGATTACCTTTGTCTAACGACTTGTTGGCCATGGTAGAATCGCCAATCATAAAGATCGTTATACCATTCCGCGTATCAGTCTGAAAAGCGGAAAGCAATAGAAACGCGCAAAGCGCCATCATTAGTTTTAGCTTCATATTAATTGAGTTTAAATAACTTGTTGTTAAAGAGGTAACAAATATAAAGATTTTAACCTAAACACAGGTATTCCATTGCTACAAAAGTATTTAATCTGAATTGTTATCTAGATTTTTGTACGATTTAGAAGATTTGACATAACCAAAAAATACTACCTTTGCCAACAATTAACCACAAAACAGACATGGAAACTAGAAGTAATACTTTTTTATTAGAGTCCGACATGACGTGGCAACCGGCCGGAGAAGGTGCAATGCGTCAGATTATGGGGTATGACGGACAGATAATGATGGTGAAAATCAGGTTCGAGCAGGGTGCCGTAGGCGCTACACACCAACACTATCATACGCAGACGACTTTCGTTGTCAGCGGACGTTTCGAGTATAGAGCCGGCAACGAGAAGAAGATTCTAGGGCCGGGAGACGGTATGTATGTCGCTCCGGAGGTGCCGCACGGATGTACGTGCCTCGAAGCTGGTGTTGTGATAGATTGCTTCTCTCCTATCCGCACGGACTTTCTACC
>CAZEPM010000043.1:7722-15691 GCA_964514145.1 uncultured Bacteroides sp.
AGTTTTGATACACGGAGGTTTTCTTTATATTTTTTTCAATGAATCACTCCACAATAGGATCCCATGTGCTATCGAAATGGAACACTTTACTCGGAGTGATTTCACTAACCTCTTCTGCTGTAAGGTGACGGCTCCACGCAACTCGCTCTATTGGATTGGCACCCGCACCTGTATTATTATATTCTTCATAACGAGCGGTTTGCTCATTGGAAACCTTTCCCCAATTGTGCCAGCCTTCCGAAGCAATATGGTCTCCTAACTCACAGTTCATAAACAATGTATGAGCATAGGGACGCCACGGACGTCCCAAGAACACCTTATTAACTTCAGGGGCGGCCGTTAACCGGCAATAATTAAATACATATCCGTATTTTATATCGGCAGGTGTAGAAGCGGCCGTAACATAAGAGTTGATTTTACTGTAAATCGTACATCCTTCAAACCAAGCTGTCGAAGGACCGAAAATAAAATCAGTAGTGCCCTCTATGTAACAATCTTTGAAATAAAGACGCGTTCCAGCCAAGCCTGTATATACCGTATCTTGGTTGCCCAAAATACGACAGTTGATAAACAACAAGCGATCTCCTTCTGTATGCAACGCTACCGCCTGTCCTTTGCGCGGAGCATTGTTTTCAATTGTAATGTTCTTGAATGTGATGTCATGACCTTCTACCTTAACCGTATAGGTACGAAAGGTACCCAATTTGTTTTCGGTTCCGGGAATGAATTTATTAGCATGGTCATCATAAGTAATAATAGTAGAATCACGATTTTCACCCAAAATCTCAAGATTCGTCATCCACGAAGGCAGAATCACTTTCTCTTTATATACTCCTTTTTTAACAAATATCACTTTATGATAATCCATAAAAGCACGACAATCTTCTATTGCATCCCAAAGATTATCAAACTGTCCAGACCCATCTTGTGCAACAATCAAGGTATCCGGTGTATCAGTTACAGCAAAACAAGACATACTAGCAATCAAGGCAATCAACAAAATTTTTATTTTTTTAATCATAACACTTGTTGTTTTATATTATTCATCGATATTTCATTTTCCCAATCGTTCACGCTCCAGACAAAGATTGATAAACGGACCAATAGCTTTAGGATCATTGGCTCTCACCTTTTCGTTAATATAATATTCGTAAGTTCCCGAACGATAAGGATTACCGCCCAATCCGGCCACTGCACAAGTTTGAGTAATCGACACTAAACCGTTATCGTCAACCTCAATAAAATGCTTCATCACACCTTCGTAACCTCTATCGGCAACTTCCATATACGAAGGATCGACTAATCCTAAACGAATGCCTTTATATAATGTATAGATAAACATCGTAGAAACAGAAGACTCCAGATAATTTCCTTCATCTCCACTGCGGTCTATAACTTGATACCACAAGCCACTCTCCGGATCCTGCCAACGTTTGATTTGCTCCACCACATTCTCTAAAACACTCAGCACCGAGTCTCGTCCAGCTTCATGTTTAGGAATAAACTCCAAGGCATCCACTAATGCCATAGCATACCATCCCATCGCTCGTCCCCACGTATGAGGAGATTGACCGCTTTCTTTATCAGCCCACTGTTGTTTACGTGCTTCATCCCATGCATGACGATAAAGACCTGTAACTGGATCATACGTATGCTTCGCAGCTACGAGTAATTGACAAATAACATCTTGATAAGCATCAACTTCATTATTTCGAAAAGCATATTCTGCATAGTAAGGAGAAGCCATATACACTCCGTCCAACCATGTCTGATTAGGATACACTAACTTGTGCCAGAATCCTCCTTCCTTATTGCGAGGTTGACAATCAAGTTGTGAGCGCAACAAATCCATGGCCTTCTTATATTTTATATCTTTCGTCTGTTCGTAGATACGGAAAAATATCTTGCCCGTATTGATTCTATCCAAACTCAACTCAGAAGGACGATAAGTCAGAATAGAGCCATCATCGTGTACCATTGTGTCACAATATGCCAATGCATAGTCATAAAACTTTTTATCCCCGTAGGCATCATATATATTAAGAAACGCGCCCAGTTCCACACCTAAACAATAATCCCACTTCGGACTACTCAAAAAATCAAGTTGCCACGATTCCGGATTGCGAATCATTTCAGACTCTGCGACACGAATTGACCACGGCTGATTACTGTCAACTCGAACCGCTGCAGTTTGTGCTAATAACGAAAAAGAAACGAATATAAGGCCACAAGCCATAAAGATTTTTTTCATACCATACAATAATTTATTCAAGATTATATGCAAAAATAGAGAAAAGGTTAACTATTTATAAAGATTTGCATTTAATAAATCAAAAAAAGTTGACCTGTCACATAAATATATGCCAAAGAAAAATTACCTTTGGCCCTAAATTTACGAAATCAGGAACAAACTATAAACTTAAATTAGTATTATGAGTGTTTTAAAAAGTGACAAAATGACCAATTATCGTTGGTTGATCTGTGCAATGTTGTTTTTTGCGACAACGATTAATTACATGGACAGACAAGTCCTATCACTCACCTATCCAGGGGAAGGTGGCATTCAACAAGAATTTGAATGGACAGATGATAATTATGGGACTATTACTGCCGTATTTTCTATCGTTTATGCAATTTGTATGCTTTTCGCTGGAAAATTCATCGATTGGATGGGAACACGTAAAGGTTACTTATGGGCTATTTTCATTTGGAGTACCGGTGCTGTGCTCCATGCATTCTGCGGTATTGCAACAAGCGGTATAGTTACCGGTGAATGGCTAGTTGGTTTTGAAGGTGCCAAAGAAGCACTACAAGCATTTGAAGAGTCGGGAGTCGCCAATGCAGCTCTGACAATTTCAACAGTCAGTGTGTGGTTATTCCTCAGTGCACGTTGTATTTTAGCACTTGGTGAAGCCGGAAACTTCCCTGCAGCCATTAAAGTAACAGCAGAATACTTTCCGAAAAAAGATCGTGCATACGCTACAGCAATCTTCAATAGCGGTGCATCTGTCGGTGCCCTCATCGCTCCTTTCACCATCCCAATATTAGCCAAATATTTCGGATGGGAAATGGCATTCATTGTGATTGGTGCATTAGGATACGTATGGATGGGCTTTTGGATTTATATCTACAAGAAACCAAATGAAAACCCCAAAATGAACAAGGCAGAACTCGTATACATTAACCAAGACGCTGAAAACGAAGGAGTCAAAGATGTGCACGACGAAGGGCCTCAAATTAGTTTCTTAAAATGTTTTACTTACCGTCAAACATGGTCTTTCATTGTAGGTAAATTCATGACAGATGGCGTATGGTGGTTTTTCCTCTTCTGGACACCGGCATACCTAACCTCACAATTCGGAATCAACCCGACTGATACCATGGGTATGTTACTCATCTTCGTACTCTATCTGATCACCATGTTAAGCATTTTGGGAGGTAAACTGCCTACCTATTTCATCAACAGAGGAATGAATCCCTATGTCGGACGTATGCGTGCAATGCTAATCTTCGCATTCTTCCCACTCCTGGGCCTATTTGCACAACCTTTAGGCGACGTATTCAACACACCTTGGTTCCCTATTATCCTCATCGGTATCTTAGGAGCAGCTCATCAGTCATGGTCTGCAAACATTTTCTCTACAATTGGAGATATGTTTCCTAAATCAACAATCGCAACAATAACCGGTATCGGAGGTATGGCCGGAGGTGTCGGTTCATTCCTCATTAATAAAGGAGCAGGCGCACTCTTCACCTATGCAGAAAACACCAATATGCAAGCCTTAGGCTTCGAAGGAAAACCGGCAGGCTACATGATCATCTTCTGCATCTGCGCCGTAGCCTATCTGATAGGTTGGATTATCATGAAAGCATTAGTTCCAAAATACAAACCTATCACAGCATAAAGCAAGAACTAAAATAACTTTTATCATTTCCCGTAAAGCCGCCACGAACATAACCCGTGACGGCTTTATTCTTTTGCAACAAACCCCATCCCTTTCAACACTCACAGACCCTAGATTAACCTCTTCAAATCCATACACAATCAATCTAACGATTGTATGGCGGACAGTTTCCGTCATGACCTTGCCAAGCAGTCAGAAAAACAGACCGTAGCAGACTCGCACCAGAAACCTTTGAAAAGATAGCCGGCTACTTCCGCATCCAGCCGTGACTACCTCCGTGTCCAGCCGTGGATATCTCGGTATCCGGCCGTCGATACCGATGCCAGACTCTTATCGACATGATTTCATCACTCGAGACTCTTTCTTTCCCGCAACCGTACGCGCCTCAGATCGCTATACGCTCTTTGTTCTACCCTAAACGGATGTGCTCACGGGCAAAGGCAACTGTAATTGCTACAACAATGAAGGAAGAAAAGGCTGGCAGATGACAATTGTTTCAATATTATGCTTACTTTTGCAAAACACAGCAACATAAACCCTCAAAAACGATAAATATGAGAATGAAATCCTTTCTAGCAGTAGCACTCTTGTGCCTCATTTGGGCATGCAACTCGGGCAATAAAGAAGAGGCTACAAACGAAATCTGGTCACAAAAGATGGTAGAAGCACACGGATTGGGTGACTTCTATTGTAACAAGAACTACCAAGAAATGCTGAATACTACCGAGTGGGACTATGTTTCCGGACTTGTCGCAGGTGCAGTGCTAAAAACGTGGCAGCTTTATCCGGAAAAGACGGAATACTATGATGCGGTCAAGGCATTTGCAGACAACAATACGAATGCAGACGGAACGATGATACTCAATCAAAAGGGAGAGTCTGCTCTCAGACCTAGCAATATTGACGACTTGCCTGCAGGAAACATTTACTTCGCTCTTTACAAAGAAGAACTCCGAAAAGGTAACACTAAAGATGCTGAACGGTATAAACAGGCAGCTACACTCATTCGGAATACACTCAAATATGATCATGCACGCATCGCAAAGAACCTGCCGGGAACCGATGGATTTTATCATAAAGCCAGTTATCCGAACCAAATGTGGCTCGACGGACTCTACATGGGTTCACCGATCTATGCGCAATGGCAAGCTACTTTCGGAGTGACCGACTCTATCGACAATCAAGAGAGTTGGAACGATATCGCGCTTCAGTTTAAAACCATCCACCAATATACTTACAACACTGATACTCAGCTCAACTATCACGCATGGGCAGCTGATCCAAAGGATCCAAATGCTTTTTGGGCAAAACCTGACGAGCCCTACAAAGGATGTAGTCCTGAGTTCTGGGGAAGAGGTATGGGATGGTATTTTGCAGCTTTGGTCGATGTCCTGGAATACATGCCCGAAAGTCACGCTGAATACAGCAGTATGAACGCTATTCTACAACAAGTGGCTGCAGGTATCCAACGATGGCAAGACTCTCAATCGGGTGTATGGTATCAACTCCTGCAATATGATTCTACGATGACTGCTGACGGTAAAGGAGACACCATCAATGGTAAAGTCTATAACGTCGGCAACAAGTCGAACTATCTCGAAGCGTCCTGCTCAAGTATGTTTACCTATGCATTCCTGAAAGGTATCCGACTCGGATTACTCGATCGAGATGCTTATCTGCCTACTGCTATCAAAGCTTATCAAGGATTGCTCAACACGTTCATCAGGGAAACGGATGATAAACTCGACATCATACAAACTTGTGCATCAGCCGGACTCGGACCGGCCAAGGATCCTTCGCGAACAGGAACTATCAACTATTATCTTGAGGGGAAAGACACCGGCATTACTCAAAATGAAGGCAAAGCTATCGGTACTTTCATCCTAGCTTCCATCGAATACGAGCAACTCACTCAGGAATAGTTCTAATGATGTCAGTTGCCTATGAAGATTGGGCCGGCTGAGGTATGTGCACTATACAAGAATTATCCAATTCACTGAAAACTTAAAAAGGGAACTTTTCACAAAGCTCCCTTTTTAAGTTCCAATAGGTATTAGTTTTTAAGGTAAAAAGATTGTTTTCAGGATAACACTGCAAAGGAAAAACCTTATTTGTGACTATGCAAGTATATTTACATGTTAAAAAACATATTTACAAACCAGCCCGGCATTTTTAACACATACATGGTAATTTGTAAAGGCATACGTGATAATCCGGTAAGTTCCCTAAAGCAAGCAAAGGGAAAATCATCTTAAAGAAAGATTTAATGCAATAGTAATGACAATCAAAAAAAGAATCATTAAATTTGCTTCCACGAAGTTTTAACAAACAGTAATGATTTAATGATGACTGAAACAAGAAGCTTGAATTTTATTGAGCAAATAGTAGAAAAAGATTTGCAAGAAGGGAAAAATAGCAGACGAATTCAAACACGTTTTCCACCGGAACCCAATGGTTATTTACATATAGGCCATGCCAAAGCTATTTGTATAGATTTTGGTATCGCTGCTAAATATGGCGGTGTATGTAATCTCCGATTTGATGACACAAATCCGATAAAAGAAGATACAGAATATGTAGATGCTATCAAAGAAGATATTGAATGGCTCGGATTTAAGTGGGAACACGAATTTTATGCTTCTGATTATTTCCAACAATTATGGGATTTTGCTGTCAGACTTATAAAGGAAGGGAAAGCGTATGTAGATGAACAATCCGCAGAAACTATAGCTCAACAAAAAGGAACTCCGACACAACCGGGAACCGAGAGCCCATATCGAAATCGCCCCATTAAGGAAAATCTAACCTTATTCGAGAAAATGAACAGCGGGGAATGTGAAGAAGGCTCAATGGTGCTTCGTGCAAAAATAGATATGGCCAACCCCAACATGCATTTTAGGGATCCTATTATTTATCGCATTGTCAAGGCAAAACATCATCGTACAGGAGAGAAATGGAAAGCATATCCTATGTATGACTTTGCACACGGTCAAAGCGATTTTTTTGAAGGAGTGACCCACTCTCTCTGTACACTGGAGTTTCTTGTTCATCGTCCATTATATGACTTGTTTATTGATTGGCTAAAAGAAGGAAAAGACTTGGAAGACAACCGGCCCAGACAAACAGAATTCAACAAACTTAATTTGAATTACACGCTTCTAAGTAAACGTAACTTACTGACACTTGTAAAAGAAGGGCTTGTTGATGGATGGGACGACCCGCGCATGCCTACACTTTGTGCGTTTCGTCGTCGTGGATATTCTCCGGAATCTATCCGTAATTTTGTCGATAAAATCGGTTATACGACATACGATGCGCTCAATGATTTTGCTTTACTGGAAAGTGCTGTGAGAGAAGATTTGAACATGCGTTCGACGCGTGTTTCTGCTGTGATAAATCCGGTGAAACTTATCATAACCAATTATCCGGAAGATAAAGTTGAAGAAATGAAGGCAATCGACAATCCGGAAGATCCTGATTCAACGACACACATAATAGAATTCAGTCGTGAATTATGGATGGAACGCGAAGACTTCATGGAGGATGCTCCCAAAAAATTCTTCCGCATGACACCGGGTCAGGAAGTTCGTCTGAAAAATGCCTACATCGTCAAGTGTACCGGATGCGAAAAAGATGAAAACGGTCTGATTGAGAAAATCTATTGCGAATATGATCCGGAAACAAAGAGTGGCATGCCGGACAGTGGACGTAAGGTTAAAGGCACGCTTCATTGGGTGAGTTGTGCACATGCGGTGCCAGCTGAAGTTCGTTTATACGACCGGCTTTGGAAAGTTGAAAATCCGCGCGATGAATTAGCAGCCATACGAGAGACTAAAAACTGTTCTGCTTTAGAAGCCATGAAGGAAATCATAAATCCCGATTCTTTGAAGGTCGTAACCAACTGCTATGTTGAGAAATATGCTGCTCGGAAAAAGCCGCTTGATTATCTGCAATTCCAGCGTATCGGATACTTTACTATGGATAAAGAATCTACTCCGGAACATCTGATTTATAACCGAACTGTTTCTTTAAAAGATACTTGGAGCAAAATAAACAAAAAATGA
>CAZEPM010000044.1:0-14267 GCA_964514145.1 uncultured Bacteroides sp.
TAAATACATCAATCAGATGAAAAAACAAATCATCATAGTCATCGGCTATCTCTTTTTCTTACTCATATCAGAGGCGATGAGTCAGATAGACAAATATCCGGAGAAAATATGGTTGCACCGCTGCAATTCGTTGGAGAAATTGAAAGAGATGAACGCAAGATATCCCAATGTTGAGATTGACATTGTATTCAGAGAAGATCACCGGCTCGATGTCACCCATGACATTGACAAAACATTCAATCTGACTGCTGAACCTTATTTTGCGAATATGAAACAAAATGGAGGAAAGCTATGGATGGATATCAAGAATCTGAATGCTGAAAATCTGATGGCATTCTTCAACGAGTTGGAGCGTCTTAGAGAAACATACGGAATATCCCAAGATCGTTTGATAATAGAAAGTCCTTGCCGGGAAGCATTGGCATATCTCACCGAAAGAGGCTATTACACCTCATACTATGTTTCCTATGAAAAGCCATCGAAACTAACCCGGACAGAAATCGAACAAATCATCGACTCGTTGAGATTTGTTGTAGACACGAAAGGCACGAAAGCGCTATCTTTTCCCGCGTGGTGGTATGATGATATAAAAGAGAAACTCAACCGACCCATTGATTTGCTCACATGGAAACATCGAACAACTCAATTTGAGTTCTTTATTACCCCTACCCATTGCAAATTATTGGAGGACAAACAACTAAAGGTAATCCTAATCAAAGATAAAGGCCGTTATCACCGATAAATCACACAAAGGGAAAAAGAGCTCTATATGATGATTATAGAACTCCTTTTGTTGTAGGTAGATTATAACGGTAGATGTCGCGTTTCACAGCCATACGGAGTGCTCGTGCCAAAGCCTTAAAAATACCTTCTATTTTATGGTGTTCATTGGTTCCTTCGGCCTTAATATGCAGATTCATTCGGGCAGCATCACTCAGAGACTTAAAAAAATGAACAAACATTTCAGTAGGCATTTCTCCTATCTTTTCCCGATGAAACTCTGCATCCCAAACCAGCCATGGACGTCCGCCGAAATCTAAAGCGACTTGACACAAACAATCGTCCATAGGCAAACAGTAACCATAACGCTCTATACCACGCTTGTCACCCAAAGCTTTCAACAAACATTCGCCTAGCGCCAATGCCGTATCCTCAATCGTATGATGCTCATCTACTTGCAGATCTCCTGTTACATGGATAGTCAGGTCCATACCTCCGTGCTTACCGATTTGTTCAAGCAGATGATCATAAAATCCCAATCCCGTTCTGATATCACAATTTCCGTTTCCATCTATATTGAGACTGACATAAATATCCGTTTCTTTGGTTGTCCGACGAAAAACGGCCGTCCGTTCATCCGCAAACAAGTAGGCCGCAACACGCTCCCAATCAGGCGTGATTAGCGCCGTTACCGAAGCCAAATCAGACGGTAAGTCTTCCCGCTTATCGTGCAACCAGATTGCCTTACATCCCAGATTGGCGGCTAATTGCACATCTGTCAGTCTATCGCCAATTACATAACTCCCTGCCAAATCGTATTCATCGGAAAAATAGCGCTTCAGCATACCGACATTCGGTTTGCGGGTAGGCAAATTATCTTCCGGAAAAGACCGGTCGATGCACACCTCATCAAAGATTACTCCTTCTCCTTCTAATGTCTCAATGATTAGATTATGCACTGGCCAAAAGTTTTCTTCCGGAAAAGACGCAGTTCCCAATCCGTCTTGATTAGTTACCATGACAAACTCAAAATCCAGTTTCTCACGAATAAAAGCCAAATTTCTGATCACTTTCGGATAAAACGTTAGTTTCTCGAATTCATCCAACTGATAATCTATGGGCGGTTCGATAACCAAAGTTCCGTCTCGGTCTATAAATAATACTTTCTTTTTTACTTTTTTCCCCATTGCGTTGTCAAATAAATTATTCCATTGTTTTCAATGCTGACAGCAAAATATCATTTTCTTCAGGAGTTCCAACTGTTATACGCAAACAGTTATTACACAAGGTTATATGAGAACGGTTTCGCACAATGATCCCGTCTTCGACCAATGCGGTGTAAATACGCGAGGCATCGGTCATGCGTGCCAAAACGAAATTGGCATCCGACGGAAAAACGTGTAAACAGCAAGGCACATCATTACGCAAAGCCTTCTCCAAGCGTGTACGTTCCTCTAATAAAGTTTCCACCCACGACTGTACTTGTGCTTCATGTTGCAGCATGGATAACGCTTCTCGTTGCGTCAGCTCATTGATATTATACGGATATTTTATCTTGTTAAAGATGCCTATGATTTCCGGTGAAGCAAATGCCATGCCCAATCGAATAGCCGCACATCCCCATGCCTTGGAGAAAGTTTGAAACACAATAAGGTTTGGATAATCGCTTAAAGAATAAATCCACGATGGAGTCCTTGCAAAGTCAATATAAGCTTCATCAACAATAACCAAGCCTTCGAAAGCTATCAGGAGTTTTCTTATTTCTTCTTCATTAAGCAAATTGCCACTTGGATTATTGGGAGAACATAAGAAAATGAGTTTCGTCTGCTTATCGACAACTTCAAGCAATTGTTTTGCAGAAAAATCAAAGTGTTCATCCAATGCTACCGAACGATACTCAACATTATTAAGTTCTGCACAAACTTGATACATGCCGTACGTCGGATCAATGGCGACAACATTGTCAACAGATGGTTCACAAAAGGCTCGATAAGCCAAATCGATGGCCTCATCACTGCCATTACCCAAAAACAAGCATTCTGCAGGCACTTTTTTCATTTGCGAGATTGCCGTTTTCAACTTCCATTGCATCGGATCCGGATAACGATTGTACGGAGCATTATACGGATTTTCGTTTGCATCAAGAAAAACAGATGCTGTCTTTCCTTTATATTCATCACGAGCAGATGAATAAGGCTTCATCTTTGCTACATTTTGCCGAAGTAATTGAGCTAATGCTTTCATTTTCTTTTATTGGTTCACAAATAGTGTTCATTTAAGATTCCGCTATAGTTTTCAGACGTACACTAACCGCATTTTTATGGGCATCTAATTTTTCGGCGGCTGCCATACGCTCAATGGTTACTCCTAATTGCTGCATGCCCTGCAGACTAATCTCTTGGAAAGTTATTTTACGTATGAAACTATCTAGATTTACCCCACTATACGCTTTGGCGTATCCACTTGTCGGCAATGTATGATTTGTTCCTGACGCGTAATCGCCGGCACTTTCCGGTGAATAATGACCTAAAAATACTGACCCGGCATTGGTGACACGTTCAGCCAATTCTTTGTAGTTGGTTGTCTCTATGATTAAATGTTCCGGCGCATATTCATTAGACAATTCTATGGCTTCATCTTCATCGTGAACCAAAATCAGTCGGGCACTTTCTAGCGAACGCATGGCCAGTTCCCGACGCGGCAAAACAGAGAGTTGACGCTCGACTTCGTCACACACGTTCGCTAACAGACTTTCACTTGTCGTGATCAGTATAACCTGACTGTCTGCTCCATGTTCTGCTTGAGACAATAAGTCTGCAGCAACAAAAACCGGATTCGCACTGCTGTCAGCCAACACCGCTACTTCTGAAGGACCGGCCGGCATGTCGATTGCGACATCATGGAGCGAAACACGTTGTTTTGCAGCCATGACATACTGATTACCTGGACCAAAAATCTTATTTACCTTAGGAACTGATTCTGTCCCGTAAGCCATGGCACCTATAGCTTGTACACCGCCTATTTTAAATACTTTCCGAATGCCGATACGATAGGCTGTGTACAAAATGATGGGATTAACATGGCCTTCACGGTCTGGCGGTGTACAAATCACAATCTCACGACATCCAGCCAACATCGCAGGAATACCCAGCATCAGCACGGTAGAAAACAAAGGAGCTGTTCCTCCCGGGACATACAAACCGACACATTCAATAGGAACGGCTTTCTGCCAGCAGACTACTCCCGGCATGGTTTCTATTGGATGTACTTCCATCTTTTGGGAAGCATGAAATGTGGTAATATTATGAATAGCTGTCTCTAATGCCTGTTTTAATGAGTCATCAACCAAATTAACGGCTTCTTGAAATTCCGCTTCGCTGACTTGTAGATGCGTCAGCTTCACCTTGTCAAACAACTCTTCATAACGATATACGGCAACATTGCCCTCAGACTGTATCGCATTGAGCACCGAATCAACTGTCGCATAGAGTGATGTCATGTCCAGATGTGGACGTTCTAGTAGTGATTTCCACGACTCACGAGCCGGATATTTAATTATTTTCATAAGCGTTACAATATCATTTTTTCAATAGGCAAAACCAAAATACCTTCTGCTCCCAAAGCTTTCAATTTGCCAATAATCTCCCAAAAACATTTTTCGTCGAGTACCGTATGCACAGAACTCCATCCGGTTTGTGCCAATGGCATTACTGTAGGACTTTTCATTCCTGGAAGTACTTCTATAATCTCTTTCAAATGATCATTGGGAGCATTCATTAGAACATACTTCTTGTCTTCAGCACTTTTCACGGCTTCAATACGGAATAAAAGCTCATCGAGTATAGCCTGCTTTTCCGGGCTTAGTACCTTATTCGCAATTAATACAGCTTCTGACTGCATTACAACCTCGACTTCTTTCAGATTATTACTAATCAGTGTTGAACCGGAACTGACAATATCAAAAATAGCTTGAGCCAAACCTATTCCCGGAGCAATCTCAACAGAACCTGTAATCACATGGATATCCGCACGGACACCATGATCGGCCATGTAATCTCTCAAGATCGCGGGATAAGAAGTCGCTATACGTTTTCCTTCAAACCAAGATAAGCCCTGATAATTTTCTTCTTTAGGTATTGCTAAAGATAAGCGGCATCGGCTAAACCCTAATCGATAGACAATCACAGCATCTTCTTTCTTTTCTACAAACTCGTTCTCACCGACAATCCCAATGTCGGCCACTCCACCAGCAACAGATTGAGGTATATCATCGTCGCGCAAAAAAAGCACTTCTACCGGGAAGTTCCTCGATTTCACTAATAATGTCCGTTTCGACGTGCTAAGTTTAATATCAGCTTCCTGCAGCAATGCCATTGTATCTTCATACATGCGTCCTTTCGACTGCACAGCTATACGTAATAAATGTTCCATCTATTTATTGTTCAATTTAATTTTTGTTATCAACCATTCGCACAGAAAGAAAAAAGGCCTACCACAACGGTAAGCCTTTTCATTATGAGTTCTCTTTTTATTTATCTGTATCTTCATACAACATCCTTAGACAACCCACTGCCTACCGACATAGTTCGTCACCTACATGATGATGTATAAAGAAATTCAACATTTTTCCTTTTTATTTTTGTTATTCTGCTGCAAAGCTATAAGGTTCTATTGTAAAATGCAAATCTATTTCGATATTTTTAATCATTTAGTCGTGCTGCATAGACCATAATACTACCGTCTGAAGTTATTTCAGTTTAGAGCAGAACCAATTTTCGACCCCTTCCGACATTTCCTCGGAGATGAGCCAATCAAAGGTCGGAACCATTCCTGAGCGATTTCCGAGGCGAGTCGGGATGAGGCTGAAGATGACGTGCGATGAGGTAGGGTTCGGATGGGCGTTAGGGCATAGCGCTTCGGTTCGATGAGTGTTATTTTATGATTTCAAGCAACCACTTTTCTAGTTCGCCGGTCCACTGGCGTTTATATAAAAAGCTGTCACGATATCCCCATCCGTGTCCGCCTGTGGGGTAGAGATGTAGGGATACGGGAATGTTTGCATCGAGAAGTGCTTGCGCGTAATGTAGGCTGTTTGCAGGGACGACACTGGTATCGTCGCCCGATAATGCGATAAATGCTTTGGGCGTATCTGAGGTTACTCGTTGTTCCATTGAGAATTCGTTACGGTCTTCTTGCGTAGCATTCTCACCTAACAGGTTGGTACAGGAGCCTTTATGGGTGGTGTCTGATAGCATGCTGATTACGGGGTAGAGCAGAATCTGGAATGCCGGTCGTGTGTCTTCTGTTGAGAGGCAAGCTAGGGATGCGGCAAGATGTCCTCCTGCGGAAGATCCCATGATGCCGATTTGGTTGGGGTTGATTTTCCATTCTTCTGCGTGTTTTTTCATGATTCTCATGGCTTCGGTGGCGTCGTTTACGGGGATGTTTTTGTGCCCGTTTGGCATACGATATTTGAGTATGGCGAATGTGATGCCTTGTCGGTTGAACCAGTTTACCATGTCGGTTCCTTCATGTTCCATGGCTAGATGTGTATATCCTCCGCCTGGACAACAAATGATTGCCATTCCGTTAGGGTTAGTGGCGGGGTAAACATAGAGTTTGGCTACTGATATGTTGCTGGGTCTGTTTGCTGATTCGTTATTCTCGGGTGTGGTAATACCGTTTTCTTCAGGTGCTCCGTTGGGCCAGACTAGTATCTCTATTGGTTTTTGAGCATGTAGATAAGTAACAGAGATCAACATAAATAAGATAAATGAGGTGATTTGTTTGTACATACTTGTTTTGGTTTTATGGTTAATGAATTAAGGTGAATTATTTTATTTTCATACATATTCTTATCATCCATGTGATTAAGATTGCATACATAATGATGGAGACTACTTCACTCAGCGGGTTATCGAGCCATTCCGTGTGTATAAGGTTTATACCTCCGAAACGTATGGCTGCACTGACAACACCCATCAAAGCTCCTCCAGCAATGAAACCGGATGCTAACAAGGTTCCTTTTTCGCCGCGAGCCGCATTGGTTTTCGTATCTTTACTTCGTGTTGTCACAAACCAATTGATGGCACCACCTACGACTAAGGGTAAGTTAAGTTCTATCGGAATAAACATGCCGAGTGCAAAGGCTAATGCCGGTATCTTAAAATAGGTTAGAATGAGTGCTATACATGCTCCGATGCCATATAATAACCATGGTGCACCAATGCCACTCATAAGAGGTTCTATCACTGCAGCCATTGCGTTGGCTTGTGGTGCGGCTAGTTGGCCACTTGTAAATCCATAAGTCTTATTTAGAATCATAATAACGCCGCCAACCGTTGCAGCAGAAACCAGCGTACCCAAAAACTTCCAGCTTTCTTGTTTTTGGGGGGTTGTGCCTAGCCAATAACCTATCTTCAGATCTGTGATAAATCCTCCAGCCATGGAAAGCGCCGTACATACCACACCACCCATTATCAAGGCTGCTACCATGCCCGCCGTACCTTTGAGCCCAACGGCAACCATGATGACCGATGCTAAGATAAGTGTCATCAACGTCATACCTGAAACTGGATTGGTGCCGACAATGGCAATAGCATTAGCAGCTACGGTAGTGAAGAGAAAAGCAATAATAGCGATGACAAGTATGCCTACTAGCGTGTGTAGGATATTTCCACTCATGACATCAAAATAAAAGAAGATGCCTATTAAGATCAAGGTAAGAATAGAACCAAAAGCAATGACTTTCATTGAAAGGTCTTGTTGCGTACGCTCTACTTTCATCGTATTTATGTTTTTACCTCTCATTTCTTTGGCTGCTAATCCTACGGCACCTTTTATCAAGCCCCATGATTTGATGATGCCTATGATGCCTGCCATTGCAATGCCACCAATGCCAATGCTCTTGGCATAAGAGCTAAATATTTGTTCCGGGGACATTTGGGAAACAGTTTGTGTAATGGTAGGATCCCACATATTTAATACTTGGTCTCCCCAGATGAGGGCGATGCCCGGTATGATGATCAGCCAAACTGTTAAAGATCCAAAGCAGATGATTGCTGCGTATTTGAGTCCTACAATATATCCTAAACCTAAAACTGCAGCTCCTGTGTTGATCTTGAACACTAACTTGGCTTTTTCGGCAAGCATTTCTCCCCAATAACATACACGTGTTGTAAAGTTTTCATTCCACCATCCGAAAGTTGCTACAATGAAATCATAGATTCCTCCAATTAGTCCGGCTAAAAGTAAAGGTTTGGCTTGATTTCCGCTTTTTTCGCCGGAAACTAGTACTTGTGTAGTAGCTGTTGCTTCAGGGAAAGGGTATTCACCATGCATGTCTTTTACAAAGTATTTACGGAAGGGAATCAAAAAGAGTATTCCCAAAACTCCGCCTAATAAGGAACTGATAAATACCTGTAAGAAATTGACAGTCATTTCAGGGTATTTTGCTTGCAGAATATATAAGGCAGGCAATGTGAAAATAGCTCCAGCAACAATTACACCGGAGCATGCACCGATAGATTGAATGATAACGTTTTCACCCAATGCATTTTTTCGTTTTGCCGCTCCTGAAATTCCAACAGCTAAGATTGCAATCGGAATAGCAGCTTCGAAAACTTGTCCTACTTTTAGACCTAAATAAGCAGCGGCTGCAGAAAATAGAATAGCCATACCGATACCCCATAAGACAGACCAGAGATTAACCTCCGGGTATGTTTTTGATGGTGACATAAGAGGTTGATAAGTTTCTCCTTTCTTTAATGGACGGAATGCGTTCTCAGGTAATCCGACAGAATTCTCTTCATTTGATTTCATATTTATTGTTTTTTATGGTTGTTCCTTTATTTGCGATTCAAAAATATGAAAAATTGTGAGTGTCATCAATGTTTACTTAAATATTTATATTACATTTGTACCCAAATTGTAAGGTAGACATTACAAAATGACTAATGTAATTAAACATCAAGGTACTGTGGAACACATTGAAGGCTCTCATATTCAGGTGAAAATAGTACAGACATCTGCTTGTTCATCATGTAGTGCTAAATCTTATTGTCGATCTTCTGAGGCGAAAGAAAAACTTATAGATATTTATGATTCATCGGCTTCTTCTTATAGTGTAGGACAAGAAGTTATGATTTACGGCAATGTTTCTATGGGGATGCGGGCAGTAGGATTGGCTTTTGGCATTCCTTTCTTAATCTTGATAGCTATATTGGCTATTGTGTATATTTATTCTTCAGGAAATGAACTGTTATCTGCTCTTATTGCTTTATTATCGCTTGGTATCTACTATATAATGTTATATTGTTTCCGAAATAAATTGAAGAAAGATTTTACATTCACTTTGAAATTAATAAATTAAATAACTAACTTATTATGGATTTAATTCTTATTGCTGTGCTTTCTTTGGGGGCGATTGGACTTGTGTCTGCAATCATTTTGTATTATGCTTCCAAAAAATTTGCAGTCTATGAAGATCCTCGTATTGGGAAGGTAGCAGAAGTGCTTCCTCAGGCCAATTGCGGTGGATGTGGTTATCCCGGATGTTCAGGTTTTGCTGAGGCCTGTGTAAAAGCTGGTTCATTGGAAGGCAAACTTTGTCCGGTAGGCGGGCAGGCGGTAATGACCCAAGTAGCTGCAATTTTAGGGTTGGAAGCTATTGCAACGGAACCTAAAATCGCTGTGGTTCGTTGTAATGGAAGTTGTCAACATCGTCCTCGTATAAGTCTGTATGATGGAGCTGTTTCATGTGCTGTAGCTCACGTTACGTATGGTGGTGAAACGGCTTGTACTTTTGGTTGTCTTGGATGTGGTGATTGTGTGTCGGTTTGCCAGTTCGATGCGATTCATATGAATTCTGAGACAGGTCTCCCTGAAGTAGACGAAGAAAAGTGTACGGCATGTGGTGCATGTTCAAAAGCGTGTCCGCGTTGTATTATTGAGATTCGCCCGAGAGGTAAAAATAATCGTCGCGTCTTTATTTCTTGTGTCAACAAAGATAAAGGAGCAATTACGCGTAAAGCTTGTGAAGTTGGTTGTATTGGCTGTGGCAAATGTGTGAAAGTTTGTTCGTTTAAAGCCATAACACTAGAAAGTAATTTAGCCTATATCGATCCGGCTAAGTGTAAATCGTGTCGTAAGTGTGAGAGTGAATGTCCGCAAGGTGCTATTTTAGCTGTAAATTTCCCTCCACGTAAGCCAAAGGTAGAAGTCGCATCTAAGAGTCAAGATCCTATTTCAACCTCTACTGTTGCGAATATAGAACAAAACTAATAAAATTGTGTACTTAAAATTTAGATAAGACGTGAAGACATTTAGAATAGGTGGTGTCCATCCAGTAGAAAATAAACTGTCAGCCGACAAGACAATAGAGACATTGGCTTTACCCAAACAAGTTGTCTTACCTTTGTCTCAACATATTGGTGCACCAGCCGTAGCGATTGTGAAACGAGGTGATCGTGTTAAGGTAGGAACGAAGATCGCGGAAGCCGGTGGTTTTGTTTCTGCACCAATTTTTTCATCTGTGTCGGGAACTGTTAGTAAGATAGATATGGTTGTCGATGCTAGTGGTTATCGTAAGCCTGCAATATATATTGATGTTGATGGTGACGAATGGGAAGAAAGTATAGATCGCAGTACTACATTAGTTAAGAAGATAGATCTTACATCTGAAGAAATTGTAGCTAAAATTAAAGATGCCGGTATTGTCGGTATGGGAGGAGCCTGTTTCCCTACACATGTGAAATTATGTCCACCGCCGGGAAGTAAAGCAGAGTGTGTGATTATTAATGGTGTAGAATGTGAGCCATACCTTACTGCAGACCATCGTTTAATGTTGGAGAAGACCGAAGAAATACTTGTTGGGGTTTCTCTTATAATGAAAGCAGTAAATGTAACCAAAGGATATATTGGAATAGAGAACAATAAGCCTGATGCTATTCGTATCATGAAAGAAAAAGCTCAAGCATATTCTGGTATAGAAATAGTTCCTTTGAAAGTAAAATATCCACAAGGAGGAGAAAAGCAATTAGTCGATGCCATTATAAATCGTCAAGTACCGGCTCCACCCGCAATTCCGGTAAATGTGGGCGCTATTGTGCAAAACGTAGGTACTGCCTATGCAATATATGAAGCGGTGATGAAAAATAAACCACTGTTTGAACGCGTGGTAACAGTGACAGGAAAATCATTAAAAAATCCTTCTAATTTTCTAACTCGTATGGGAACTCCGATGAGCCAATTGATAGAGGCAGCTGGAGGTTTGCCAGAAGATACAGGTAAAGTCATCGGTGGAGGCCCTATGATGGGTAAAGCTCTATCTACGATAGAAGTTCCTGTTTGTAAAGGTAGTTCCGGCATATTATTGATGAATAATAAGGAAGCTGCTCGTGCTGAAGCTCAACCGTGTATTCGTTGTGCTAAATGCGTAAGTGCCTGTCCTATGGGACTTGAACCATTCTTGTTGGCGACTTTGTCAGTATATAAGAATTGGGAACGAGTAGAAAAAGAGAATGTTATGTCGTGTATAGAATGTGGTTCATGTCAGTTTACATGTCCTTCACATCGTCCGATGTTAGATTATATTCGTTTGGGTAAGAGTACAGTAGGTGGAATCATTCGTGCTCGTAACGCTAAAAAATAAGGAGATAAAGACTTATGAATAATAAATTAATCGTATCATTATCCCCGCATGTTCACGGTGGAGACAGTGTACAAAAGAATATGTATGGCGTATTGATCGCCTTGATTCCTGCTTTGCTTGTATCTTTTATTTATTTTGGTTTGGGTGCGGTTATAGTAACTCTAACTTCAGTAGTATCCTGTCTATTCTTTGAATGGGCTATTACAAAATACATCTTAAAACGTCCTAAAACTACAATATGTGATGGATCGGCAGCGATTACGGGTGTGTTATTGGCATTTAATGTACCGTCGAATCTTCCTATTTGGATTATGATTTTAGGTGCATTAGTAGCGATTGGAGTTGGAAAAATGACCTATGGTGGTTTGGGATGCAATCCTTTTAATCCTGCATTAATTGGTCGTGTTTTCTTGTTGATTTCTTTTCCCGTACAGATGACAAGCTGGCCTAAAGTTGGTCAGTTGACCAGTTATCTAGACGCAGAAACAGGAGCAACGCCTTTGGCTCTGATGAAACAGGCTATACAGGGTAATGCTTCTGTCTTGGAACAACTACCATCGTCTTTTGAACTTTTTATAGGTTCAACAAGTGATGCTTTAGGAGGAGGTTCAATAGGTGAAATTAGTGCGTTAGCTCTTTTGATAGGATTGATCTATATGTTATGGAAAAAGATCATCACATGGCATATTCCCGTTTCCATATTGTTGACAGTCTTTATCTTTTCCGGTTTAATGCATTTGTCAAATCCGGAAGTTTATGCATCTCCGATGACTCACCTCTTTACCGGAGGATTGATGTTAGGTGCAATTTTCATGGCAACAGACTACGTTACGTCGCCAATGTCTTATAAAGGCATGTTGATTTACGGTGTATGTATTGGTTTCCTGACAGTTGTAATTCGCTTATTTGGTTCATATCCGGAAGGAATGTCATTTGCGATTTTAATAATGAATGCATTTACGCCTTTGATTAATAACTTTTGTAAACCTAAAAAATTCGGGGAGGTTAAGAAATCATGAAAAAGTTAGAATCTTCGTTTAAGAATATGGTGATAGTACTGACGGCTGTGAGTGTGATTGCCGGTGGACTTTTGGGATTGTTTAATCAAATAACCGCAGAACCAATAGCGCAGGCTAATGCTAAAACACTTAGCGATGCAATTGCATTAGTAGTTCCGGGATTTGATAACGAACCGGCTGCCAATCCGGATACGATACAGATTAACAATGTCTCATATACAATATATAAAGCGACAAAAAACGGAGAGTTTATTGGAGCCGCAGTAGAATCTGTAAATATGAATGCTTTCGGAGGGGCATTAGTCGTTTTAGTCGGTTTTGATGTTGAAGGAAAAATCATAGATTATTCATTGTTGAGCCATAGTGAAACCCCAGGATTGGGCTCAAAAGCTGCTGATTGGTTTAAGAAAGGCGCAAAGGGTGATATTATCGGTAAGAATCCGGGAGAGAATCCTTTGGCCGTAACAAAGGATGGGGGACAGATTGATGCAATTACAGCATCGACTATCACCTCTCGTGCATTCCTGAATGCAGTAAATACGGCTTATGCTGCTTATGCACTGCAAAATGGAGGTCAAGAAATAGATTTGAATGGAATGAGTGGTGCTACTTCAACTGTTGAACAAAATTAAAGAAAGGACGAATTTATGAATAATTTTAAAATCTTGATGAACGGTATCGTTAAGGAAAATCCGACGTTCGTTCTTTTGTTGGGAATGTGTCCTACTTTGGGAACTACTTCTTCTGCCATCAATGGCATGGGTATGGGATTGGCCACAGCATTTGTATTGATTTGCTCTAACATGGCTATTTCGTGTATTAAGAATCTGATTCCAGACATGGTACGTATTCCGGCTTTCGTGGTAGTGATTGCAGCTTTTGTAACACTGTTGCAGATGGTTATGCAAGCATACGTACCGGGTTTATATGCGACATTAGGTCTGTTTATTCCGTTGATTGTGGTTAACTGTATATTGTTAGGACGTGCAGAAGCTTTTGCTTCTAAGAATGGTCCGATACCTTCATTCTTTGACGGATTAGGTATGGGACTAGGATTTACAATCGCATTAACTCTTTTGGGAGCTATTCGTGAATTTTTCGGTACAGGGAAAATCTTCAATCTTACAGTAATGCCTGAAGATTATGGAATGTTGATCTTCGTGTTAGCTCCGGGAGCATTTATCACTCTTGGCTATTTGATTGCGATAGTCAATCGTATAAAGAAAGCGGAAGCATAAAACTCATTAAATAGTAAAATTATGGAATATGTATTGATATTTATCACAGCCATTTTTGTGAATAACATTGTGCTGTCTCAGTTCTTAGGTATTTGTCCATTCTTGGGAGTTTCTAAGAAGGTTGAAACAGCCTGCGGTATGGGAGCAGCAGTAGCATTTGTATTGGTATTAGCTACTATCGTAACTTATTTAATTCAGAAATTTGTGCTCGACGCATTTGGAGTAGCTTATTTGCAGACTTTGGCTTTCATCTTGGTTATTGCTGCATTAGTACAGATGGTTGAGATTATACTGAAAAAGGTATCTCCGGCTTTATATCAGGCTTTAGGGGTATTTTTACCTCTGATAACGACAAACTGCTGTATTTTGGGTGTTGCTATTTTAGTTATCCAACAAGATTTTGATTTGTTGACAGGCGTTATTTATGCATTTTCTACGGCACTTGGTTTTGCATTGGCTTTGATTGTATTTGCTGGTATTCGTGAACAATTAAGTTTAGTCAATATTCCGAAAGGAATGCGTGGAATGTCAATCGCTCTGGTTACTGCCGGTTTGTTGGCAATGGCTTTTATGGGTTTCTCCGGAGTTGATAAAGGCTTGTCTGTATTATTTGGTTTGACAGAATAACATAGCTATAAA
>CAZEPM010000044.1:14367-15567 GCA_964514145.1 uncultured Bacteroides sp.
AATATGCGTAACTTTGTACGGAAATATACAATGAAAAAAGTAAAACCAATAATAATGAAAAACAAAATTCTGGTAACCGGTGGAACGGGATACATCGGTTCGCATACGGTTGTCGAACTTCAAAATTGCGGTTATGAAGTTGTGATTGTGGATAATCTGTCTAATTCTCGTGCAGATGTAGTAGATAATATCACAAAGATTACGAAAGTGCGTCCGATATTCAAACAATTAGATTGCTTGAACTTCGATAAGTTGAAAGCATTGTTCGAGGAGCATTCGGATATACAAGCTATTATACATTTCGCTGCGAGTAAGGCAGTTGGAGAATCTGTGCAAAAGCCATTGCTTTATTATCGTAATAACCTTGTGTCGCTTATTAATTTATTGGAATTAATGCCTCAGTTCAATGTAAAAGGGCTAGTGTTTTCTTCGTCGTGTACGGTTTATGGACAGCCGGATATCCTTCCGGTAACAGAGGATGCCCCAATTAAAAAAGCAGAAAGTCCATACGGCAACACGAAACAAATCAATGAGGAAATTATTTGCGATACGGTGAAGTCGGGTGTTCCGATACATGCTATTCTATTACGTTATTTTAATCCGATTGGCGCTCACCCAAGCGGTTTGATTGGTGAGTTGCCTAATGGCGTCCCGATGAACCTGATTCCGTATCTGACACAGACAGCCATTGGTATTCGTGAGAAACTAAGTGTATTTGGAGATGATTACCAAACGCCCGATGGTTCTTGTATCCGTGATTATATCAATGTGGTTGATTTGGCAAAGGCTCATGTTATCGCTATTGACAGAATCCTGAACGATAAACAGACGAAACCGGTGGAGGTGTTTAATGTCGGAACCGGTCGTGGACTGTCGGTGCTCGAACTGATTCACGCGTTTGAATCCGCTACCGGCGTAAAGCTGAACTATCAGATAACCGGACGTCGTGCCGGCGACATTGAGCAGGTATGGGCTAATCCGGAAAAGGCTAATAAAGTGTTGGGGTGGAAAGCGGAGACAAGCATTGAAGATACGTTGCGCTCTGCATGGAACTGGCAACTGAAGCTGCGCGAAAGAAACATCCAGTAAGTAAATATTGTACCCAGAACTGATTAAGGCAATTACATCCTGTCCGACACCATGTGATTGCGTTGCCGATTGACACTTCAAACATGTTTATCGGACACATACGTATGTGTC
>CAZEPM010000045.1:0-15373 GCA_964514145.1 uncultured Bacteroides sp.
CATCGGTCTCCAAAACCGAGTGTCGGGAGTTCGAGTCTCTCTTCCCGTGCTAAAAATAAAAACAAATATGTTCAAGAGTTTAGTGAATTATTGTAAGGAATCTTATAATGAGCTTGTGCATAAGGTCTCTTGGCCAACTCGTTCAGAACTTACTAACAGTGCGGTAGTTGTTTTATACGCTTCCCTGCTACTTGCATTGGTGGTTTTCGCTATGGATTCTTTCTTTCAATGGGTTATGGAACTTGTCTATCCGAATTAATCTGAAGGTTTTATGTCTGAGGTCGAAAAGAAATGGTACGTTTTACGCGCTATTAGTGGCAAAGAAAGTAAGGTAAAAGAGTACTTGGATGCCGATATGAAAAATAGCGATCTGGGTGAATATGTATCTCAGGTATTGATTCCTACCGAAAAAGTATATCAGGTACGCAACGGTAAAAAAGTTGTGAAAGAAAGAAGTTATCTTCCTGGTTATGTTTTGGTGGAAGCGGCTTTGGTTGGCGAAGTAGCTCATCGTTTGAGGAATACCCCGAATGTAATAGGGTTTTTAGGAGGTTTGGATACTCCTACTCCTTTGAGAGCTTCAGAAGTAAATCGGATTTTGGGCATTGTGGATGGTCAGCCGGAAATGGAAGATACTATCCCTTACAATGTTGGTGAAACTGTAAAGGTAACTGAAGGACCTTTTAGTGGATTTAATGGCCTGATCGAGGAAATTAATAGTGAAAAGAAGAAGCTGAAAGTGATGGTTAAGATCTTCGGACGTAAAACTCCGTTGGAATTAGGTTTTATGCAAGTAGAAAAAGAATAATGTAATGTTACGTATATTGTTCTTTGTACAATAGTAGTTATATAAAAGAATAAGAAAATGGCTAAAGAAGTTGCTGGACAAATCAAATTACAGATTAAAGGAGGCGCAGCAAATCCATCTCCCCCCGTAGGTCCAGCGTTGGGTTCTAAGGGTATTAATATCATGGAATTTTGCAAACAATTCAACGCCAGAACCCAAGACAAAGCGGGTAAGGTATTACCTGTAATTATCACTTACTATACAGATAAGTCTTTTGATTTTGTTATAAAAACTCCGCCTGTTGTAAATCAGTTGCTTGAAGCAGCTAAGATCAAAGGAGGTTCTGCTGAACCTAATCGTAATAAGGTTGGTGAGTTGACTTGGGAACAAGTTCGTACGATTGCTCAAGACAAAATGGTAGACTTGAACTGTTTTTCTGTAGAAGCTGCCATGAAAATGGTTGCGGGTACAGCTAGAAGTATGGGTATCGTTATTAAAGGGGATTTCCCGGGTAATAATTAATAAACTTCAATTACAATGAGTAAACTGACAAAAAATCAAAAGTTGGCTGCATCGAAAATTGAAGCAGGGAAAGCATACTCTCTGAAAGAAGCTTCTGAATTGGTGAAAGAAGTTACTTTTACTAAATTTGACGCTTCGTTGGATATTGACGTACGTTTAGGTGTAGATCCTCGTAAGGCAAATCAGATGGTGAGAGGTGTGGTATCGCTTCCTCATGGAACTGGTAAAGTTACAAGGGTTTTGGTTTTGTGTACACCGGATGTTGAAGCTGCTGCAAAAGAAGCTGGCGCTGACTATGTTGGTCTTGATGAATATATCGAAAAGATCAAAGGTGGATGGACAGACATTGATGTTATCATCACTATGCCTTCCATTATGGGTAAGTTAGGTGCTTTGGGTAGGATACTTGGTCCTCGTGGCTTAATGCCTAATCCCAAAAGTGGTACTGTTACAATGGATGTTGCTACGGCTGTAAAAGAAATTAAACAAGGTAAGATTGATTTCAAGGTTGATAAAAGTGGTATCGTTCATGCTTCTATCGGAAAAATCTCGTTCCCAGCAGAGGCAATTCGCGAAAATGCGAAAGAATTCTTGGCTACAATTATTAAATTGAAACCGACTGCAGCTAAAGGTACATATATAAAGAGTATTTATCTTTCTAGTACAATGAGCCCGGGTATTAAAGTTGACCCGAAATCAATAGATGAAAATTAATAATAAAGAGGAGGCATCATGAAAAAGGAAGATAAAAGTTTGATTATATCTCAACTTGCAGAAACTGTAAAGGAATATGGTCATTTCTATATTGTAGATGTTACGGCTATGAATGCAGCTGTAACGGCGGCATTGAGAAAGGAATGTTACAAGCAAGAAATCAAAATGATTGTAGTAAAAAATACCTTGTTTCATAAAGCACTTGAAAGTCTGGATGATGACTTCTCGGTGTTGTATGGATCTTTGAAAGGTACTACGGCCGTGTTGTTTTCTAATGTTGCGAATGCTCCTGCAAGACTGATTAAAAGTGTAGCAAAAGACGGTATTCCCGGATTGAAAGCTGCATATGCAGAAGAAAGTTTTTATGTAGGTGCAGATCAATTAGAGGCTCTTTGTAACATTAAGAGTAAAAATGAAGTTATTGCTGAGGTTATTGCTTTGTTACAATCTCCGGCAAAGAACGTTATTTCTGCTCTCCAATCTGGTGGTAACACCCTTCATGGAATTCTTAAAACGTTAGGTGAGAAACCTGAATAATATTTATCTAATCAACTAAGTAATAAACAATTAAAATCATACAAAAATGGCAGATTTAAAAGCTTTTGCAGAACAATTAGTTAGCTTAACAGTAAAAGAAGTTAATGAACTTGCAACTATCCTTAAAGAAGAATATGGTATTGAACCTGCTGCTGCAGCTGTAGCCGTTGCTGCTGGCTCTGCTGGTGCTGGTGCGCCCGTTGTTGAAGAAAAGACCTCTTTTGATGTGATCTTGAAGAGCCCAGGTGCTGCTAAATTACAAGTAGTAAAAGCTGTGAAAGAGGCTTGCGGACTTGGCTTGAAAGAAGCTAAAGATTTGGTAGATGCAGTTCCTAGTACACTTAAAGCAGGTATTGCTAAAGATGAAGCAGAGTCATTGAAGAAAACTTTGGAAGAAGCTGGAGCTGAAATTGAACTTAAATAAGAATAGCCTGAGCAATCAGGTAAGTCGGTTAAGAACCTCTTTTTATCCCGTGGGGTTCTTAACCTTTTTGTGTCTATAATTAAATTAAGTTCTACAAATCCCATAACAAATGCCTTCAAACACTGTAAATCAACGAATTAACTTTGCTTCTATAAAAAATCCGATGCCTTATCCGGATTTCTTGGAAGTGCAATTAAAGTCATTCCGTGACTTTCTGCAATTGGATACGCCTCCAGAGATGCGTAAGAATGATGGTTTGTATAAAGTTTTTGCGGAAAACTTTCCTATTGCTGACACAAGAAATAATTTCGTTCTTGAATTTTTGGACTACTATATTGATCCGCCGCGTTATTCGATTGCAGAATGTCTTGAACGTGGATTGACTTATTGCGTCCCTTTAAAAGCGAAATTGAAATTGTATTGTACGGATCCGGATCATGAGGATTTTGATACGGTTATTCAAGATGTTTTCTTGGGACCGATTCCTTATATGACCGATAATGGAACTTTTATCATTAATGGGGCCGAACGTGTAGTCGTTTCCCAATTGCATCGTTCACCGGGTGTTTTCTTTGGCCAAAGTATGCATGCAAATGGTACTCAGTTGTATTCTGCACGTATTATTCCTTTTAAAGGCTCATGGATAGAATTTGCCACAGATATTAATAACGTCATGTATGCGTATATTGATCGTAAGAAGAAATTACCAGTTACGACGTTATTGCGGGCTATCGGATTTGAGAATGATAAAGATATTCTTGAAATCTTTAATTTGGCAGAGGAAGTGAAAGTAACCAAGGCCAATTTGAAGAAATTTATTGGTCGTAAATTAGCTGCTCGTGTACTGAAAACATGGGTTGAAGATTTTGTTGATGAGGATACCGGAGAGGTTGTTTCTATAGAACGTAATGAGGTTATTATAGATCGTGAAACTATTTTAGAGCCAGAGCATATTGATGAAATTCTCGAATCGGGAGTATTTACAATCTTAATTCACAAAGAAGAAGCCAATCAATCGGATTATTCCATTATATTCAATACGCTTCAAAAAGATCCGAGTAATTCTGAAAAGGAAGCGATTCTTTATATTTATCGTCAATTACGTAATGCTGATCCGGCAGATGACGCAAGTGCAAGAGAAGTGATAAACAACTTGTTCTTCTCGGAAAAGCGTTATGATTTAGGAGATGTCGGACGTTATAGAATTAATCGTAAGTTGAACTTGAACACGGATATGAATGTTCGGGTTTTAACGCAGGAAGATATTATAGAAATCATTAAATATTTGATAGAGTTAGTAAACTCTAAGGCTGTAGTTGATGATATTGACCATTTAAGCAACCGTCGTGTGCGTACTGTTGGTGAACAATTGGCTAATCAATTTGCAATAGGATTGGCTCGGATGTCACGTACCATTCGTGAGCGTATGAATGTGCGTGACAATGAAGTATTTACTCCGACCGATTTGATTAATGCGAAGACAATATCTTCGGTTATTAATTCGTTTTTTGGAACCAATGCGTTGTCACAGTTTATGGATCAGACAAATCCGTTGGCTGAGATAACGCACAAACGACGTTTATCTGCTTTAGGTCCCGGTGGTCTGTCGCGTGATCGTGCAGGATTTGAAGTGCGCGATGTTCACTATACTCACTATGGGCGCTTGTGTCCAATTGAGACGCCTGAAGGTCCGAATATCGGTTTGATATCTTCTTTGTGTGTTTATGCAAAAATAAATGACTTAGGTTTTATCGAGACTCCTTATCGTAAGGTTGCTGATGGAAAGGTTGATTTGTTGAATGAGGATATTGTTTATCTGACAGCTGAAGAAGAAGAAGACAAAATCATTGCTCAAGGTAACGCTCCTTTGAATGATGATGGTACCTTTATTCGGAATAAGGTAAAGGCTCGTAAGGATGCGGATTATCCAGTAGTCGATCCTAATCAGGTAGAGTTGATGGATGTTTCTCCTCAACAGATTGCTTCTATAGCGGCTTCATTAATTCCGTTCTTGGAGCATGATGATGCTAATCGTGCATTGATGGGATCGAACATGATGCGTCAGGCTGTACCTTTGTTGAGAACCGAAGCTCCTATAGTTGGTACGGGAATTGAAAAACAATTGTGTGAAGATTCGCGTACTCAAATTATTGCAGAAGACGATGGAGTGATTGATTTTGTGGATGCTACAACGATTCGTATTTTGTATGATCGAACTGAAGATGAAGACTTTGTAAGCTTCGAATCGGCATTAAAAGAATATGAAATACCCAAATTCCGCAGAACGAACCAGAATATGACAATCGATCTTCACCCAATCTGTAGCAAAGGACAGCGTGTAAAGAAGGGTGATATCTTGACCGAAGGGTATTCTACCGAAAATGGAGAATTGGCTTTAGGAAAGAATCTTTTGGTTGCATATATGCCTTGGAAAGGTTATAATTATGAAGATGCAATTGTTTTGAATGAGCGCGTTGTTCGTGAAGATATTTTGACTTCTGTCCATGTGGAAGAATTTTCTTTGGAAGTTCGTGAGACCAAACGTGGTATGGAAGAGTTGACATCGGATATTCCCAACGTAAGTGAAGAAGCAACAAAGGATTTGGACGAGAATGGTATTGTACGTATTGGGGCCTGCATTGAACCCGGCGATATTCTAATTGGTAAAATCACTCCGAAAGGTGAATCGGATCCTTCTCCCGAAGAAAAACTATTGCGAGCTATCTTTGGAGATAAAGCAGGTGACGTGAAAGACGCTTCACTAAAAGCCTCTCCTTCATTAAAGGGTGTGGTTATTGGTAAGCGTTTATTCTCGCGTGCTATAAAGACACGTAGTTCTAAGATGGCAGATAAAGCGCTATTACCCAAGATAGATGAAGAATTTGCATCTAAAGTAGCTGACTTAAAGGGCATATTGGTAGATAAGTTGTTGACTTTGACTGCTGGTAAAACTTCGCAAGGTGTGAAAGATTATATGGGTACAGCAGTAATTGTAAAAGATGCGAAGTTTACAAAACATGATTTAGAAAGTTTGGATTATACAGCAGTTCAGCTGAGCCAATGGACTGAAGATGAACATACTAATGAGTTGATTTGTGCTCTAATTATCAATTTCCTGAAGAAATATAAGGAGTTAGATGCAGAAATGAAACGTAAGAAGTTTGCGATAACCATTGGTGATGAGCTTCCCGCTGGCATCGTTCAGATGGCCAAAGTTTATATTGCAAAGAAACGCAAGATAGGCGTTGGCGATAAGATGGCCGGACGTCATGGTAATAAAGGTATTGTTTCTCGTGTCGTTCGTCAAGAAGATATGCCATTCTTGGCAGATGGGACGCCGGTTGATATCATCTTAAACCCGTTGGGTGTGCCTTCACGCATGAATATAGGTCAGATCTTCGAAGCTGTATTGGGACGTGCAGGAAAAGAACTCGGTGTGAAGTTTGCTACTCCGATTTTTGACGGTGCTACATTAGATGATTTAAATGAATGGACGGATAAAGCGGGATTACCGCGTTATGGTAAGACCACTCTTTATGATGGTGGAACGGGTGAGCCTTTCGACCAGCAGGCAACTGTGGGCGTGACCTACATGCTGAAGTTAGGTCACATGGTTGAAGACAAAATGCATGCTCGTTCTATTGGTCCATATTCGTTGATTACTCAGCAGCCGCTTGGAGGTAAAGCACAATTTGGCGGTCAACGTTTTGGAGAAATGGAGGTTTGGGCTCTTGAAGCCTTTGGCGCTTCGCATATATTGCAAGAAATCCTGACCATTAAGTCTGATGATGTCGTAGGCCGCTCGAAGGCTTATGAAGCGATTGTAAAAGGAGAACCCATGCCAACCCCGGGCATCCCCGAGTCTCTGAATGTATTACTGCATGAATTGAGAGGATTGGCATTAAGTGTTAGTCTGGAATAAATTTTATCGGGATTGATGGGAAGTCAATACTCCCAATTCAATCTCTTAATATATAAAGCTTAAACTCTTTACATTATAACAAACAAGTATGGCTTTCAGAAAAGAAACAAAGATAAAGAGTAATTTTACGAAAATCTCTATAAGTTTAGCTTCTCCTGAAGAGATTCTTGAAAATTCAAGCGGCGAAGTCTTGAAACCCGAAACGATTAACTATCGTACTTATAAACCTGAACGTGATGGGTTGTTCTGCGAACGAATATTCGGTCCGGTAAAAGATTATGAATGTCATTGTGGTAAGTATAAACGTATTCGCTACAAGGGAATCGTATGCGACCGCTGTGGTGTAGAAGTTACCGAGAAAAAAGTACGTCGTGAACGTATGGGACACATCCAACTAGTTGTGCCGGTGGCTCATATTTGGTATTTCCGTTCTTTGCCCAATAAAATAGGTTATTTGCTCGGTTTGCCAACAAAGAAATTAGATTCTATTATTTATTATGAGCGTTATATCGTTATTCAACCCGGAGTAAAGGCTGAAGATGGCATTAACAAATACGACTTGCTTTCTGAAGAAGAGTATCTGGATATATTAGATACACTGCCGAAAGAAAATCAATTCTTGGAAGATACCGACCCCAACAAGTTTATTGCAAAAATGGGAGCGGAAGCTGTTTATGATTTGTTGGCAGGATTAGATTTGGATGCGTTGTCGTATGAATTGAGAGATAAAGCAGGAAGCGATTCTTCTCAGCAACGTAAGACTGAGGCACTGAAACGTTTGCAGGTTGTGGAGTCGTTTCGAGCTTCACGTGGACGCAACAAACCCGAATGGATGATTTTGCGCATTGTGCCTGTAATTCCACCCGAACTTCGTCCGTTGGTTCCGCTGGATGGAGGTCGTTTTGCTACTTCCGATTTGAATGATTTATATCGTCGGGTAATTATCCGTAACAATCGTTTGAAAAGGCTGATTGAAATCAAAGCACCGGAAGTGATTTTGCGTAATGAAAAACGTATGCTTCAGGAAGCTGTCGATTCGTTGCTCGATAACTCTCGTAAGTCAAGTGCGGTAAAAACCGATGCGAATCGTCCGTTGAAATCACTCTCCGATAGTTTGAAAGGAAAGCAAGGACGTTTCCGTCAGAATCTGTTGGGTAAACGTGTGGATTATTCTGCCCGTTCGGTAATTGTGGTTGGTCCGGAGTTGAAGATGGGTGAATGCGGTATTCCTAAATTGATGGCCGCAGAACTTTATAAACCATTTATTATCCGAAAACTGATAGAGCGCGGCATTGTGAAAACCGTAAAATCGGCAAAAAAGATTGTCGACCGCAAAGAACCGGTGATTTGGGATATTTTGGAATACGTAATGAAAGGACATCCGGTGTTGTTGAACCGTGCTCCGACACTTCACCGTCTGGGTATTCAGGCTTTTCAACCCAAGATGATCGAAGGTAAAGCCATTCAGTTGCATCCGTTAGCTTGTACAGCATTTAATGCTGACTTTGATGGCGACCAGATGGCAGTTCACTTGCCGTTAAGCAATGAGGCGATTTTAGAGGCACAGATGCTGATGCTTCAATCGCACAACATCCTGAATCCAGCAAATGGAGCGCCGATCACTGTGCCTGCACAAGATATGGTTTTGGGCTTGTACTACATTACCAAGCTGAGAAAAGGGGCTAAGGGCGAAGGTTTGATTTTCTATGGTCCGGAAGAGGCCATGATTGCCTATAATGAAGGAGTTGTTGATATTCATGCTCCGGTAAAAGTCATCGTTAACGATTTGGATGAAAACGGAAACATCGTTAAGGTGATGCGTGAGACTTCGGTTGGTCGTGTGATTTTCAACGAACTTGTTCCGGATGAAGTCGGCTTTATTAACACGATTATTTCTAAGAAATCTTTGCGCGACATCATTAGCGAAGTTATCAAGAAGGTCGGAATGGCACGTGCAGCCGAATTCTTGGATGGAATCAAGAATCTGGGATATCAGATGGCCTTTAAGGGTGGCTTGTCGTTCAACTTGGGTGATATCATCATACCGGAAGAAAAAGAAGAACTGGTTAAGCGTGGAAATGACGAAGTTGAGCAGATCATAATGAACTATAATATGGGATTCATTACTGACAACGAACGTTATAATCAGGTTATTGATACATGGACACACGTAAACAATGACTTGTCTAACATCCTGATGAAAACTATTTCTGCTGACGACCAAGGATTTAACTCCGTATTCATGATGTTGGATTCCGGTGCTCGTGGTTCTAAGGAACAGATCCGCCAGCTCTCCGGTATGCGTGGTTTGATGGCGAAACCTCAAAAGGCAGGTGCCGAAGGTGCGCAAATCATTGAGAACCCGATTCTTTCAAACTTCAAGGAAGGTCTTTCGGTATTGGAATACTTTATCTCGACACACGGAGCTCGTAAAGGTTTGGCCGATACCGCCTTGAAGACAGCCGATGCCGGTTATCTGACGCGTCGTCTGGTAGACGTTTCCCATGACGTGATTGTAAATGAGGAAGACTGCGGAACACTTCGCGGATTGGTATGTACAGCGTTGAAGAATAATGATGAAGTGATAGCTACGTTGTATGAAAGAATCTTGGGACGTGTTTCTGTTCACGATATCATTCATCCGACTACGGGTGAACTTTTGGTTGCTTCCGGCGAAGAAATCACGGAAGATATAGCCCAGAAGATAGAAGATTCTCCGATTGAAAGCGTGGAGATACGCTCCGTATTGACGTGCGAATCGAAGAAAGGTGTCTGCGCTAAATGTTATGGTCGGAACTTGGCTACCAGTCGCATGGTACACAAAGGTGAAGCTGTGGGTGTGATTGCTGCACAGTCTATCGGTGAGCCGGGAACACAGTTGACATTACGTACGTTCCATGCCGGTGGTATTGCCGGAAACTTGGCAGCCAATGCCAGCATTGAGGCTAAACATAACACACGCATTGAGTTTGAAGAATTGAAAACGGTTGATGCTGTTGATGATACGGGTGAAACGGTTAAGATTGTTATCAGTCGTTTGGCTGAAGTTCGTTTCGTGGACGTTAATACCGGTATTATCCTGTCTGTACACAATGTCCCTTATGGTTCGAAACTGTATGCCAACGACGGCGATGTGGTTGAACAAGGGAAGTTGATTGCTAAGTGGGATCCGTTCAATGCTGTAATCATTACCGAGGTTGCCGGAAAGATAGAGTTTGAGTCTGTCATTGAAAATGTGACCTATAAGGTAGAATCTGATGATGCTACCGGTCTTCGTGAAATCATTATTACCGAATCGAAAGACAAAACGAAAGTTCCGGCTATTCGCATCATGTCGGAAGAAGGCTCGTTGCTTCGTACGTATAACCTGCCGGTAGGCGGACACGTAGCGGTTGAAAGCGGTCAGGTAGTGAAACCCGGAGATATTCTGGTGAAGATCCCACGTGCCGTTGGTAAGGCCGGTGATATCACCGGTGGTCTTCCGCGTGTGACCGAATTGTTCGAAGCACGCAATCCGTCTAATCCGGCTGTCGTATCCGAAATTGACGGTGAAGTCACAATGGGTAAGGTGAAACGCGGTAACCGCGAAATCATTGTAACCTCGAAAGTCGGCGACGTCCGCAAATATCTGGTACCATTGTCGAAACAGATTCTTGTGCAAGAGAATGACTTTGTTCGTGCCGGTACGCCACTCTCTGACGGTGCGATTACGCCTTCAGATATCTTGGCAATCAAGGGACCTACTGCTGTACAGGAATACATCGTCAACGAGGTGCAGGACGTTTACCGTTTGCAAGGTGTAAAAATCAACGACAAACACTTTGAGATCATCGTGCGCCAGATGATGCGTAAGGTCGAAATCGACGAACCGGGTGATACACGTTTCTTGGAACAACAGATTGTTGACAAGTTTGACTTCATGGAAGAAAACGATCGCATCTGGGGCAAGAAAGTGGTTACGGACGCAGGTGATTCCGAGACGCTTGTTCCGGGACAGATTGTAACAGCCCGCAAGTTGAGAGAAGAAAACAGTATGTTGAAACGTCGTGATTTGCGTCCGGTACAAGTACGCGATGCGGTTTCTGCCACATCGACGCAGATTCTGCAAGGTATCACGCGTGCCGCATTGCAAACTTCGAGCTTCATGTCTGCCGCTTCTTTCCAGGAAACTACGAAAGTGCTCAACGAAGCCGCTATCAACGGAAAGGTGGATAAATTGGAAGGCATGAAAGAAAATGTAATCTGCGGACACCTGATTCCTGCCGGAACAGGCTTGCGCGAATACGATAAGATTATCGTAGGTTCGAAAGAAGAATACGACCGCATCCTTGCCAATCGAAAAAATGTGCTCGATTATAGTGAGGTGGAATAATGAGGAACCGTTGTTTCCTAAATGATAGGAAGATGTCTCAAAACAAGACTGAGCATCTGAGTAATTTATAAGTTATTAGAGATCTATTGTAAAAGAGCCATATCGAGATTACTGTTAGAGGTAGCGATATGGCTCTTTTTGTATCAAATGAGCGTAAGCGTGTTTTCCCCTTTGCAGGGGGACACATTCGGGATAAAACCTTAATATCGGAAAGAATGTAATAAAACAACAGACATATCTTGTAGACCATGAAAAAGAAATTAGCAATAATCCTTTGTTGGTTGGGATGTTGGGGAGGAATGACAGCCCAGCCACTAGCGTTCCCTACGGCAGAAGGTTACGGTAAATATACCACCGGTGGACGGGGAGGACGCGTTTTAACCGTTTCTAATCTGAACGATAGCGGGACGGGTAGTTTGCGCGAAGCTGTTGAGGCGGAAGGAGCCAGGATCGTGGTCTTTGCTGTCGACGGCACGATTGAGCTAAAGTCACCGTTGCGGATAAACAATGACAGCATTACCATTGCCGGTCAGTCCGCCCCCGGACAAGGTATTTGTTTGAAAGACTACCCCTTAATCGTCAATGCCAGCAATGTCATCATACGCTATCTGCGAGTGCGGGTAGGCGACCGGTTCCATTACGATAGCGACGGATTGGGTGGCGGACGTTATGGGCAGAAACAAGTCATTCTAGACCACTTGTCCGTTAGCTGGAGCATTGATGAATGTCTGTCTATCTATAAAACAGAGCATCTCACTGTGCAGTGGTGCTTGGTCTCGCATAGTTTGAATCAGTCGATTCATACAAAAGGAGCGCACGGATTCGGCGGCATCTGGGGCGGTTATAAGGCGACGTTCCATCATAATCTGTTAGCCAATCATGCCAGCCGCAATCCGCGTTTCTCTTCAGTCGATGGCACAAAATGGGTAGACTTCCGTAATAACGTGGTTTATAACTGGGGCTTTAAGGCCGCTTACGGCGGCGGGCATCACGGAGAAATCAATATGGTTGGCAATTATTACAAGCCGGGTCCCGCAACAACTTACTTTCGATTGCTCGACGTAGCCATGGATGGTACGGGGCGTTACTACGTCAGCGGAAATGTTTTGGTAGGCGATTCCGACATTACGAACGACAATCGGAAAGGAGTGACTGACAGTGAGGGAAAACGTTATATCCCCGATCCCGCCACGGCTCATAAACTGCGCGGCATTTCTCCGGAAGCGATTCCGACGCAAGGCGAGGAAAGCGCCTCGTGTCTGGTTGATGAACCTTTCCCCTATGAAGCCATATGTGAAGATACGCCGGAGATTGCATACCGGCGGATTTGCAAAGACGTTGGCTGTAGCTTCCGACGCGATACTTACGACACGGAAGTTATCCGGCAGATGGAATCAGGATTAGGATTGTTTGGCGACAAAGGCATCATCAATTCCCCCACAGACGTGGGAGGATGGCCCGTATTGCAGTCCGGACCGGTTCCTCAAGATACTGACCGCGACGGAATGCCCGATGCTTGGGAATTGGCACACGGTCTCAATCCGAATGATGCCACCGACGCTTCTGCTTACACACTAAGCTCTTCCTATACGAATGTTGAAGTTTATCTGAACGAACTGGTCGGAGAAACGACCGTGATTGCCGGCCATCGTTGAGCCGCATCACCGACCTAAGGCCGTCTGGCTTGGTGACCGCCTTAGGTCAGTTTCGTGACCATGCGTCATTTGTCCGGTGACCACCCTTCAATCAGAAAGCATCGGAGGCGAGGACTTGTCGTATCGATATGCTTCCGAAGAAAAATGCCCGCGGTTTGAGAAAGTTTGGCGTAAGTCTCCGCAGAACCGTCGCAATTTACTGTCTTTGGCGCGAAAAATTAATTATAATTATCTAAATTAATATACTTTCTATAAAAAAAGCACGAGTTTGCATTGTTTATACTGAATTTGCACTGCTATTTTTAGGGGGGGGGTAATTTTTCTATACCTTTGCACCTGATTTTTAGATTAAGTATGATTATGAAATGCAAACTTCCGTATGTGTTAGTTGCGGGGCTGTTTTTTTTGTTAGTGACCCCGCTGCACGCCCAAAAGTGGGGCGTCAAGAGCAACCTGCTGTATGACGCTACCTCGACCATCAACCTGGGCGTGGAAGTAGGCCTGGCGCCGAAATGGACACTGGACGTGTCCGGCAACTACAATCCTTGGACATTTTCCGACTATAAGAAGCTGAAGCACTGGATGCTCCAGCCCGAGGCCCGCTACTGGTTTTGTGAGCGGTTCAACGGGCACTTCCTGGGTCTTCACGCGCTTGGCGGCGAGTTCAATCTGTCCAAACTCAACCTTCCGTTCGGCATGTTCAGTGCCTTGGAGAACAGTCGTGCGCAGGGCTGGTATGCCGGTGGCGGCGTTGGTTACGGCTACCATTGGATTTTGGGCAACCGCTGGAGCCTGGAGGCGGAGCTTGGCGTGGGTTTCATCCATGCGAACTACAAGCGCTACGAGTGCGAACGCTGCGGCGAGCTTCTGGGTCGCGGCCACAAGAATTACCTGGGTGTGACGAAAGCCGCCATATCCATCATCTACATGATCAAATAAGAGGAGGGCAAGACAATGAAGAAACAGACGATACTATTCAGTCTTATGCTGGCCGCAGGCATGACGGCAGCGGCTCAGACGGGTTACATGAAAGACATCTCGGTGAGCGGAGAGGAAGTCCGGCGTGAGGGCGATGCCGTGAGCGTAAAGTTTCACCTCGACCTGAGCGGTGTGAACATGAAGCAGCAACACACGGCGGAACTCGTTCCGGTGCTGGTGTCGAAAGACGGCACGCAGGAATATGCGTTCCCTTCCATCATCGTGAACGGAAAGATACGCAACCGCGCCCTCAAGCGTGAGGAGGCCTTGACGGGCCAGCCCCATTACACGAATGTGGGTACGAGCGTAAGAAGAAAGAACGGCGAGGCGCAGACGGTAAGCTACGCTGCGAGTGCTCCGTTTGCAAAGTGGATGTATGACGGCCGTCTGGAGGTGCGCGAGTCTGTGACGGGCTGTGCCGATTGCGACGAGGGTGGCGAGACATCGACCGTCGACCCCTTGGTGCTTCCGCGCTTCATCCCTTCTTATGTGACATCTCTGCGCGAGCCCGCACCCGAACCGGTGAAACGGCGTGACGAGGTACGCTCCGCTCGCTTGCAATACCGTCAGGACAGCTACAAGACCGACCCGAATTACAAGAACAATGCCAATGTGCTGGCCGAGGTTCAGGCTTCGATAGACGCTGTGAAGGAGAACGACGACCTGACCATCACGGGCATTTACGTGACGGGTTATGCCTCTCCCGAAGCTACGGTGCCCTACAACCTGAAGCTTTCCGAGCGGCGTGCGAAGACGTTCACCGACTATGTGAAGCAGCAGAACCCGAACCTCGACGAGGAGTTGTGGCACGTGGACTGGAAGGGTGAGGACTGGGTCGGCCTTCGCGAGGAAGTGCTGAAGCTTCCGCAACTTCTGAAGCAGTCTGAGGTGCTGGCCATCATTGACGGCTGCGAGGGCAATCAGGACGAGTGCGAGGAAAAGATAAAGGCGCTCGTGCCTCCCACCATCTATGAACGGTTGCTGAACGAGGCGTACGGCCCGTTGCGTCGCAACGACTACCGCATCGAGTACAACGTGCGCAGCTTCAACCTGGAAGAGGCAAGAGAACTCATCCGCACGAACCCGAAGCTGTTGAGCCTGAACGAGATGTACCGTGTGGCAGGAAGCTATGCAAAGGATTCGGAGGAATACCGCGAAGCGATGGAAATCGCTATGCGCACTTATCCGGACGACCCCGTCGCATTGGGCAATGCGGCTGTGGCATGCCTGGAGCGGAAGGACACCCGTGCTGCCATCGCCCTGCTTGAGGGCAAGACACTCGATGCCGCGTCGAAGAACACGTTGGGTGTGGCCTATGCCGAGGCTGGCGAGTATGAGAAGGCAAAAGCCACGTTGGAGTCGGCCGCCCGTGAAGGCAGTGCCGATGCGAAGACGAACCTGGCCCAGCTGCTGAAAGTGATGGAGCAGCTGTGAGGCCCCGACACACGCGAGAAGATTTAAA
>CAZEPM010000046.1:0-15176 GCA_964514145.1 uncultured Bacteroides sp.
CGCGAAATCTCAGCCACTGTCGTGCTGAAGCGTATGCTCGAAGCCTTGTAAAACCACTTCATGGTACCACGCAACGAACATCAACTGACACAGGGAAACGAACAGGTCTTCAAAATCATTTTTTGACTGCTGCAACACGTTTCTCTGTGTCATTGCTTTTCACTACAGTCAACGACCTGCTCAAGTTGCCGGTCAAGGAGTAACCGGACGGATTTGAGGCACAGATTGAGGCAAAATTCCACACTTTGTTCCCTATTTTCTACACTCTCCACACACTTCCACAATCCTTCCATAGCATAACAACCAATTCACTGTTAAGCGATTAGCAAATTCTGCAAACTTTTGGCACACGGATTGCTGATTAGTACAGTGATTTGGGGAAGTTCAGAAAACGCAAAAACACGTATTCAGTTCTCCTCAAACTCACAATGTAACAACTAATCTATCAATATCAGTAAAGCAACAGGAGGCTCGGTAATGAAAAAAATTATTTTTGCGCTAACATGTATTATAGGAGCAAGCAGTTTTGTAACGACTCCATCTCTTTCTGCCGCTTCCACTATCGGCAGTATCCAAGCCTCCTCTGCTTCTGATACTGCCATAGTAGGCCAACAGCCCATCAAGGCCGATGAGTTGCCCGATGCGGTTGTCTACACATTGGCTGATCGGTACGCCGGAGCACGCATCCTTTCGGTTTATTTCATCGAAGGAGCGGAAAACAAGTTCTATCGCGTAATACTCTTGTTGGCCGACAACAACGAAGAGACGGTGTTTTTAACTGCGACGGGAATGATTGTCAACCAATAAACATGCCCCATACACAACAACTTCATATGATTAAGATCTCATATCAGGAGATTTTCTAGAAACTAGACCGGTAGCTTTCTGTTCGTGATTGAACCGAAAGCTACTTTTTTACAGCGACTTTTCAAGATTCTTTATAAGTAGTATCGGCCATCGGAACCACATTACCGCACGAAGCGATAAGTATCCCGATGGCCGAATATTTTATTTGATGTATCCGATAGGTTACTCAAACGGGAACCGGATACCCCACGATTCACGCAGACTGTCCATTTGGCGCATGATACGCAGAATTTCGGCATGCGGCATGTCTGGCACCTCAATCCAGCCATTACGCAAAGCCTCCGCACAAGCATTGATTTCGTATTCATAGCCCGTTATCTGCTTTGGACACTCGTAAACAGAACGTATCTGATAGTCGCCATCGAGCACCACTATCCGCTGTGGATTGTTGACGTTCTCCACAATCATGTGTCCACTGTCACCGGAGATAATGCCCATACGGTCTGTACGTGCTCGCATCGTGCTGTGCAACACGGCCATCCGTCCATCAGAAAAAGTCAGGGTAACGCTGTTTTGTGCATCGAGACCCCGCGACGTTTTTGTACAGGCAGATACCATCTGATTGATATCTGTGCCAAACACCATTGCCGCAAAGTTCAGCAAATAAACCCCTAAGTCTAGTAGTGCACCTCCAGCCAGTGCCGGATCTTCCAGACGTACCTTGCCTGCCAACGGATAGCCCAGATTGGCCGAGAGCATCATCGGCTTGCCCACAGCGCCGCTCGCCAGCAAATCGCAAACGCTTTTCGACAGTGGCATGTAACGAGTCCAAATGGCTTCACCGACAAACACACCCTCTTCACGTGCCGCCCGCAAAACTTCTTCGGCCTGACGGGCATTGGCCGTAAAAGCTTTTTCGCACAACACAGGTTTATGCTTACGCACGCACATCAGTGCCTGTTCGTAATGAAACGCATGAGGAGTGGCGATATAGACAAGGTCGACATTGGGATCGTCGATCATCTCCTCATACGAACCGTATGCCCGCGCAAAGCCCCATTCCTTGGCAAAGATCTGCGCCTTTTCAAGGTCGCGCGAAGCGATAGCATATCCTTCAGCTTCTCCGACCATGCCGACCAAGGTCTTGGCCATTTTGCTTGCTATGTTACCGGCACCTAAAATTCCCACCCGCATGATAGTGTTTACTTTCATAGTTTTTTAATTTCTTGATTTTTTCTATTGTTTTCGTGTTCGAAGATACCTATTTCCACGGAAACACCGAACGCTCAAATGATGAAATTCACATGAAAAAGAGTATCGCCAGTCACTGCGCAGGCTTGCTATTGCCGATATGATACCTCCGCCCAACACGCGATCGCCCTCGTGATACGCTGTCAGTACCACCTACTTATATACCTAATAACACACCGCGCGATTGGCTCATGAGCAGCCTACGTTTCAAGAACCTTTGACCTTGAATGCCAGTGCATACATCCGCATTTGCCTGACCATTGCCAGCAATCCGTTGCTCCGTGTAGGCGAGAGATGTTCCTTCAACCCGATTTTATCGATGAAATAGAGCTCACTGCTCAAGATTTCGTCGGGTGTATGGTCAGAAACTACGCGAATCAGCAGGGCAATAATACCCTTAACGATGAGCGCATCGCTCTCAGCCTGAAAATATACCTTATCGTCGACGAGGTCGGCCTGCAACCAAACGCGGCTCTGACAACCGTCAATCAGATTGGCATCGGTCTTGTATTTCTCGTCGAGCGGCACCTGCTCATTACCCAAATCGATCAGAAGCTGGTACTTGTCCATCCAATCGTCGAAATCACTGAATTCGGCGATTACTTCGTCTTGTAGTTCATTGATTGTTGCCATGATATTTGTTTTGATCCGGCCGACATATGCGTCGGCCATGCCTCATTTTTCGTTATAAATTACTTGCATCACGGTTTGCCCCACAGCCTTAAGCGTTTGCTTGTCGATGGTGTTCAAATCGTCGCCCACCGTGTGCCAAAAAGTGCCGAAACTCGACACGGGATTGTCAAACTCACAGTTGATGATGTCGATACAGGGGATGCGTGCAATCTCGTTGACAGGCAGGTGGTCATCAGTCACATACGCGCCGCCCCGGTCGACGAAGTAAGCCCCGTAGCCTAGCCGTTCGGCCGTGCGCCACACCTTGTCGACCACGGAAGAAGCATATTGCACCGAGATTCCTTCTTTAAGGAAAGTGGAGTTTTTGCCGCCCACCATGTCGAGCAAGATGCCGAAACGAGCGTTGTATCCGTTCACGTGGGGCGTGCGTGCCCAATATTGCGAGCCCAGACACCACGTGTAGGTGTTGTCACCACTCGACTGGGCGAACTGCGGCGTACCACTGTCTTCGGCATCGAAAAACACAATGTCAATGCCGATATCCGGTGTCTGAAACTGAATCTGACGGGCTATTTCGAGCAAAACGCCCACGCCACTGGCTCCGTCGTTGGCTCCGAGAATGGGTTTGTGGTGATTGCCGGAGTTTAAATCGTTGTCAGCCCACGGGCGACTGTCCCAGTGAGCGCAAAGCATCACGCGGCGGGGCGACTCCGGACGGTATGCTCCGATGATGTTGCGTGCTCTCAGGATGACTCCGTCGTAGCGCATGAGGTCAGCATACTGGTTGTAGACCTTGGCTCCGAAAGATTCGAGCTTGGCTACCAGATAGTCGCCACAACGTTTGTGGGCTTCGCTGTTGGGAGTTCGGGGGCCGAAACTCACCTGTTGTTCAATATATAGGTAGGCACTGTCGGCATTGAAAGCCGGCGCTTGTATTTGCGGTGTGTCGTGCGTATCGGCTGTCTGCTGAGCTTTACGGCTGTTTCCGCACGAGGTCAGACAGAGCACCAAGAGGGCACCAATCAATGTTGCATTGTTTATCCATTTCATAGGTTTCTGTGTATTTACGTGTCAGCACAGGCAGCATCTCCCGTTGGCTGTAGCATGACGCAGAGCGATTTGCGAGGTGTTGCTGCCGTTGATTTTCGGATTTCCGTTTGAGGATGTCGGCGCGCTGAAGGGACTGACCGCCGTTGCTCACGCCGGTGAGCAGCCTTACTCAGCATGCTGCCGACGGCGCAAAGATAATGCCTTTCTGTTGAATCTCCGTCATCAATCGCATAAAGTTGCCGCCCCAGAGCCGCTGAATGTCAGCTTCGCTATAGCGTTCGGCCAGTAAGCGACGGGTGAGATTGATGATTTCGGAGGCCGACGCACATCCGGGCACACCGCCATCACCGTCGAAATCGCTCCCGATACCGACGTGTTCAATGCCCATGATGTTGACCATGTGATGGATGTGTTCGATAATGTCGGGCAATCCGGCTTTTCCGTCACGACGCAAAAAGCCTTCGTAAAGGCAGACTTGCGCCACGCCGCCCCGGTGTGCCAATGCGCGGAGCTGGTCGTCGGTGAGATTACGCGGATGGTCGCAGAGGGCGCGACACGAAGAATGTGAGCAGACAATCGGTGTACGGCTGCAAGCCAAGGCATCGTAAAACGCACATTCAGAAGCGTGAGACAGATCGACCATCATGCCCACGCGATTCATTTCGGCAATCACGTCGCGTCCGAAGAGACTGAGTCCGCCGTGTTCGCCCTCACCCCGTGCGGAATCGCAAATGTCGTTGTCACCGTTATGACAAAGCGTCATGTAGACCACACCGCGCCGGCGGAAGTGTTCCACAAGGCTCAAGTCACGCCCGATGGCATAGCCGTTTTCAATGCCCAGCATGATGGCTTTCTTGCCTTCACGCTTCAACCGTGCTACGTCGGCCGCCGTGTAGGCCAGATCAACATACGAGCCGTACTGCTGCACTATCTGTTCGATTTCGCTAATCAGTTGATCAGCTTTAGCGGTAGCGACGCGCAGGGCTTCGTCTGTCCGCTCCAACTGTTTCAAGTAGGCCACCATGATGACCGCATCCAGATGGCCTTCGTGCAGTTTGTGGAGGTCGACAAGGGTATGCGGGTCGCGGGTGTCGAATCGGATTTGCCGGCGGAAGAGCATCGGGGTGTCGCAATGGGAATCGAGCGAGACGATGCGTCGATGCACTCGTTTGGCTTCAGCAAACGAGGCGGCTTCGGCCGTCAGCCAATGAAACAGGGGCATCATGGCTTCGTCGCCGATCAGTATCATGCATTCAGGATGCCATTGCACGCCAATCATCGACTTGTATTCCGTTGACTCTATGGCCTCGATGATGCCATCGGCTGCCTGTGCACAGACTCGGAATCCGGCGGCGGGCTCGCTCACGGCCTGGTGATGGAAAGAGTTGACGGGCAATTGGAAGGTGGGGGATTCGGTGTCGAACGAGGCGTGGAATATCTTTGCCAACAAGCTGTCGGGTGCCAAAGTTACGGTGTGCGATGGGTAGCTGCGATGCAGTTGCTGGTCATGTTTGAGACAGGACATGCCGGGTTTCGACGCTTGTGTGTGAATGTCTTGATAGAGTTTTCCGCCAAAAGCGACGTTCATCACCTGCAGTCCTCGACAAATGCCCAGCATCGGTATCTGACGGTCGGCGGCCAGACGTGCCACCAACAACTCTTGCCGGTCGCGTCGATGGTTGATGTCGTGGATCTCATTAACCGGCTCTTCGCCCATAAACAGGGGATTAATGTCTCCTCCGCCCGTAAGCACAAGTCCGTCGATGCGGTCAAGCGTGCCGGCCAGCGCGTCGGGTTCGTCGTATGGCGGGATGAGGAGAGGAATTCCTCCAGCTTTCAACACAGAAGTGTAATAGCCTTCAGATAACGTACAATTCCCGTCACTAAAGTTTGCGGTGACTCCAATGACGGGCATTTGCTTGTATCCGGGAAATGAAGCATGCAGATCTTCGTATCCCTTTTCAATGTCATAATAAGTGTTTCTCAGCATGTTTGCTAAAACTTGTAGGTGCGTTTCGGGTTCTTGGGGAACCATCCTTTGCGCACACGCTTTTCTTGTTCGAATATTTCCTTAATAGACCAGAAACAGGAAAAGGCAAATACTCCCAACAGGGTAGAAAGCAGGATATTTCCCACAAACAAGGTACATCCAGTTGCTATAATTCCCACAATCAGGAACATCCACCAACATTTCGTTCCAAAATGATACTCGCACTTGATCACGATGGGATGGAACAGCCCGATAAGCAGAAAGGTACAAATACCGATGAGCAAGCCTGAAAAATGCAGTGATTCGAAACAACTCATAGACAGACTATCTATTGCTAATCGGAATTTCTTTCTTAATGCTTTGTTCGAGCGAGATGAGGGTTTCCGTTGCTGTCACACCGGGAATTTCCTGAATCTGCCTGTTGAGTAAATCCATCAAGTGTTCGTTGTCGCGAGCATAAAGTTTGATCAGCATGGTATAGGGACCGGTCGTGAAATGACATTCCATTACTTCGCGGATATTTTGCAGTTGGGTTACAGCGTTTTTATACATCGAACCCCGCTCTAGCTTCACGCCTACGTAAGTACACGTGCTATAGCCCAAAGTCTTGGGATTCACATGATAACCCGAACCAACAATCACACCCATGTCAATCAATCGTTGTACACGCTGATGAATGGCAGCACGCGACACTCCGCACTCAGCAGCTACATCTTTAAAAGGAATACGAGCATTTTGAGAAATAATTTCCAAAATGCGACGATCTAAATTATCAATTCTTTCCATAATTATAGTGATATTAATCTCTTTATTTGCACATTGGTAAGCAAAAATAGTATTTTTCTATTTTTTTCAAACTTTTTGATACCATTTTTTATTAATTAGAAACTTTTCGTTAGCAGTCTGTCATGATGTTACAAACGAGCTATGAAAAAATTCCATCGCTGTACACGACCAAGTAAGCGGCATCGTTTCCGACTCGCTTTGCAGACTGTTGCCAGATGTGGCAAAGTAGCTGACACGCTTTAAAGATTTGTTTGGTTTGCATAGAAATTATTTTTATATTCATATCTAGACCGAGCAAACATACAACAAAATTTATGGATGTAATCACATTTTACTCAATATTTTAAGCAGGAATGTTGTTAAACATAAAAAGATGTCCATCTATATTCTCTCTAGAGCTATTTCTAACAAGGTTTGAATCTTCTGATAGGTCTTGATCGCTCGAAAAGCAACCGACTGTCCGTCAAAAAAAACTACACTCGGACAAACTCCCTTGCAGAGCTATTGTCCGAGCGTCGCATCACTTCATGTATAGTCTAAAAGTTGCTTATTTCTTGTCCGTGTTCTTGACAACCTCTACGAGTTCAACATCGAATACGAGTGTAGAAAACGGCTTGAGATTTTTCGTTACTCGGGAACCATAGGCAAGTTCGGAAGGAATGTAGATTATCCATCTTGAGCCAGCCGGCATCATCTTCAGCGCTTCGCTCCATCCTTCAATCACTTGGTTGAGACGGAACGTTGTCGGTTCTCTGCGTGAACGATCGAACACTTCGCCATCAATCGTCCTACCGACGTACTTTACCTTCACGCGGTCTTTTTCCTCAGCAATGGGACCCTTACCTTGAACCAATATTTTATATTGCAAACCGCTTTCGGTTACCTGCACGCTGTCTTTCGTTTTGTTTTCTTCAAGGAACTGTTCGTTTTCAGCAACATGTTCGGCATATTGTTGGCGCAGGAATTCTTCTTTCACACGTTCCATGTTGTTATCAACATACTTTGCTGCGCTATCCATTGGGATGGCTGTGTTTTGATTCAACGCCTCGCGCATAAATCCGGCCAGGAAGTCATTCTGATTGAGCAACATGATTGAGTCGCTGCCTGTTAGATAGTTATTGAGAGATCGTCCCATGTCAACCACTTGTTCACCAACCTTGATACCCAGATAATAAGCCGATTTGTTTTTGTTGTCACCAATCTTCATACCGTCGAGCATACCTTTGAAAAAGCTCTTCAAATGGGCTGAATCGATTCCCATCTGTTGCTCCACAGCCATTTGGAAACCTCTAGCACGTGTCACACCAGAGGTATACGACAATGTATCCATACTTGTTTTCAACTCGGCTTCGGGGAGTGATCTGCCACAAGAGGCAAACATACCCGCAGCTACTACCATAATTAATCCGATTTTTTTCATTTGCTTTATTGTTTGATTTATAGTTTATCCTGTTTTTCTAAATTTATAATACTTCCAATAGTTCGACTTCGAAAATCAGCGCGCTGTGAGGCGGAATCATCTCGCCGGCACCCTGCGCACCGTAAGCAAGGTCAGAGGGAATGTAGAGTTTCCACTTCGCACCTTCGCTCATGAGCTGAAGCGCCTCGACCCATCCTTTAATCACTTGGTTGACGCCGAACACGGCCGGTTCGCCACGACGCACAGAACTGTCAAACAAAGTGCCGTCTATCAGTGTACCCTCGTAGTGACAACGCACACGGTCGGTAGCCTTCGGATGCTTGCCATTGCCTTCGCGAATCACTTCGTATTGCAAGCCGCTGGGCAAAGTCCTGACGTTCGGATTCTGTTTGTTTGCCTCCAAAAAATCACGACTCTTCTTGATGATTTCGACATTGATATTATTTTCTAACTCCTTGAAATAGGCATTGACAATCTCGCGTGCTTCGGTGTGGGTGATGACCGTCGGGCTACCGGTCAGCACGTCGCTCACGGCTTGCGCAAAATCGGCCACATTCAAATCACCCGTTCCCATAGCTTTCAGGTTCTGGCCGATGCCCAAACCAATGGAATAACTAAATTTGTCCATAATAAATGTGATTCAATAGTTTTTTGTGTTAGTAGTAAATGCAAAGGTAATCGATTATTCTTAGGAAACGAGCAGTTTACAGCGTATTTTTTCTAAATTTGCCCGTAAAGTCTTAAAAAGAAAAAACTATGTATAAAAAAAGAGTGATTATCCTCACAGGAGCCGGTATGAGTGCCGAAAGCGGCATCAGCACGTTTCGCGATTCCGACGGACTTTGGGAGCATTATCCCGTGCAACAGGTAGCCAGCATCGAGGGCTATGAGGCCAATCCGGAACTAGTCATCCGGTTCTACAACGAACGCCGGCGCGAACTGCTCCGAGTCGAGCCGAACCACGGGCATCGCATGGTGGCCGAACTCGAACGGTATTTTAACGTGTCGGTAATCACGCAAAACGTAGACAATCTCCACGAGCGGGCAGGAAGCTCGCATGTGGTACACCTGCACGGCGAACTGATGAAGGCCACTTCGTCGCACTCGCCCAACGACCCGCGTTACGTGTGTACCCTCCCGACCGAACAATGCGACATCCGTCTGGGCGACCGTGCAGCCGACGGCTCACAACTCCGCCCCTACATCGTGTGGTTTGGCGAAGCAGTCCCCATGTTCGAACAAGCCGCCCGACTGACGGCAGAAGCCGACATTTTCGTTGTCATCGGCACCTCGATGCAAGTCTATCCGGCAGCCGGCCTCATCCACTACGTCCCTCGTCAGGCTAAAGTCTACCTCATCGATCCGAAAGACGTCCACGTGCAAACTTCCTTCAACATCTGCCACATCCGCAAAGGCGCCTCCGACGGAATGGACGAACTTTTGAAAATCTTGTTAAACGAGTAGGATTATTCCGAAGAAATTTATTTCTTTGCATCGAGTTTAATTTTACAATCATTACAAATCAACTATTAAACAAACGAATCATTATGAAAAAGTACATTTGCACCGTTTGCGACTGGGTGTACGACCCAGAAGTTGGCGATCCGGAAAGCGAAATTGCACCGGGAACAGCATTTGAAGATATTCCTGAAGATTGGGTTTGCCCCATCTGCGGCGTAGGAAAAGACGACTTCCAGCCAGTGGAAGACTAAGGCGAACGCTGACCGCATCACGACAAACCAAGCCTGCACACACCGGCAGGCCGTTCACCCTGAAAAGGTTCAACTAAAAATATGCGCGACCCGGGCAATTACTTGCCCGAAGTCGCGTTTTTTTTGTCGGTTGACAGACCATCCGGCAGACGAGCCCTCCCCAACATCGTGTCAAAGGCCGGTCAGGATACTGACTGAAGCCTAATAGCCGAACAAACGGGCGCACTGCAAAAATCAATCGACCACACCGGGGAAAGGTTCCTTACAGAACCGTCCCGCCAGCACGGCCGACGACTGATATTAAAACAAAACGGTTAACCCATCTTACCGGTCAGGTAAGAGCGGGTGCGTTCGTCGTGCGGATTCGAAAACATCACCGCCGATTCGTCGTATTCAATCAGGTCACCTAGATACATAAACATCGAACGATCTGAAATACGCTTGGCTTGCGCCATATTGTGAGTAACAATCAGAATGGTCACTTCCTTTTTGAGCTCGAGCACAAGGTCTTCAATGTATTTCGTAGCAATGGGGTCGAGCGCCGAAGTAGGCTCGTCCATCAGCAAGATGTCGGGCTGTAAGGCGAGCGAACGGGCAATACACAGGCGCTGTTGCTGACCTCCGGAAAGGAAAGTCCCGCGTTTGGTGAGCGAGTCTTTCACCTCGTCCCAGAGAGCGACGTTGCGCAGGGTACGCTCCACAATCTCGTCTTTTTTCGACTTCGACAACTTCAATCCGTTGAGAATGTATCCGGCCAACACATTGTCGTAGATGTTCATCGTAGGGAATGGGTTGGGGCGTTGGAACACCATCCCGATGCGCCGACGCACGAGCGTGGGGTGCATGGTCATGATGTTTTCGCCGTTGAGCAGAATTTCGCCCGTCACCGTGATGGCTTTATAGAGTTCGTGCATGCGGTTAACGGCGCGCAAGAGGGTACTTTTTCCGCATCCGGAAGGTCCCATGATGGCCGTGATGGTGTATTTTTCAACCGCAGCCGAGACGTGTTTCACGGCCATGGTCTGACCGTATGATATGCAGACATCCTTGAATTCGAGTATCGGATTCTTTATATTTTCCATTTTTTTGCAATTCTTTTAGCTAATAAGTTTAGACACAACACGAAGGTTAGTAAGAAGAGGGAAGCTCCCCAAATCAGGCTTTGCAGGTTGGGGTCGTTGAAAAACTCCCAGATAAGCAGGGGCACGGCCGACATGGGTTGACTGACATTCCAGCTGATGGCGGCAGCTCCCAACGCCGTAAACATGAGTGGCGCCGTTTCGCCCACCACGCGTGAAATGGCCAGCAGGATACCCGTGAAGATACCGCCAAAGGCTGATGGTACCATGACCTTCAGCATCACGCGCCAGTAGCTTCCGCCCAAGGCCAGACCGGCCTCTTTCAGTTCTTTGGGCAGAATCTTCATGGTTTCCTCCGTCGAACGGATGATAAGCGGCAACATCATGATAAACAAAGCAACGCTTCCCGCAATGGCCGAATAGCCCCGCATGGGAATTACCACCCAGATGTATGTAATGATACCTATAATTATCGAAGGCGTACCCTGCAGCAAATCGGTGAGATAGCTCACCACCGTTGCAAACCGGTTGCCTTTGTATTCCGACAAACAAATTCCGCAAAAAATCCCTACCGGTATGGCCACCACCGAAGCCATTGTCAGCATCAGGAAAGTTCCCACGATGCCATTTGCGATGCCGCCGGGAATTTCCTCACCGGCCGACGCGGCCATGATGGCTTTGTAGGCGTTGGGAGTGGCTTCGGTAAGAAACGACCATCCCAGTTGTTCCCATCCTTTCACGAGCACTTCGCCCAAAATGGCCAACAGGGGAATCGCTGTGAGTCCGGCAAACACGCACACAAAAATGTAAAGCAGTGTGTTATTGAAGATACGCACACGTAAGTTCTTTTCTTGTATCATCTGGCTTTTCTCTTAATAGTTAGTCTTTACACATGTTGGGCGCGACGAATCAGAATCTTTCCGACGAGGTTGATAATAGCCGTAATGAGGAACAGCAGCAATCCGATGGCAATCAGCGAAGATAGTTTCAGTCCGTCGGCCTCGCCGAACTGGTTGGCAATGATGCTGGCCATTGTGTTTCCCGTGGTCGTGATCGAGTCGGGCATTTTGTTGGTATTGCCTATCAGCATCGTCACGGTCATGGTTTCACCCAATGCGCGGCCGATAGCCAAAATGTAGGCAGAAAAGATCCCCGAGCCGGCCGTAGGGAACACCACGTAACGAATCACTTCCGCCCGAGTGGCTCCCATGGCATAGGCGCTCTCTTTCAAGTCGGCCGGAACCATCTTGATGAATTCGGAACTCAGCGAGGCAGCATAGGGCACAATCATGATGGCCAACACGAACGAAGCCGTCAGAATACCCGAGCCTTGCGGCGAAATATTGAGCATCATCACGATGGGACGCAGAGCATAGAATCCCCACAAGCCGTAGATGATGGACGGAATGCCGGCCAACAGATCGGTCACCGTGCCCAGTGTCGTAGCAATCTTGCGCCCGCGAAAATACTCACCCGTGAACAGCGCAACCGGCATGGAGAACGGAATGCAGATAATCAGTGCCAACACCGTGGTGAGCAGTGTGCCCGTAATGAACGGCAAGGCACCGTAGCTCTCGCTACCCTTCGTATAACTCCAATCGTCGGAAAAGATGAAATTCCAGAAGCCGAAGTATTCGAAAGCTCCCGACGCATCAACGGCGAGGGAATAGATAATCCCCCCACCAATGATCGGTATAATGACAGCTGAAAGGATCAGAATCGTTCTGAACACCCTATCTTGTATCGAACTTACCATAATAATTCAAGCATCTGCTTATTTTGTCATGTCCAAGGGCTGTCCGTTAAATGTCACGGTCTTCAGGTTGGCCAGGCTCAAATCGATGGCTTTCCGGGGCAGCGGAGCGTAGTGCACCGCGGACGTTGCCTGCTGAACAGAGTCGGTCAACATGTATTCCATCAGTCCGATCGTCGCCTTAGCCTGTGCTTCGGTGCGTTCGGAATAAGCCTGATCTTTGTAGATAATCAGCCAAGTCATGCAGCTGATGGGGTAAGCGCCGTCGGCATCGGCGTCAGTAATCGAACAGCGAGTGTCTTGCGGTATTTCGCCGGCAGCCGAAGCCGAGATGCTTTTGCCGGTAGGAAGCACCATCTGACCACGTTTGTTTTTCACACTGGCATAGGGTATTTTCTGTGCGAAAGCATATTCCGAACCGATGTAACCAATCGAATACGGCGTCTGGGCAATCACGCCGGCAACACCCGGGTTTCCTTTGGCAGCCTGTCCCACCGGGAAGTCCACCGATTTGCCTGCACCGAAACGGGTTTTCCAGTCTTCGCTCACCTTCGACAGATAGTCCGTGAAGTTAAACGTGGTGCCGCTGCCGTCCGAGCGAAATGCGGGGATAATGTCGTCCGACGGGAGGGTGACGTTCGGATTAAGCTCAGCCAGACGCGGGTCGTTCCACTTCGTGATTTTGCCCGAAAAGATGTCGGCAATCACGTCGCCGGCCAGATTCAACTGCTCAACGCCGGGCACGTTGTAGGCCAACACCACCGCACCCAAGCATGTCGGAATATGCACCACCGGTTTCATGCCGCTCATTTCGTCGTCGGTCAGGTAAGCGTCCGACCCGGCAAAATCCACAATGCCGTCTTTCAGATTGCGCACGCCGCCGCCGCTGCCGATGCCTCCGTAGGACACCCTGTTGCCACCGGCCGCACCGTATTGGTCGAAAGCCATGTTATAAAACGGGAGGGGGAACGTGGCGCCGGCGCCCGTAAGTTCTACTGATTCTGCGTTTCCTGATTTACTACCGCTGCAGGCTGCCATCGTAAGGGCCAGAATCCCTGCAACTAATGCATACGTTTTTTTCATTGTCTTATTCGTTTATTGCGTGTTTTTATCTGTCGATGTTGGTTCAGAGCGAGAACGAGGCGCTCAGGTAAGCCGAATAGCCGTCTTTCTCACCACCGGCTGCCGGAGCCCAGTAGCGGAAGTTGGGCGAGAGCTTCACGTATTTGCCCAGCTTGAACTCCACGCCGATGAGTGCGGCATGGCCGTCGTTCGCTTCGTTCCAGTCGTCTTTCGACGAAAGCTTGTCCCAGCGGGCAAAGAGCGAGAAGTCGGGCGAAAAGTTCACTGTGGCATAGGCCGATATACCGTTCCTGTCGGCTTTGTCCACATGGTCGGCGTTCTGCATGTAGTTATATTCGGCACCGATTGAGAAGTGCGCGCCTTTATATCCGGCAAAAGCGGCCAGATTGACAATTCCCTTGTCCTCTTCGTCGGTCGGTTCGTCATACGATCCGTAGAGTCGCACCATCCATCCTTCGGCCGGTGTCAGGCTCACACCCAAACCGTATTGCAGTCCCTCTTCCGCTTCGATTTTCTTGTAGCCCTCACCGTTGACCACAATCACGTCGGCGGCAATCCAGCCGGCAAACCGATAGGCGGCCGAGATACCCAAGTCGGCGCTGCTGCCAAACTTATATTCGTCTTGAAACGACTTCATGACGTAGCGCTTGCCCCAGAAATCTTCCTGTGTCTTAAACTGCGTGGTCGGAATCAAACCGCCGTTCAGCGTCAGGTCTTTGTATTTCCACGTAACCAACGCATTCTTGATGTACCCGACGCGATCCAAGTCGCCGACGTCCTTCGACTGTCCGAAATCGGCCACTGCCTTCAACGTCAGATTACCGTTCAACTTATATTGATAACCAATGTAAGCACGCTCGAGCTCGAAGCCCCGGTCATCGTTGTCCGACCCGAAACCGGAATGCAGGTTGGAGAAGACCGTAACGATGGCTTCACCCTTTTTCTCTTCCTTTGCCTCGTCGTCGCTTTCCTTAGCCCAACCGGTCAGCGCCATGCAGCTCAACATACCGGCTAAAATCCACGTTTTTTCCATAAGTCCGTTTTTTTAAGTTAATGATTTGATTGATTTGGTCGTTTTGTTTCGACATCGCAAAGGTCAGCCATTGATGTTACAAGGCGGTGACAATCGTTTAACGAGTGTGTAACAATTTGCCTCGAAAGATAGGCGTATGACATCGCATGCGTATGACTTACGCACGCTCCCGACGACTGACATTCTGTCAGTTCCGGAGGCAGCGACAACCCTCCCGGAAGGGGGAAATGAAAGGGTCGTCACTGAACGTTGTTCGGTGACGGACCTGACCGCGTTCGGTGACGGACTGAACAGCATTCGGTGACGGACCTAACAAGGCTCAGTGACGGACTTCACTAACTCGCTCATACTCAGCCTCATAGACAGATACCGCATCCGACTGCCAAAATGTCACCAGCCGGGCTTCCCGCGCCCCTTCCGGCGCGGCGTGTCGCGCCTGCTGACGACCGCTACGATATGCATCTGACGGAAACCCGACCGTTTGCAACAACCGGCATCGTGCCGGCTTGCGGAGGCGGCCGTCCGGGAGGGGGCGGCCCGATGCTTCGCCCGAGACAAAAAAACCGTCTGCTTCAGTTG
>CAZEPM010000047.1:0-6152 GCA_964514145.1 uncultured Bacteroides sp.
AGAGCACCTGACTGTTAATCAGGGGGTCGTTGGTTCAAGCCCATCTTGAAGCGCGGAAAAGGTTTGTAGCAATACAAGCCTTTTTTGTTTGTCGGGCAGACGGCCTACGGGCTGACCGGCGGCAAGCTACGGACTCGATTCACTTTTAGCACGAAACGATATGAAAAACAATGATTGGAAGAGCCGGCTGAACGTGGTGTACTCCACGAACCCCGATTTTGCCTACGAAACGACAGAGGAAGCGACGACGGAGACAATCGACAAAGACCGGCAGGCGCTGCGCGTGAGCATCGAACGGAAGAACCGCGGCGGTAAGACGGTCACGGTGGTGAAGGGATTTGTGGGGACTGACGACGACCTGAAGGCACTGGCCAAGCTGCTGAAAACGCGCTGCGGCGTGGGCGGAGCGGCCAAAGACGGCGAAATCGTGATTCAGGGTGAATGGCGCGAAAAGGTGGTCGGGCTGCTCAGAGAGGCAGGCTACGTCCGCACGAAATAGGGCACAAAAAAAGCCGTTCCCCTCAGTCAGGCTGATGAAGAACGGCCGGTTTTCTATCTTTTGAAAAAAACACTTCTTATTCGGCGCGCAGATTGAACCGACGGAAAGCCGTAACGGTGAGGTCTTTGTCGGCCTTTTTCAGGAAATCGGCAACCGTCTGTTTCTCATCTTGGATGTAGGTTTGCTTGAGCAGGCACACTTCCTTGTAGAATTTGCTAATTCGTCCCATGGCAATCTTCTCGATCATGTTTTCGGGTTTGCCTTCCTGACGGGCTTTGTCGGCGGCAATTTCTTTTTCTTTCTCAAGCACATCTGCCGGAATGTCTGCTTCGTCGATGGCGATAGGATTCATGGCAGCCACTTGCATGGCGATTTCGTGTCCGATTCTGTCGGCGTTTTCCACTTCTTTGTTGAGGGCAACCATCGTGCAGAGGAAATTTTTGTTCTGATGGTTATACACGGAGATCACGGGTGCTTCGATGGTGCTATATCCGTCGAGTTCCATCTTTTCGCCGGTGATTCCGCTACGGTCGATGACGGCCTGTGCTACTGTGGTGTCGCCGAGTTGGAGTGCTTTCACTTCGTCGAGGGTTTTGCACTTATTGTCTACCGCAGCGTCCAAGATTGCGTTTGCCAGCTTGACAAAGTCTTCGTTTTTGGCCACGAAATCGGTTTCACACTTCAAGGCGATAATCGCTCCGAATCCGTCTTTCACTTTTACAACGACACAACCTTCAGCAGCCTCACGGTCAGAGCGTTTAGCGGCTACGGCCTGTCCTTTTTCACGGATGATTTTCATTGCTTTGTCGAAGTCGCCTTCGGCCTCGGTCAAAGCGTTTTTACAATCCATCATACCAGCTCCGGTCATTTTGCGCAGCTTGGTAATATCTGCCATACTTACAGCCATAGTATTCTATATTTTATTGAGTTTTTAAAATTAAAGTTTGCGTTATAAACAAAAAACTGAGAGTTGAAAACTTACCTCTACCGTTTGCGAAAGGGCATACGCTTGGCTTCGCTCCCGGCTATTGGAGTCTTCAATTCTCAGTTTGTAAAGGTGTTAAGCTTCGTCTTCTTCGTTGATGAAAGCGGCGGCCTTACCGGCATTGATTGCTTCTTCGGTAGACTTATCCATACGAGCTCTTGCTGCGCTTTTCTTGCGCGGTGCTTTCTGTTGAGGTTCGCCGGCGGCTTCCATGTCAACTTTCTCGGCTTTTCGCTCTTCCAAACCTTCGGCAATGGCGGTGCAGCAAACGTCGAGAATGACTTCAATCGACTTGTTGGCATCGTCGTTAGCGGGGATTACGAAGTCCACATTGTTGGGATCAGAGTTCGTATCGACAATGGCAAATACGGGGATTCCCAGACGATTGGCTTCGCGAACAGCGATGTTTTCCTTCATCACGTCGACTACAAAGAGCGCAGACGGCAGACGGGTAAGGTCGGCGATTGAGCCCAGGTTTTTTTCGAGTTTGGCACGCTGACGTGAAATCTGCAGGATCTCGCGTTTCGACAGATTGGCGTAAGTTCCATCTTTCGTCAGTTTGTCAATCGTTGTCATCTTCTTGACAGCCTTACGAATGGTGGGGAAGTTTGTCAACATACCGCCCGGCCAGCGTTCGATCACGTAAGGCATATTGATAGAAGCAGCTTTTTCGGCTACGATTTGTTTAGCTTGTTTTTTAGTAGCGACGAACAGGATTTTTTTTCCTGACTTGGCAATTTGTTTAAGGGCATCGGCAGCTTCGTCAACTTTAGCAGCCGTTTTGTGGAGGTCGATGATATGAATACCGTTACGCTCCATGAAGATGTAGGGAGCCATTGCGGGGTTCCACTTTCTTTTCAGGTGCCCGAAGTGGCAACCGGCTTCCAATAAGGTATCAAATGTTATTCTAGACATTACGGGTTAATTTTAAAATCGTTTACATTCTCTTTTGTTTTCACCAATCTTCGGGTAGTCTCAAGCCGCATCCCATCCGGGTTCCGACCGAGAATCTCGAGGATTTAGATACTAAACGAAGTCTTTGTAGTTAGTAAGTTTTTGAGTCCTGTTTCTTGTTTGTCTTTATCCGGTTTTTCCGATCAAGAGTCCATTGCCAAACAAAAACCTGCACGCCAAAAAACTTGTGAACTCAAATCAACGTTTACTGAACTGGAATCTCTTACGTGCTTTCGGACGTCCGGCTTTCTTGCGTTCCACCTCGCGGGAGTCGCGCGTGATAAAGCCTTCGGCGCGAAGAGCCTTCTTATCGTCAGCATTGATTTTCACCAATGCACGCGCAATTGCCAGACGCAGAGCCTGAGACTGGCCGGTAAAGCCTCCGCCATACAGATTTGCTTTGATATCGTATTTCTCGGCAACACCAAGCAAATTCAACGGTTGTTTCACCACATATTGCAGGATTGACGACGGAAAGTACTGTACAAGGTCTTTCTTGTTGACCGTAATCTTTCCCGTACCCTCGCTTATATAGACGCGAGCGACAGCGCTTTTACGTCTGCCTAATGCATTTATTACTTCCATCCTATATCATTTAAGTGTGTTGATATCAATCATTTTCGGACTTTGAGCTTCGTGCTTGTGCTCGCCGCCTTCATATATATATAAGTTCTTCAACAGTTTTGCGCCCAAACGATTCTTAGGCAACATGCCTTTGACTACGCGACGCACCAACTTGTCCGTTCCGTTCGGACGAGACATCAAACGAGCCGGGGTAATCGACTTCTGGCCGCCGGGATAACCGCTGAAAGTCAGATACACACGGTCAGTCCACTTGTTGCCTGTCAGCTTCACCTTGTCGGCATTAACAATGATTACGTTGTCACCGCAATCCACGTGAGGAGTAAAGTTCGGTTTATACTTTCCTCTCAACAATTTCGCAACCTTTGCGCCGAGACGTCCCAACACCTGATCGGTAGCATCGACTACCACCCATTCTTTGGTTACAGTCTCTTTGTTTGCGGAAATGGTCTTGTAACTTAAAGTATTCACTCTGAATTAAATTTTTAAAATGTTACTACTAAAAAACTATGTCCCGACGATCCTAACCGCCCCGCAACGGGCTATTAACACGCCGGACGCTAAACTTTTAATACTTACTAGATAATAATCGGCTTGCAAAGGTACGCCTTTTCTTCTAACATGCAAACTTTTCACTCCACTTTTTTAACTCTGTATGAATCACTTCATGCACTTCATGCGCCTTGACGACACATACGTGTGTGTTCAACAAGTATGTTTGACCTATCAACGGACAACGCAATTACATAGTGTCGGATAGTTATGTAATTTCCAGAAAAAAGAAAGCGCGTCCAACATCTTAGACGCGCTTTCCGACCAGTCTCGGCAGCGATGGCCGCATTAAAATCGATTTTTATGGTTAGAACTCGGCATTGTGCGGCGTACGCGGGAACGGAATCACATCGCGTATGTTCGCCATGCCGGTGACAAAGAGCAGCAGCCGTTCGAAGCCCAGTCCGAAACCGGAGTGCGGGCAGGTGCCATACTTGCGCGTGTCGAGATACCACCACATGTCTTTCATCGGGATATCCAGTTCTTTGATGCGGGCAAGCAGTTTGTCGTAGTCGGCCTCGCGCTCGGAGCCGCCAATGATTTCGCCAATCTTGGGGAAGAGCACGTCCATGGCGCGCACGGTCTTGCCGTCTTCGTTTTGTTTCATATAGAACGCCTTGATTTCCTTCGGATAGTCGGTCAGAATCACCGGACGTTTGAAGTGGTTTTCCACCAAGTAACGCTCGTGTTCCGAAGCCAGATCGACGCCCCAGTAAACGGGAAATTCAAACTGATGGCCGGCGGCCATGGCTTCTTCCAGTATCTTGATGCCCTCGCCGTAGGTCAGGCGCACAAAATCTTCCTTGAGCACACTTTCGAGACGTTCGATGAGTTCGGCATCGAAGTGGTCGTTGAGGAACTTCACGTCGTCGTAGCAATGGTCGAGTGCCCACCGCACACAATACTTGATGAACTCCTCAGCCAAATCCATGTTGTCGTTGATGTCGTTGAAGGCAACTTCGGGCTCAATCATCCAAAACTCGGCCAGATGGCGCGGGGTGTTGGAATTTTCGGCGCGAAACGTGGGGCCAAACGTGTAGATAGCTCCCAGCGACGTCGCCGCCAGTTCGCCCTCGAGTTGTCCGGAGACGGTCAGACTGGCTTGTTTGCCAAAGAAGTCGTCGTCGTAAACAATCGAGCCGTCGGCATCCTTCTTCAGGTCGTAGAGGTTAAGCGTTGTGACCTGAAACATCTGTCCGGCGCCTTCGCAGTCGGAAGCCGTAATGATCGGCGTGTGGAAATAGAAGAAGCCGCGATCGTGGAAAAACTTATGGATGGCATAGGCCATGTGGTGACGGATGCGGAACACGGCGCCAAACGTGTTGGTGCGCGGACGCAGATGAGCCACTTCGCGCAGGAACTCCATGGAGTGTCCTTTTTTCTGCAGGGGATAGGTGTTGTCACACGCACCCAGCAGTTCGATTTCCGTAGCTTGGATTTCCACCGACTGGCCGGAACCGACAGAGGCGACCAAGGTGCCGTCGACACTGACACAGGCGCCGGTGGTGATTTGTTTGAGCAGCTCGGGGTCGAATTTCGCTACGTCGACCACCACCTGCACGTTATTGATAGTAGAACCGTCATTGACAGCCACAAAATTAACTTGTTTGCTACCGCGGCGGGTACGCACCCAGCCTTTTACGTTGACCGCTGCTCCCACGTCGGTACGTTTGAGCAGGTCGACCACTTTTGTCCTACGAATGATTCCCATACTTATTATATGCTTATTCTTTCTTTAATTTTTAAAACTCAAAATTCCCCTTCGGATGGGGTAAGCCATGCTTATGCTACTGTTCGGCATCGTTCATTTATTCGAATGCTCCCATACGCAGCATGTTCACCTCTTTTTCGGTGAGGTATCTCCACTGACCGCGACGCACGTTTTTCTTGGTCAGTCCGGCAAAAAACACGCGGTCGAGTTTCACCACACGATAGCCGAGACTTTCGAAAAGGCGGCGCACCACGCGGTTTTTGCCCGAATGGATTTCGATTCCCACCTGTGTTTTGTCGGTTTCAGAAGCGTAGCTGATGGCGTCGGCACGCATCTCGCCGTCGTCGAGCATAATGCCTTTGGAAATTTTCTCCATGTCCTCAGGCGTAACGGGCTTGTTGCAAAACACGTGATAGATTTTCTTCTTCAGGTATTGCGGATGGGTGAGCTTCGAAGCGAGATCGCCGTCATTGGTCAACAGAAGCACACCGGTGGTGTTCCGGTCGAGCCGGCCGACGGGATAGATGCGTTCCGTACAGGCGTCTTTCACGAGATCCATCACCGTTTTGCGGCCGTGCGTGTCTTCCACCGTGGTCACGCAGTCTTTGGGCTTGTTGAGCAGCACGTAGATTTTACGCTCGATGCTCACGGGGTTATCGTTGAATTTCACCTCATCGCCGTGTTTGATTTTCGTTCCGAGCTCGGTCACTACCACGCCGTTGACGCTCACCTTACCGGCCGTGATATACTCGTCGGCTTCGCGGCGCGAACAGATGCCCGCATTGGCCAGGTATTTGTTCAGACGAATCGGCTCGTTGGGGTCGACCACGATGTCGCGATATTCTATTTGTTTCTTCTTGCTGTATTTC
>CAZEPM010000047.1:6252-8131 GCA_964514145.1 uncultured Bacteroides sp.
TGCGATAGACGGATGCACTGCTGATGCGCGGACGACGCAGGCGCGGAGTTTCGCTGCTACCATAAGCGCTTACGGGTTCGCTGCTGCTCGTACGTACGATGCGCGAGCGTTGCGGACGGCCTTCGCGGCTGTTCACGCGTTCGTTGTCGGCATCGGCATTCTCGGTTCCATTCGATTGCTTGTTCAAAGGACGTGTTTCTTCATGTCCGGCATTCTGACTCTCTGTCTGACTTTCTTTCCAAGTCTGTTGTTCTTCTGTACTCATTGTGTTGGGTCTTTATTTAATAAACATTATATAGTCGCCCTCACGGGCGAATTTCTTTTTCGTGCTTACATACCGGTGTAGTTGTGCGGAGTGATGGAACGCAGCTCGTCTTTAACGGTTTCACTCACGTTTAGTTGCTCAATAAAGTCCTTGATAGCGCTTTCCGTAATGACTTGGTTGGTACGGGTCAGTGCTTTCAGGGCTTCATACGGATGTGGGTAAGCTTCGCGGCGCAAGATGGTCTGTATGGCTTCGGCCACAACGCTCCAACAGTTGTCGAGGTCGCGGCTGATGGCTGCTTCGTTGAGCAGAAGTTTGCGCAAGCCTTTCAGCGAGCTCTGAATGGCGATTATCGTATGTCCGAACGGCACTCCGACATTGCGCAGCACCGTTGAGTCGGTCAGGTCGCGTTGCAGGCGCGAAATGGGCAGTTTGTGCGACAGATGCTCGAAGATGGCATTGCCGATGCCCAGATTGCCCTCGGCATTTTCGAAATCTATGGGGTTGACCTTGTGAGGCATGGCGCTCGAACCCACCTCGCCGGCTTTGATTTTCTGTTTGAAATATTCCATCGAGATATACTGCCAGAAGTCGCGGTTCATATCAATCAGGATGGTGTTGATGCGCTTCATGGCGTCGAAGATGGCGCCCAGATTGTCGTAGTTCGAAATCTGGGTGGTGTATTGTTCGCGCTCCAATCCGAGCTTTTCAGCCACAAACCGGTTGGCAAACGCCTTCCAGTCGTATTGCGGATAGGCCACGTGGTGGGCATTGAAATTACCGGTTGCCCCGCCGAACTTGGCCGTAACGGGCAAGGCTTTCAGGCCTTCGAGTTGTTGCTCCAGACGATACACGAACACGTCGATTTCCTTGCCCAAACGGGTTGGTGAGGCGGGCTGTCCGTGTGTTTTGGCCAGCATTGGGACGTTTGCCCATTCGTCGGCATACGTCCGCAACTGCGCAATCAGTTCCTCCAATTGCGGATAGTAGACCTCGACCAGCGCGTCTCTCACCGACAGGGGGACGGAGGTGTTATTGATGTCTTGCGAGGTCAGGCCGAAATGGATGAACTCCTTGCAGGCTTCGAGGCCGCCCAGCTTGTCGAATTGCTCTTTGATGAAGTATTCCACCGCCTTCACGTCGTGATTGGTCACGCTCTCGATTGCTTTCACACGGGCTGCATCGTCCTCAGAAAAATTGCGGTAGATGTCGCGGAATGCTTCAAACCGGGTTTTGTCGACTCCTGCCAATTGCGGCAATGGCAACTCGCATAGGGCAATGAAATATTCGATTTCTACCCGTACACGATATTTAATGAGTGCAAATTCTGAAAAATACGAAGCCAAAGCTCCCGCTTTGCTCCTGTAACGTCCATCAATCGGCGAAATTGCTGTGAGAATGTCAAGTTTCATACAAAATAGAACACTTACTTATGATCATTTTCAGCACGCAAAAATACGGTTTTTTATCGAGTTTCGAACGGCTCGCGGTAATAAGTTTCGCTAAAAAGTCATAATTGTCTGTTTCCGAGCACCGTAATCGCTACCTTTCAGCAGGATTCAGCGTGCTGCCCAACCACCTTTCCCGGTGCGAAACCGGACAGTCCGACACCGT
>CAZEPM010000047.1:8231-15152 GCA_964514145.1 uncultured Bacteroides sp.
AAAGGGTTGGCTGTGTGCCAATCCTTTTTTATTTGTATCTTTGTCCGACTTTCATTTCATACGGAGCATTTATGAGCAAAACGAAATACTATGTTGTGTGGCACGGAGTTACCCCCGGTATCTACGACACATGGAGCGAATGTCAGGCGCAGACTAAAGGTTTCGAAGGTGCGGTCTACAAATCGTTTGCCACGCGCGAAGAAGCTGAGCAGGCTTATGCATCCTCTCCCTACCACTACCTTGGCAAGCAAGCCGCAGCCCAACAGTCCGGCGTGCGCGAATGGCCGGCTGAAGTGATGCGCGAGGCCATTGCGGTCGATGCCGCTTGCAGCGGGAATCCCGGGGCAATGGAATATCGCGGGGTTTACCTGCGTACACAGCAGGAAATCTTTCATTTCGGCCCCGTGCAGGGCACGAACAACATCGGCGAGTTCTTGGCCATTGTCCATGCATTGGCCTTGCTCCACCGGCGCAACCTCTCCCTGCCGGTCTATTCCGACAGCCAGACGGCCATCAGTTGGGTGCGACAGCGGAAATGCAAAACCAAGCTCGAACGTACTCCCCAAACAGAGTCTCTTTTCCAGCTGATCAGCCGTGCTGAGAAGTGGCTCCAGTCACACGCCCACACAAGCCCGCTCATCAAGTGGAACACGTCCCGATGGGGAGAGATTCCGGCCGACTTCGGCCGGAAATAAAGCCCCGTATGATTGCTTATGCCGGTTTCTCGGCCACACGCTTGATGGCGAACAACCGACGGACGCTGTTTACTCGCGGCACACGGGCATAGCGGATGATGTGTTTGAAGCGCGTCAGCAAGATGCAGACCAGACAAATCAGTCCGATGATGACGGCGTAGCCCATGATTTGCTTGATGGATACCAGTGTGGCCTGACGCTGTACTTCGGCCGTGACAGAGGCGACAGACAGTTGTCGGACAAGTGGATGTTGAGCATCGATGGCGGCCGACAAGTCTTCGAAGTTGGCTATCGTGACTTTCTTATACCAGTGTTTGACAACGGCTATGGCGACGGGGGCACCGATGGCTTCGCGAATAAATCCCACCACACACAGTCCCTGAAAGAAATGTTTGAAGGGGATAATCTGTTGCAGATAGGTCGTCAGCACAATGTAAATGATTACATGACCGAAATATTTCACGGCCACAGGCAGATAGAGTTGATGAATGGCCGTATCGGGCGACAGCAGGAAATAAAAAGCCACGAGATAAGCCGTTTCACACGTAAATCCTATGAACGTCAACAGTTTGTATTTCATATGCCAATGCGTCATGCCATAGAGGGAAAACAATGCACCCGCAACCACTCCGGCAAGGGCAGCCCAGTTGAGTGAGATGTTGTTGAGGCTGTCGAAGTGAAGGATGCCCACGGTGAATGCTCCCTGCAGCACGGTGGAAAAGGCTGAAATCAGAGCCAGCGCAACAAACAGTCCGAAGACGTGCCACAACTTGGAATAGTCGGTAAACAGTGCGGTCTCAATGTATGGATGACGGATATGGAGCATGCGCCCGATGCTTATCACAGCGAAGACGAATGCCAGCAGTGTTCCCAGCCGGATATAGGGCGATTCGAACCAGCCGAAATACTCCCCATAGTTGGCGACAAAGACAATGGTCATGGCCGTGATGACCCATAGAAGCGCACCCAGCCCGTCGATGCCATAGAGCGGCATGGGCTTTCCGAGGTGAAACGGGCGTAGCAACATTTCCGACAAGGCGAGCACAACAAGCAGCAGCCCTACAGCCAGATAATGCATGTGGTGCCAACTGTAGAAATAATTCAGGTGGACGGCCGTCAGACCGGACAGTTGTATGCAGCAGTACACGGAGAGATAAATCACGGGGAAGAACACGGCAAAGTTGCGGGTGGGCGTGATGCGCAGCTGCACGGAGGAAAAGCACTCAAACGTTCCCCACATGCGCAAAAATCCGCCGACCAAGCTGCTCACGATGAGTAAGGGCAGGCTGTGTGTGTATTGGTTTATCAACAGACACACAATCAGCCCGATGGTCACGATGCGCATGATGACCCGGGTGCTGAAGCGGAATTTCAGCCGGAACAACATGGGGAAGATGATGGTAAATCCAACGAACAGTGCGTCTCCAATGTACTGGATATCATCTTGCATCAGCGCTGTTTCGCCCATCATTTCGTTGGTTGAGGCCAAGAAGATGCAGGTTGAACATTGAAGGACGAAGATGAAGAAACCGAACGTAAGGGTGCGTGCCCATGTCGGGACACTGTCCTTGAAGGCCGGCATCTGTCGTAACAGATCGTCGAAAGGTGTCATAGGTTTCAGTCTGCTTTAGAGAGGTTGACTTCGCATTCTACATTCAGTCCGGCACGCAACCGTTCCAAGTCTTCGGAGGAATTGTCGGCCGTAAACTCAATTTTGACGGGGATTCGCTGTTCTACCTTCACAAAGTTACCGGCCGCATTGTTTTGTGGCACCACGGAATATTGGGCACCGGTGGCTTGTGAAATTGCAGCGATGCGTCCCATGTAAGTCTTGCCCGGCAAGGCGTCTACGGTGATTTCTACCATCTGTCCCACGGCCATGTGCGTGGTTTGCGTCTCGCGATAGTTGGCCACGACCCATTTGTCAGTGTTGTCAACAACGGTGAGCAGCGTTTGTCCGATGTGCACCATCTGTCCGGCTTGGATAGACTGGCGCGATGCCACTCCGTCGCATGGGGCAAGAATGACAGTGTATGACAGGTTGAGGCGGGCAAGGTCTAGTGCAGCGGCAGCTACGGCAATTCCGGCTTCATTCTGTTCCAGCCGTTGGGTTTGCTCCTGTCTGGCCAGCATGGTCGACTGTTTCTGCCTCACGAGCATCTCGTATTTGGCTTGCAACGATTCGTAGTTGGTGCGCACGGCGTCGTATTGCTGTTGCGTCACGGCCTCCTGTTCCAGCAATTTCCGGTAGCGTTGATAGTCCTTTTCCGCATTGAGCAGTTGCACATGTACTTCCTCTATGCCGGCGTCCGACACGGTCAGGTTGTTACTGGTGGTGGAGATGGCTGTTCCCATAGCGTATTTTCCGGCCAGCGCATTCTGGTAGTCGGCTTCTGCCTGAGCCAGACGCAAGCGGTATTCGGCATCTTCAATAATCACGAGCGTATCTCCTTTGCGCACCGGCCGGAACTCGTCGAATCTCACTTCGCGGATGAATCCCTCTACGCGGCTGTTGACGGGAATGATGAGTTGATGTACTTGGGCATTGTCCGTGTATTCCACATTGCCCAGATGCACGAAGCGTGAGCATACCCAGATGGCTCCTATGGCGATGACGGCTATGATGGCCGTGTTGATGACAATCTTTTGTGTAGTTCGTTTCATAATCAAGTTGCAATAATTAAGTTTTGTTTTTTTAGTGATTGGTCTGTGCTTGTCCTACACGGTTTGACGTAGTTAAGCAGTTAAATGGTTCCGGACTGATAAAGCAGTTTGTAATAGTTGAACAAGATGTTGATGCGCGCGTTGACCAGTTCGACTTCGGCATTGAGCTTCGTATTGCTGGCATCGAGCATGTCGGTCACCAGTGCCAGCTCGTTGGTGTAGCGGTGATAGATGACGTCAAAGTTCTGTGCTGCCAAATCTACCCGTTTGCGTTGGGTATCAAACTGTTCGTAAGTCTCCCGATAGCGGATGTAGTCAGCCCTGACAGCCAGTTCCTTTTGTTCGCGCACATCGTCCAGTTCTTCCGTACTGCGTTGCATGGCTAAACGGGCGCGGCGGATGCTCTTGTTGGTTTTAAAGAGCGACGAAAGGTTGTATTTCACGCCTAGCCCTACGTACCAATAGTTGAAGTTCTGGTTGATGGGAGGAACTTCAATGGTGATCGGACCATCAAAGTGGTTGGCTGCAACGAAGGCCACCTGCGGTAAACGTTCTGAACGTGCGATACGCTCCTGCTGACGGCTCATCTGCACAACGATGTCCTGTTGCTTTAACTCGGTTGCGTTGGCCATTGTCTGTTCGTGCCAGTAGTTGGCAGTGTAGTCGGGCAAGATTTGTTCCAGCAGAGTAGTGTCGGCCATCAGCTGCGTCCCGGCGGGCAATCCGAGCGTTGTGATCAGGTTGTGGTTCAAGATGTCGATGCTGTTTTTCAGCTGGGTGCGCGACAGCTCCAAGTCGGCCAGCAGCAATTCGTAGCGTGTGATGTCATTCTTGAGAGCAACCCCTTCGGCATAACGCGTGCGCATGTTGTCGAGCACACGGGCGGTGAGAGCGATGTTCCGGTCGTAGACTTTCAGCACATTTTGCTGTTTAAACAAGTCCATATAGTAACCCACAAGCAGGAAGCGCACGGCGTCGCGGTTTTTCTCGAGTGCGAGTTGTGCGAGCCGCTCCTCCAGTTCGGCCAATTCGATGCCACCCGATACGGCACCTCCGCTGTAGATGATTTGTGTGACTTCGATGGCGAAATTGTTGCCCCAATGAGGCATTGCAGCTTTCGTGCCATGTGAGAAGTCGCGTTCAATCAGGCATCCGTTACCCAAAAAACTGGCTGAAACAGAAGCCTCGATATCGGGCAGCCGTGCATTCTTGGCTTCTTTGACGGCAGCCTGAGCTTCTGCGATGCCGGTGCTTTTTGGGCGGAGTGATTTGCTGTTCTGATCGGCTAGCGAAAACATTTCTTCGATAGTCAGGATATACCTATCTGACGATTGGGCATACACGCCCTTTGTCCATAGCAGGACGCAACAGGTCATTGCTATGGGCAACATGAGTTTGCTCATAACGTGAATAAAATTAAAGAGTATGAATAATTATGATAAAATTGTTTTTCGGTCTCTCTGCATATTGAAATTTGAGTGTTGGGGGGAAGCAGAGAATTTTTCCCTTTATAGTAAGTAGAAACGTCCTTTTTGTCTTGTTTTCTCATTCTGAAAAAATCAGGCATGGATACCTGAGCGTGCAAAGGTAGTAAAAAAAGCCACCAAGTTGTGACCTCGTTTTTTGTTAATAAATTAAAAAGAAATAAGATGTATCGTGTTTACGAACGAGGAAAGAGCCATAACACATCGTTTCCTATCAGCTTGGCAGTCGGATATTGACACAAATCCAGCATATTGATTCTCAACTGATTTATTTAGCTTCTCCCTCGACTTTTTCGGAAAGGGCTGGCCGGTCGGCCGGACAAGGCCGGTCAATGCGCGGACCGGGCTTGCTTGGCTGACCGACTGCACCGGATAGAGGCGGACAGTAACTTTTCTGTAAAAAAATGTCCGGACTAAAGGTTTGGGGTGTCCGTCTGAGACATCCGCTCTTACGGCGTGTCTTTCGGATCAGACGATTTTTTGTGTTTGAACACAAAGCGTACCAGCAGGAAGTTGACGGGGATGGCAATGGCAAAAACCGGTATGGGAGCCAGTGTCTGCGGAATGCCCACATAGAGGAACAGGTTGAGCAGACTGATGTGGAGCAGGTAGTTAATCAGATGCGCTCCACCGAACCCTCCGGCCTTTTTCAGCGATGGGCGGGAGCCGAAAGTGAAGTAGGCCGTCAGGTAGAAATTGGTGATGAGGCTAAAGAGGTAGCCCAGTGTATAGGCTATGTTGACACTAATAATCTGCTGCAACAGGTAATACAGCCCGTAATGCAGCAGTGTGGCAAACACGCCTACCAGTCCGAAACGTACCAATTCGCGCAAGGCAGGCGGCAAATCAACCCATATTTTCTTTATCGATGGCATATCGGGTTTAGCGTTTGCATACTCGTTTCCACAGGTTGAGGGCGGCTTCCACCGTGTCGTCCATGTCGGCATACGTGTATTGGGCAAGCCTTCCGCCGAAAATCACGCCGGCCGTTTGTGCGCCCCGTTCGCGGTAACGTTGATAGAGTGCCGTGTTGCGTTCGTCGTTTATGGGGTAATAAGGCTCTTTACCCGGAGCGAAGTCGTCGGGATATTCATAGGTTATCACGGTGGTGGGCTGCTGTCCGAAGGCGAAATGTTTGTGCTCGATGATGCGGGTGTAGGGAATGGCACGTTCGGTGTAGTTAATCACGGCGTTTCCTTGAAAGTCGGGCACATCGAGTGCACGATGGTCGAAACGCAGGCTGCGATACTCCAGTCGGCCGTAGCAGTAGTCGAAATATTCGTCGATGCACCCCGTGAACACCACGGTCTGGGCAAGGGCGTCGAGTTCGGCACGATGGGCGAAATAGTCCGTGTTTAGCCGTACTTCGCAGCCGCTTAGCAAGGCGTCGATGAGTTGGTTGTATCCGCCTTCGGGAATGCCCTGATAGCGGTCGTTGAAATAGTTGTTGTCGAAAGTGAAGCGGAAAGGCAGCCGGCGGATGATGAATGCCGGCAGTTCGGTGGCTGACCGTCCCCACTGCTTTTCGGTGTAGCCTTTGATGAGCCGTTCGTAGATGTCGTGTCCGCCGAGTTTGAGTGCCTGTTCTTCGAGGTTTTCGGGCTCGGTGATGTAGTCATAGCGGGCGCGCTCACGTTCGATGCGTTCGCGTGCTTCTTGCGGTGTGCGCACGCCCCAAAGCTGATAGAAAGTGTTCATGTTGAACGGCAGATTGTAGAGTTTGTCCTGATAGCAGGCCAGTGGAGAGTTGGTGAAGCGATTGAATTCTACCAGTCGGTTCACATAGTTCCACACCTCGCGGTTGCTTGTATGGAAGATGTGTGCACCGTAGTAGTGCACTTGTATGTCGTTGACCGTCTTACAATAGATGTTTCCGCCGGTGTTCGGTCGTTTGTCGATGATTAAACAGCGTTTCCCGGCTTTTTCGGCTTCGTGGGCAAACACGGCTCCGAAAAGTCCGGCACCCACAATCAGAAAGTCGTATGTTGTCTTCATAATCGGTAGTTAGTTGATAAGCAAGGCAAAGATAGTTTTTTTGTACGTATAACTTCCTTAGTGATGCACAATATCCAAATGAT
>CAZEPM010000048.1:0-15132 GCA_964514145.1 uncultured Bacteroides sp.
CTAAATAGATATTTTATGGATATATATAATTCCCCCCCCCCTATATAAGTGCATTTAAGTGGGCTATGTCTTAATGTTTGATGGCTGACAGAAGTTTTTATGAAAGTCTGAATTATTTAATCAAACGAAGTTAGAAACCAAAGTTAAGGTCATGGTAGCAAGCAATAAACGTAAACAACTAGAAGAACTGAAAATATTGGCTCAGGTATATCCCTTGGGAAGAGAGCAATTGATAGCTAAAGCCTGGGATATATATTTAGCGTATGCAGAAGGAAATTTGTCACTTTCGACCCGTGAAAAAAATCTAATATACCAGATAGCATCAATGGGTGAAGATACTGAATATGTACTTTCGGCACATGAATTAGCAGAATGGATAAAAATTTTATAAGACTTGTTATCCGATTTCGATAAAAACCTCACGGGCTATTTTCCTCGTAACCATTCATAAAGTTACGAAGAAATAGCCCGTGATAATATTTTTATGAGGTGTTTGTTTCCGGCGTGTGTGGTTATGCTTGCAGTGCTTGTTCTGTATCTTCCAGAATATCCGTCACGTTTTCGATACCTACCGACAGTCGAATAAGATCCGGAGCAATGCCGGCTTCTTTGAGCTGCTCGTCGTTAGGTTGTCGATGTGTATAGGGCCGGATGAAGCATACAGGTGCGTATATCGGCTATATGGGTAACAATACTGATCTATTTCTCACGTCACTTCAAAAAGTTTGAAGGCACCTCTGTAGATAGCATTTAAACGATTCCTTGTGCCATTATTGCATGAGCAACTTTCATGAATCCGGCCACATTGGCTCCTTTCACATAGTTGATGTAACCGTCAGGCTCTGTGCCGTATTTTACGCATTGGGCGTGGATGTTACCCATGATTTCATGCAGACGGCGATCAACTTCTTCAGCCACCCAACTCATGTGCATGGCGTTTTGGCTCATTTCGAGACCCGATGTTGCCACGCCGCCGGCATTGACTGCCTTGCCCGGTGCATACATGATTTTATTTTCGATGAATGTGTCGATGGCTTCGGGTGTACATCCCATGTTGGAGATTTCGCCCACACAAATCACTTTGTTGGCTATCAATGCTTTGGCATCTTCTCCGTTGAGCTCGTTTTGTGTAGCGCATGGTAAAGCGATGTCTACCTTCACTTCCCACGGACGTTTGTTAGGATAGAACGTTGCATTCGGATATTTCTCGGCATACGGGGCTACCACGTCGTTGCCCGATGTCCGGAGTTCGAGCATATAGTCAATCTTTTCGCCGCTGATGCCATCCGGATCATAAACATAACCATCCGGACCGGAAAGAGTTACCACTTTTGCACCCAGCTCAGTTGCTTTGATTGCAGCTCCCCACGCTACGTTTCCGAAGCCAGAGATAGCCACTGTCTTGCCTTTGATATCGATGCCTTTCATCTTGAGCATGTGGTTGACAAAGTACAGACCGCCGAATCCTGTAGCTTCAGGACGGATGAGTGATCCGCCGTATTCCAATCCCTTGCCTGTGAATGTTCCCGTAAATTCGCGTGTGAGCTTCTTATACATGCCGAACATGTAGCCTACTTCGCGGGTACCTACGCCGATGTCGCCGGCCGGAACGTCCATGTCAGGACCTAAATGATGCCACAATTCAAGGATGAATGCTTGGCAGAAACGCATAATCTCGGCCTCGCTTTTGCCGCGTGGAGAAAAGTCTGAACCACCTTTTCCACCTCCCATGGGCAAAGTTGTCAGTGCGTTTTTAAAAGTTTGTTCGAATCCGAGAAACTTCAAAATAGACAGGTTTACAGATGCGTGAAAACGGATACCGCCTTTGTAAGGGCCGATAGCATTGTTAAACTGTACACGGTATCCCAAGTTTACTTGCACTTTTCCATTATCGTCGACCCAAGGTACTTTAAAGGTAAAAATACGATCAGGTTCTACGAGACGTTCAATCAGACTGGCTTTCTCAAATTCTGGATGTTGGTTATACACATCTTCAATCGATAAGAGAACTTCCTTTACCGCTTGCAGGTATTCCAATTCACCCGGATGCTTTGCTTCTAATGAAGCCATGATTTTTTCGATATTCATGGTAATAGTTTTTATGTTTGTGTCGGTGATAAAATGTAACTAATTATACTGCAAATATAGGGTTAGTTTTGAATGGGGCAATTTTTTTTACCATGTATTTTTGAAATTTTTCTTTCAAATTGTATAAAATCGGCTTCGTTGTGTTGTAAAACATGTTTTAGTCGCAATCTGGCTGAAAAATGAGGTATGCAGACAAGAGCTGGTCAGCTTTCTGTTGAGGCCTGCATACGGTCTGGATCATACGTGGTTACCATCCGGTTCAGTACACACCAATCCATGCAAATAGCATTGGATTTTTTTACTGCATGTATTTGTTTTTTTAAGTCTGATTTGTTATCTTTGTTCACCCTATGTTTGCGTATGAAGTCTTTTTTATTCTATATATACATCTGTGGTCTATGCTTATTTTGGGGTAGCTTGCCGTCGACGGTGAGGGCACAGCAAGATTTTCGTGTGCAACATTTTTCAGAGACTGATGGTATTTCCCAAGGAATCGTGCAAAACATCATACAAGACGAGAGCGGCTACATCTGGATTTCAACGTGGAATGGGCTCAACAAGTATGATGGTTATAAGTTTCGCGTATTCAAGTCGCGTGTCGGTGACGGGAATCCGTTGTTTAATAATCGCATCGTCAATATTCGTCAGAGTTCATCGGGAAATATTTGGTGTAGGACGCTGGACGATAAGATTTATCTGTTCGACGTACAGGAAGAAAGATTCATAGATGTGTTGGCTGATTTAGAGAAAAAACTGGGACGCCAATTCAAGATCAAACGCATCATTCCTCTTACGCAGTCAGTCACTTGGTTGGCTTGTGATAAAAATGAGTGTATTCGCATAGACGAAACTTGTCTGGATAAGTCCGAAGGTATCTGTTTGTATGATTGGCAGACACCTGATTGGCGTGTCGGCAGAGTGTGGAGAATTTACGCAGACCGCGATGGCGACGAGTGGGTGATGACGGACAAAGGGACAAATCTGGTGGGTGAAAAACAAATTCGGAATGATATTCCTTTCCGTCATATCGTGGAATTCGAGCAGTATAATCTGCTCGTTGCAGACGACGGACGCATTGCCCGTTATGATGGTGAGGAGCTTCACTTTATGAAATCGGTAGCCGATGTTGGCAAAGTAAACAATGTGAAAGTTTTCTCCGATTCGCTTTTGGTGTTGGGATGTGACAACGGATTGTGGTTTTATGATTTGGATACGGAAGTAGTTGAATATGTCGATATTCGCAGTGCCGAACAACCTTCGTCGGTTGTGAGCAGCATAATGCGCGATTCGAAAGACCGTTTGTGGATTCTGACACAGACGCCCGGTGCGGTATGTGTGTGGTCTGACAGTCGGCAAGTCAAGTTTTATCCGGCTCCCAAGCAAGTGACCAAGCGTATGGCCGACAAGCAAGACCATTCGTTTGTCAGCGAAGATGCCTATGGTGTGATTCGGGTGAAGCACAGGTCGGGCGCATTGGCCTATTACGACGAAGAGGCCGATGAGCTTCGTCCGTATCTTAACGCTGACGGTTCGGTTTACGACCCGGTGATGCGTTTTTTGCTGATAGATCGTCAGGACAATATCTGGTATGCATCGGAGCGTGATTTATATTGTGTTTCGTTTTTCTATTTGAACTATAAATCATACAAAAACCCCAACAACGTGGAAGTACGTTGCCTGTATGTTGATCGTCAGAAGCGCATTTGGGAAGGGTGGCGAGACGGCTGCTTGGTAGTGTATGATTCCTTGCGTCGCTCTCCGCGCTATATGGATACGACCGGTCGATTGGTGCGTCAGCCGACCCGTTTTTTTGGCAATGTGTATGCCGTGTTGGAAGATTCTAAAGGAAACTATTGGATTGGCACGCGCGGGCAGGGGCTAGTTTTGGCACAGCCGGTGGCCGGTGATTCTGATAGATATGTGTTGAAACGTTTCGAACATCATTCGGATGACTTATATTCGATTAGCGGGAACAATATTTATTCGATTTGTGAGGATACCAACCATCATATTTGGGTGGGTGTTTTCGAGGGAGGAATCAATCTGCTGGTGTCTCAGGATGGTAACTATCGCTTCGTGCATGGTGGTAATCGCATGCGTCATTATCCGGTAGACTATAAGACTTCGAGAATCCGTTCGATTAATGAATGTAACGGAGTTATATTGGCCGGGAGTTCGGAGGGATTTTATACCTTCAACAGTTCGTTTAAAAGTCCGGATGACATACAGTTTTATCTGCATACCCGACAAGATCAGCCTCATAGTCTGAATTGCAACGAGGTGATGTCGATTTATGTAGATAGTCGGAAACACGTTTATTTGGCTACTTTTACGGGCGGTATCAATAAGTTGCGGCCGGGAAACTGGTTGAGTAACGATTTACAATTTGATACGTACGATTGCATGAATGGTATGCTGTCGGAACTTGCTTTGTCCACGGTGGAAGATCGATCGGGCTATATTTGGTTTGTGATGGAAAATTATTTGGTGCGCTATGATTCGTCGACGGGACGTATGGAACACTATGGACTGTCTTTTTTCCATCGCCGAATGCATTTTTCTGAAACTCTTCCTGTGTGTGGTAGTAACGGGCATCTGTATTTCAGTATACTCAGTGACGAGGTTCTCGACATCGACCCTGAGCATCTGAATCAGAGTGATTATATGCCGCCGTTGGTGTTTTCCGGTCTGAATATTTTGAATGATAGCACCTCGTATTATTCGTTGGCAGGCCGTAACTCGGTTACGTTGCAGCCGGAACAGCGGAATGTTACGTTTCTGTTTTCTGCATTGGATTATGTCGACATACAGAGTATACAGTATGCATATCGTCTGAGAGGTCTGGATGACGGATGGCATTATTGTGGAAATGAACATTCGGCCAACTATAATAATCTTCCTCCGGGTGATTATGTCTTTGAGGTTCGCTCTACGAATAATGAGGGACGGTGGAACGAAAAGATAATCAGTCTTGATGTTCATATTGTGCCTACGTTTTGGGAGACACCGTGGGCATGGTTGGTTTATGGGGTGATATTGATAGGCTTTATCGCGTTGGTCATTTACATCTTGTTTTATATCTATAAGCTACGCTATAAGATTTCAATGGAACAACAACTCTTAGAGATTAAGTTACATTTTTTGACCGATATGTCTCATGAATTGCGTACGCCTCTGACACTGATATCAGGTCCGGTAGATGAAGTTCTGAAACGCGACAAGACATTGGCACCTCTCTCGCGAAAACATTTGGAAATGGTACAGAGAAACACGAAACGTATGCTTCGATTGATTAATCAGCTGCTGGATTTCCGTAAGATTCAAAGTCACAAAATGAAACTGATGGTAGAGCATGTTAATCTGACAGATCTGTTTGGACGTGTAGCCGATAACTTTACATTGCTGGCTCAAGAGCGGCGGATTGATTATCAATATATCCATGAGCCGAGTTTTGTATGGGGCTGGGTAGATCGTGATAAGTTCGAGAAAATTTGTTATAACATAGTAGGAAATGCTTTTAAATATACTCCCGAAGGTCATTCTATCACCTTAAGGATACAAGAAAAGGAGACTGAAATAGGAATCTTCGTATCCGATACGGGTATCGGTATAGAGGCAGACCGTTTGCCACGCATCTTTCACTATTTTGAGGGATTGAGTATTAGTAGTCCGATACAGCCTTCGTCGGGGATTGGATTGGCTTTGGTGAAAAAACTGGTCGAAATGCATCATGGACGTATAGAGGTGACCAGTAAGAAAGGTGAAGGCACAGTCTTTATGTTGTATTTCCCCAAAGACCGTGCAGTCTTAGAACAAGACGAACAGGTAGAATTCGTGTCGACAAATGATATGGCGAGTGATGCAATGTCGGTAGAGACCCAGTCAACAGCCAAAACCAATGCGATTAACGAACATCTCAAAGTGTTAGTCGTAGAAGACAACGATGAGTTGCGGGCATATCTATACAATATATTGAGTTCAGATTATCAGGTTACGTTGGTGTCTGACGGCTTGCAAGGATTGAACAGTGTGCGCCATCAGATGCCGGACTTGATTGTGAGTGATGTGGTAATGCCTGTTATGGATGGGATTGAGATGGTCAGACATTTGAAACAACAGACCAATACGTGTCATATCCCCATTATATTATTGTCGGCAAAATCGGCGTTAGAAGACCGCCTGGGCGGGTTAGAACATGGTGTTGATGACTACATTACGAAACCTTTCAGCGCGCAATATCTGCGGATGAAGATTCGAAATCTGCTGCAGAAAAGCAAAGAATGGCAAGAACAATATCGAAAAGAATTGCTGACACGGGAGAAAGAGGAATATGTTCCGGTTATTCCAGAACTTGTTTCGTTTGACCAAAAGTTTATGACCAACCTGATGGAATTTATCGAACAAAATATGGACAACTCCAAATTGCGTATCGAAGACATGGCTTCGGCCATGCATTTGGGACGTGCCGTGTTCTATTCCAAGTTGAAGACCATCACCGGTTTGGCACCAATTGATTTCTTGCGGGACATTCGTGTGAAGCGAGCTTGTCAGTTGATAGAGTGTGGAGATATGTCTATTTCGCAGGTTGCCTACATGACAGGGTTCAATGATCCCAAATTCTTCAGTAAGACATTCAAGAAGCTGATAGGTTGCTCGCCCTCGGAATATAAGGAGAAACATAAAACGACGAAATAGTATACTTCTTTTGTAAATTACTGCTCCTCGAAACGAGGGAGGTTTGTGTAATTTTGTGTCATAGAATGATTAAGTATAAATAGATAAGACAATGAAAAAACATTTGAAGTTGATTGGGATGGCTCTCATACTTGGAGCCGGAACGTTGCAGGCCCAGACGGATTACAAACTATGGTATGATAGACCGGCCGGACGTTGGATTGAGGCTTTGCCTGTGGGTAATGGCCGTTTGGGTGCAATGGTGTATGGAGATCCGGCAAACGAAGAATTGCAATTGAATGAAGAGACAGTGTGGGGAGGCTCGCCCTATAACAACACGAATCCGAAGGCTAAAGACGCCTTGCCCGAGATTAGAAGACTGATATTCGAAGGCAAAAACAGCGAAGCTCAGACTCTATGTGGAGAGGCGATTTGCTCGCAAGGAGTCAACGGAATGCCTTATCAGACTGTCGGTTCGCTACATTTAGATTTTGAGGACTTTCGCAGTTATGCCAATTACTATCGCGAGCTTGACTTAGATAGAGCTGTGGTCACCGTGCGTTTTACGGCCAATGGGGTAGACTATGTGCGCGAAACATTTGCTTCGCTGGCTGATGATGTTATCATCATGCGGCTGACAGCGTCGGAACCCGGTAACATTTCGTTTGTGGCACACTACACGTCACCGATGAATATTACCAACAATCGTGTAACAGACGACGGATTGTTGGTTTTAGAAGGCAAGGGAAGCGACCATGAAACGATAGAAGGCAAGGTAAAATACGCCTCGCTGATGCAATGCTTGCACGATGGCGGAACGCTGAAAGCGCAGGGCGACACGGCACTGGTGGTCAGTGATGCCAATGCTGTTGTGCTGTGCATCTCAATAGGAACAAACTATAAGAACTACCGAGACATATCGGACGATGCGATGGCTAAAGCACTATCCGTGTTGGAAAAAGCTCCGCAACTCAAAGACTATGCTGAGGCTCAAGACAAACACACAAAGGCTTATCAGCAATATTATCATCGTGTTTCGCTCGATTTGGGACGCAATGCGCAAGCCGATAAACCGACAGACGTGCGCATCCGTGAGTTCAATACATTGTTCGACCCGCAACTCCCGGCTTTGCTGTTCCAGTATGGCCGTTATCTGCTGATATGCTCTTCGCAACCGGGCGGACAGGCAGCCAATCTGCAAGGCATTTGGAACTATCAGAAAAATGCTCCATGGGATGGTAAATACACAACGGACATTAACGTGGAAATGAACTATTGGCCGGCAGAGGTGACCGCACTTCCCGAAATGCACGAACCGTTCCTGCAACTGGTGCGTGATGTGGCCGAGACCGGGAAAGAAAGTGCTGCCATGTATGGATGTCGCGGATGGACGTTGCATCACAATACCGATATCTGGCGCTCGACGGGTGCCGTAGACGGCCCTTCGTATGGAATCTGGCCGACGTGTAACGCTTGGTTTTGTCAACATCTGTGGGACCGTTATCTCTTTAATGGCGATCGAAACTATTTGGCGTCTGTTTATCCCATTATGAAGTCTGCCTGTGAGTTCTATTTCGATTTTCTGGTAAAAGAGCCGGAACACGGTTGGCTGGTGGTGTCACCTTCTTATTCTCCCGAAAATTCTCCGACGGTTAACGGTCAACGTTCGTTCCGCGTCATAGCCGGTTGCACGATGGACAATCAGATGGTAAACGATTTGTTTCACAACACTTTGGCTGCGGCAAAGATCCTGAATGACAGCAGGTCATTCCGCAACAGTCTGGAAAAAGTCATCAAGCAGCTTCCGCCGATGCAAATCGGACGTTGGGGACAAGTGCAGGAATGGATGGAAGACTGGGATAATCCGAATGACCACCATCGCCACATATCGCATTTGTGGGGACTCTATCCGGGCAGACAGATTACGTTGAGCAATTCGCCGGCACTGATGGCAGCCTCCATGAAAACACTAAACGGACGTGGCGACCACTCTACGGGATGGTCGATGGGATGGAAAATTAACTTTTGGGCACGTCTGCTCGACGGAGACCATACGTATAAACTGATTTCCGAATTGATTAATGTCTGCACGGAAGAGCGCGGACAAAACGGTGGGCTCTATCCGAATCTGTTCGATGCCCATCCGCCATTCCAGATAGACGGTAACTTTGCCGCTACTTCGGGCATAGCCGAAATGTTTTTGCAGAGTCACGACAACGCTGTTCATCTCTTACCCGCACTGCCCAGTGTGTGGAAGGAAGGACGCGTAAAGGGATTGCGTAGTCGCGGCGGCTTTGTGTTGGAAGACATGGCATGGGAAAACGGACAATTGGCGCAAGCAACACTTCGCTCGACGATTGGCGGTGTGATGCGCGTGCGTAGCGCTGTTCCTTTGACGCTAGACGGAAACGCCTTGAAGCCAGCTAAAGGAAAATGTCCCAATCCGCTGCTCTGCGTGCAGGAAATCAAACAGCCGCTAATCAGTAAAGAAGCGCCGCAAGACGAGATGGAGACAAAGACCTATTACGAATACGACATTCCGACGACAGCCGGAGCTTCATACGTGTTGCGCACACAATAGGTTTTGTGTGCCGCGTTGGTCACGTCGGTGGCGAGCCTTTGACAGCATCATAGACAAGGCTTGCCACCGTGCTGTCGAGGCTTCGATACAAATCAATCTAAGTATTAATCAATAAAAAACAACGAATCAATGAAAAAAATCTTAGTTGCGTTGACCGTTCTGTGCTTGCTTTTTGCGGCAAAAGCACAGGCCGAAAACTATCCTTACCGGAGTGATGTTTTATGGGTAACCGTGCCCGACCACGCCGATTGGATATACGAGACAGGCGAGAAGGCTAAAGTCGAAGTGCAGTTGTATAAGTATGGTATTCCGCAAGACGGGATTGTGGTGACCTACGAATTGGGCGGAGACAGGATGCCGGCCGACAAGAAGGGCGAAGTGACGCTGAAGAACGGACGTGCCGAAATCGATATGGGAACAATGCGTGAACCCGGTTTCCGAGATTGTCGTCTGACGGCTAAGATAGGAAACAAGACGTATAAACACCACGTCAAAGTTGGTTTCTCTCCGGAAAAGATAGAACCATATACTCAGATGCCCGATGATTTCGAAAGTTTCTGGGCAAAGGCGCTTGAAGAGGCAAACAACTATCCCCTGTCTTACGAAATGGAGCCGATGGAAAAATATTCGAACGACAAGGTAGCTTGCTACATGGTGCGTGTCAATTGTGTTCGTCGCGGTACGTGCGTTTACGGTTACCTTTATGTGCCTAAAGCTGAAGGTAAATATCCGGTTGTATTCTGTCCACCCGGAGCCGGTGTGAAGCCTATTCGCGAGCCGATGAAAAACCGTTATTATGCCGAAGCCGGCTGTATCTTTTTCGAGATAGAGATTCACGGCATTCGTCCGGATCTGGATCAAGACACTTATACGGATATCAGCAATGCCTTCAGTCATGGCAATTCGTATTTCCTTATCGGATTGGAAAACCGCGACAATTACTACATGCGTCACATTTATCAGGCTTGTGCACGTTGCATCGATTTTCTTACCGAGTTGCCTCAATGGGATGGCAAGAATGTGATAGCCAAAGGAGGCAGTCAGGGTGGGGCGCTGTCTATCATTACGGCTGCGCTCAACAAGAAAGTGACGCTCTGTGTGGCCAATCATCCGGCACTGAGCGACATGGCTGGATATAAGGCCGGACGTGCCGGCGGTTATCCGCATTTCTTCGACGGACGCAGTGGTATGGATACGCCGGAGAATCTCCGGACGGCGGCTTACTACGATGTGGTGAATTTTGCCCGACTGCTGACCGTGCCGACATTCATCACGTGGGGATTCAACGACGATACTTGTCCGCCAACCACGAGCTATGCGGTTTATAACGTGATTACGTCTCCCAAGACGGCATTGATTACGCCAATCAACGAGCATTGGACATCGGTAGATACGGAACATAGTGCATTGGAATGGGTTTTAGAACGTCTGAAATAAGCCGTTGATTGCCGGGAGTTTCACCCGTGTGTCAAAAGGCTGTTTTTGCCGGAAAAATTATCTGTGACGAAAAAGCATCTGTCGCCGATGATTTTTCCGGCATAATTTGTCTGAAATGAGACTTCCTTTTGTAACTTCGCATAGATAAAAAATAAACAATCAAAAGCTATGAAGACTTTCTTATTATTGGCTTCTTCGGCCATCCTACTGTGTAACATGTCGTGTGTGACGAAAAAGAAATATCTGGAAAGTGAGCAGGCAAGATTAGAAGTCCTAGCGCGCAGCAAGCAGTTGACTGGCGAATTGAATATTGCGCGCACGACCAATGAACATCTGAATAGGCAGGTGTCTGATTTACAACGTGATACCGCACGATTGGCTCGAAGCATACAAACCTATCAGCAATTGCTGAGTGGCAATATCTCGTCGCAAGAAAAACTAACGGAGCAGCTTAACAAGAAATTGTTGGAACTTTCTGATCGCGAAGCTACCATTAATGAGTTGCAGCGTATGATAGCTTCACAAAAAGAAAAAGTACAGGCGCTTCTAAACAGTGTAAAAAATGCATTGTTGGGATTCGATAGCGACGAGTTGACTGTTCGCGAGGAAGACGGAAAGGTCTATGTCGCCATGTCGGATAAGTTGTTGTTTGCCTCAGGCAGTGCAACGGTGGATACGCGCGGTAAAGAGGCCTTGGCCAAGTTGGCGGAGGTGCTCAACAAGCAGACAAATATCGATGTTTCGATAGAGGGGCATACAGATAGTAAACCCATACACAATAACCGCTTTGCCGATAATTGGGATTTGAGTGTGATTAGGGCGACCTCGGTTACACGTATTTTGACCAAAGAATATGGAGTCAGTCCGCTGCAGATTCTTCCTTGCGGACGGGGCGAATACATGCCGGTGGCTGATAACGAAACGATTGAAGGGCGTGCGCAGAACCGTCGAACAGAGATTATCATGACACCGCGTTTAGACGAACTCTACCGAATGCTTCAACAGGAAACCGTAACTCCAAATCACGATGATCAATAAATCGAAGCAACAACTAAACCAACTGTATTTTAAAGACACTTCGTTTGTCAACCTGATGACGAGGCGTATCTTTAATGTCTTGCTAGTAGCTAACCCGTATGATGCTTTTATACTGGAAGACGACGGACGCATAGATGAGAAAGTGTTTAACGAATACATGAATCTGGGCTTGCGTTATCCGCCTCGTTTCACACAGGTTTCTACGATGGAAGAGGCGTGGAGTAAGCTGGATAAGCTGATGTTTGATCTCGTGATTTGTATGCCCGGTACGGATAATAGCGATGCGTTTGACATTGCCCGCAGCATCAAAGAACGCTATAGCAAGATTCCACTCGTTGTTTTGACGCCTTTCTCACACGGCATAGCCGATCGCATGGAGAATGAAGACCTGAGTATGTTTGAATTCGTGTTTTGTTGGTTAGGGAATACGGATTTGTTGCTTTCTATCATTAAACTGATTGAAGACAAGATGAACTTGGCACACGACATAAAGGAGGTCGGTGTACAGATGATCCTGTTGGTTGAAGATTCTGTACGGTTCTATTCATCCGTGTTGCCGAATCTTTACCGTTTTGTGTTGAAACAGAGTCGGGAATTTGCAACCGAAGCATTGAATGCTCATCAGAGTACCTTGCGTATGCGTGGACGCCCAAAGATTGTGTTAGTGCGAACGTATGAAGAAGCGATACAGCTATACGATAAATACAGTAATAACATGCTCGGCATTATTTCCGATGCTTCATTTCCACGTGAAGGAAAGATGGATATGCAAGCGGGTTTGAAGCTGTTGACAGAAATTCGTGCACGCGATCCGTACATACCGCTCATACTCGATTCGTCTGACTCGTCGAACCGTGAGTTTGCAAACAGATGTGGTGCCAGCTTCATAGATAAGAATTCAAAGAAGATGGATGTCGATTTGCGCGAAGCTGTGTCGGTAAATTTCGGCTTTGGAGACTTTGTCTTTCGCGACCCAAACACGATGGAAGAAATTGCCAGAGTGCGTAATCTGAAAGAATTGCAAAACATTATATTCACTATCCCCCGTGAATCGTTCCTATATCACATCAAGCACAATCATATTTCAAGGTGGCTTTATTCGCGTGCAATCTTTCCGGTTGCTGAGTTTCTGAAAACCATAACGTGGGATTCGTTTCAAGATGTTGACGCACATAGGCAGATTATTTTCGATGCCATAGTCAAGTATCGCAAAATGAAGAACCGCGGTGTCGTAGCCGAATTCGTACGCGATCGTTTCGATAGTTATTCCAATTTTGCCCGCATTGGCGATGGATCACTAGGTGGGAAAGGGCGTGGACTGGCATTTATCGACAACTTGATAAAAAAACATATCGAATTTGAATCATTCGAAACAGCTACAGTAACAATTCCGAAAACAGTGGTGTTGTGTACAGATGTGTTCGACGATTTTATGGATAGCAACAACCTCTATCAGGTTGCGTTGAGTGACATTCCCGACGAAGCCATCCTTCATTACTTCTTGCATGCAAAGCTACCCGACAGACTGGTTGGCGACTTCTTTGCTTTCTTCGACGCTGTCAAATCGCCGATAGCCATCCGTTCGTCGAGCCTGCTCGAAGATTCACATTATCAACCCTTTGCCGGTATCTATTCAACATACATGATTCCCTATCTGGAAGATAAGTACGAAATGTTACGAATGCTGAGCGATGCCATTAAAGGTGTCTATGCTTCGGTTTACTACAAAGACAGCAAAGCCTACATGCAGGCTACGCGCAATGTGATAGATCAGGAAAAAATGGCCGTAATCCTCCAGGAAGTTGTCGGCACACAGTATGGTGACCGCTATTATCCGACCATCTCCGGTGTGGCACGTTCGCTCAACTATTATCCCATCGGCGAAGAAAAACCCGAAGAAGGAACTGTCAGTCTGGCATTGGGATTGGGCAAATACATTGTGGACGGTGGACTGACCTTACGCGTTTGTCCCTATCATCCGACTAAAGTGTTGCAAACAAGCGAACTCGATTTAGCCTTACGTGAGACCCAAACACAATTTTATGCTCTGGATTTGAAAAACGTGGGCGAAAATTTTTCCATAGACGATGGGTTTAACATTCTCAGGTTGCATGTAAAAGAAGCCGAGAAAGACGGTGCCTTGGCTTACATCGCTTCGACCTACGACCCATATGATATGGTGATTCGAGACGGTATATACCCCGGCGGACGCAAAGTTATCACGTTTGCCAACATCTTGCAGCACGATGTTTTTCCCTTAACCGACATCATCCGGTTGGTACAATCCTGCGGACAGTCGGAAATGCGTCGTCCGGTAGAAATAGAGTTTGCCGTATGCATCAATCCTGACCGAACAGGAACATTTTACCTGCTACAAATCCGACCGATTGTTGATTGCAAAGAGATGCTCGACGAAGACTTGGCGGTCATACCGGACGAGAAAATCCTGATTCGCTCCGAACATTCGCTTGGGCATGGCATCATGGACGAGATGCACGACATTGTGTATGTGAAAACTGATGGGTATTCGGCTTCGAACAATCAGCTGATTGCCTACGAAATCGAAAAGATCAACCAGCAATTCCTCAAAGAGAAAAAACACTACATCTTAGTGGGACCCGGACGATGGGGAAGCAGTGATACGTGGTTGGGCATACCGGTCAAATGGCCGCACATCTCGGCCGCTCGTGTCATTGTGGAGGCAGGACTGACAAACTATCGGGTCGATCCGAGTCAGGGAACACACTTCTTCCAGAATCTGACATCGTTCGGAGTGGGTTATTTTACAGTCAATGCATATCGTAACGATGGCATCTACAACCAAACTTATCTGGATCGTTTGCCGGCGATTGAAGAAACGAAATATCTTCGCCATATTCATTTCGATAAGCCATTGATAGTCAAGATGGACGGAAAGAAAAACTTAGGTGTGGTGATGATGCCGGAGGATTAGCGTTCGTGAATACGCATGGTCAGCATGCTCACGGGAGCTGCTCCGTTTGGTGTTTGGCCTTTGCCGGCAAACGGACGGCATGCGAAATAAAAAACAATCTATCCACGAGGACTACCCGTTCTTTTTTGTATCTTCTGGAGACGACACTTGCTGTCTATGTGACGTAAATGTTGTTTTAAACATGTGTAGACGGTGTGATAGCCCTGTTGAGTGTCGCTGTTTACTAGACTGGAAGTCGATAAACGGCTGTATGTCGCTGTAGCCCGAAAAGTCGCAATAGATTTGCAGAGCATAGCCATAGATGCTAAACAGATTCTCAATGCCTGAGTAGAGCGATGGATTGTCGAAGATTCGTCCCACA
>CAZEPM010000049.1:0-9757 GCA_964514145.1 uncultured Bacteroides sp.
ATGGCAGGTGTGCCCAATCATCAATTTTACTATTTTTGTGCCTTAGATATAAAAAGACAATATTATGGCAGCAAAACCATCTATACCTAAAGGTACACGCGACTTTTCGCCTGTTGAAATGGCAAAGCGCAATTACATATTTTCAATCATTCGCGAAGTATTCCATCTTTTCGGCTATCAGCAGATTGAGACTCCCTCGATGGAAAATCTGTCGACGTTGATGGGTAAATATGGTGATGAAGGAGACAAATTGCTTTTCAAGATACAAAATTCGGGCGATTATTTTGCTGGACTGACCGATGAGGAATTACTCTCGCGCAATGCTGCCAAACTGGCCTCCAAGTTTTGTGAAAAAGGGTTGCGTTATGACCTGACCGTGCCATTTGCCCGCTACGTAGTGATGCATCGCGATGAGATTACTTTTCCGTTCAAACGCTATCAGATACAACCGGTATGGCGTGCCGATCGTCCGCAGAAAGGACGTTACCGTGAATTCTATCAATGTGACGCTGATGTGGTGGGAAGCGATTCCTTGCTCAACGAAGTAGAACTGGTGCAAATGGTCGATGCCGTATTTACGCGTTTCGGAGTACGTGTCGGTATTAAGGTAAACAATCGAAAGATTCTAACCGGTATAGCCGAAATAATAGGTGAGGCAGACAAGCTTGTCGATATAACGATAGCCATTGACAAACTCGACAAGATAGGCCTCGACAATGTGAATGCGGAGTTGGCATCCAAAGGTATTTCGCAGGCAGCGATAGACAAATTGCAGCCCATCATCTTATTGAGCGGTACGAACGATGAGAAGCTTGCCACTCTGCGCACTGTGCTGGCAACAAGTGAAACGGGCATAATCGGAATCGATGAATGTGAGTTTGTTTTGCGCAATGCCTGTAAGCTTGGACTCCGTAATGAGTTGGAACTCGACTTGACGTTGGCACGAGGACTCAATTACTACACCGGATCCATTTTCGAAGTCAAAGCGCTCGACGTACAGATTGGCAGTATCAGTGGGGGCGGACGCTATGACAATCTGACGGGGGTGTTTGGAATGAGCGGCGTGTCGGGTGTCGGCATCTCTTTCGGTGCAGACCGTATTTTCGACGTACTGAATCAGTTAAACCTTTATCCGAAAGAGGCAGTCAAGGGCACTCAACTCTTGTTTGTTAACTTCGGCGAGGCTGAAGCGGCCTATTGTTTACCCATTCTGGCGCAGGTGCGTCAGGCAGGCATCTGTGCGGAGATTTTTCCGGATGCGGCTAAAATGAAGAAACAGATGAGCTATGCCAATGCAAAAAACATTCCTTATGTAGCCCTCGTTGGGGAAAGCGAGATGAACGAAGGCAAACTCACACTGAAAAACATGGTGACCGGCGAACAGACTTCGGTCACGGTTGCTACCCTGATCGACCTCGTCAGAACGCCTCAGGCAACCGCTTCGGACGACAGTCGGTTTTGTTGATTGTAATGTACAAGGTTTATTCGTGTTTGTGAAATATTAGCAAGATGTCTGTGAAAGAACAGTTTATGCGCAGAGCTATTGAGCTTTCTGTAGAAAATGTCAAGAATGGCGGTGGCCCGTTTGGGGCTGTCATTGTTCGTGGTGACGAGATTATTGCCACGGGCGTTAATCGGGTGACCGATCAGTGCGACCCGACGGCTCATGCTGAAGTAAGTGCCATTCGGGCAGCTTGTCGGAAACTCCACACATTCAATCTGGAGGGATGCGAGATTTACACTTCGTGTGAACCGTGTCCGATGTGTTTGGGAGCGATTTACTGGGCACATCTAGACAAAATGTATTACGCCAACACGAAACACGACGCTGCACGCATCGGTTTCGACGATTCGTTTATCTATGAAGAAATTGCCCTGACCCCTGACAAGCGCAGGCTTCATTCGCAAGAACTTATGCGCGACGAAGCCTTGCAGGCTTTCCACGATTGGATGGAAAAGACTGACAAGATAGCCTATTAGTGATAGATGAAACTATGCCTGTCACCATATCGTCAATCACGGCTACCGTTTCTGCGATATAACAGCCTTTCCCCAAAGAGTTTTCATACTTTTTATTATTGTCTTTATCATCGCTGTATATGACGGATTGAGTGGCCTTCGTCAGCCGCATGACGAAGCCTGCCTACCGTCGTGTCGAGGCTTGCTTACCGAATGCTTCGGGGCGAAATCAGGTGGATAGCTGACTGACAAAATGTCGTACTGTCAGTTGTTGACTGTCAATATTTGATGAAGGAAAGACTTTGGCACGGTTTTCGCAGAAAGTAGGCGTGATGCTTGTCGATGAGGCGAGTGCACAATACGATTAAATAATAACAATTAAAAATATAGTGATTATGAACGTAAAACCGTTAGCAGACAGAGTGCTGATTCTTCCTGCTCCTGCAGAAGAAAAAACCATTGGTGGGATTATTATTCCAGATACCGCTAAAGAAAAACCATTACAGGGTAAAGTGATTGCCGTAGGCAATGGTACGAAAGACGAAGAAATGGTCGTAAAAGTAGGCGACGATGTGTTGTATGGTAAGTATTCCGGCACGGAAATCGAATTGGAAGGCACCAAATACCTTATCATGCGCCAAAGCGACGTACTTGCTATTTTGGGTTAATCGGTTGAAACCGGATGAAAAAGAATAACATAATAAATTAAACGCTAAAAATTGTACATTATGGCAAAAGATATCTTATTTAATATAGATGCTCGCGACCAGCTTAAGAAAGGTGTAGACGAATTGTCTAATGCAGTAAAAGTAACATTGGGTCCGAAGGGACGTAACGTGATTATTGAAAAGAAATTCGGTGCTCCACAAATCACAAAAGACGGTGTGACCGTAGCTAAAGAAGTTGAGCTAAGCGATCCGTTCCAGAACACGGGTGCGCAACTCGTGAAATCGGTTGCTTCGAAGACTGGCGACGATGCCGGCGACGGTACGACAACGGCTACCGTATTGGCACAGGCAATCGTTGGTGTAGGTTTGAAAAATGTAACGGCGGGAGCTAACCCGATGGATTTGAAACGAGGCATCGATAAGGCTGTGGCTAAGGTGGTTGAATCGATCAAGGCTCAGTCGGAAGTGGTAGGCGACAATTACGAAAAAATTGAGCAGGTAGCTACCGTTTCGGCTAACAACGATCCGGTAATCGGAAAACTGATTGCCGACGCTATGCGTAAAGTGTCGAAAGACGGTGTAATTACGATTGAAGAGGCTAAAGGAACGGACACAACCATCGGTGTTGTTGAAGGTATGCAATTCGATCGCGGCTATTTGTCGGCATATTTCGTGACTGATACCGAAAAGATGGAATGCGTGATGGAACGTCCTTACATCTTGATTTATGATAAGAAAATCTCTAACTTGAAAGATTTCTTGCCAATTTTGGAACCTGCTGTACAGAGCGGACGTCCGTTGTTGGTGATTGCAGAAGATGTTGACAGTGAAGCCTTGACTACGTTGGTTGTCAACCGTCTGCGTTCTAACCTGAAGATTTGTGCCGTAAAAGCTCCGGGCTTTGGCGACCGTCGTAAAGAGATGTTGGAAGATATTGCCGTGTTGACGGGTGGTGTAGTGATTAGTGAAGAAAAAGGTTTGAAACTGGAACAGGCTACACTCGAAATGTTGGGTACGGCTGAAAAGGTAACCATCACGAAAGACAATACCACGATTGTTAACGGTGCCGGTGCTAAGGGAAATATTCAAGACCGCATTAACCAAATCAAAGCTCAGATTAAGACAACGACATCTGACTATGACAAGGAAAAACTGCAAGAGCGTCTGGCTAAACTCTCAGGCGGTGTAGCTGTGCTTTACGTGGGCGCTGCTTCTGAGGTTGAGATGAAAGAAAAGAAAGACCGTGTAGACGATGCTCTGTGTGCAACCCGTGCAGCCATCGAAGAAGGTACTGTTCCGGGTGGTGGCGTGGCATACATTCGTGCTATCGATGCTCTGGAAGATCTGAAAGGTGACAATGCCGATGAGACTACGGGTATTGAGATTATCAAGCGTGCTATCGAAGAGCCGTTGCGTCAGATTGTAGAAAATGCAGGCAAAGAAGGTGCGGTAGTTGTTCAGAAAGTGCGTGAGGGTAAAAATGATTTCGGTTACAACGCACGTACGGATGTTTACGAAAATCTGCACGCTGCCGGTGTGGTTGACCCTGCAAAGGTAGCTCGTGTGGCTTTGGAAAATGCTGCTTCGATTGCCGGCATGTTCTTGACAACGGAATGTGTGATTGTTGAAAAGAAAGAAGAAAAACCTGAAATGCCAATGAACCAAGGCATGGGTGGTATGGGCGGCATGATGTAAAAAAGTAGCAAAAGCTGTTCATGAATATAAATCAGCCGAGGCAATTTTCTCTTGAGAGAGTTGCCTCGGCTTTTTTGTGGCATTCAGTTACGGTATTACAAATCGTTCTTATAAATTTGCGCTAAGACTTTCTGATAACGGTTTTCCAGCTCGAGCAGTTGTGACTGATTCTGGTAGACTGTTTCAGCTTCGCGATAGTAGTCGATTACGGATATTTGGCCTACTTTGACGGCTTTGTCTAGAGCCGCCATAGTCTGTTCCATTAGCTGTTTGTCATAAACTTGGATGGATTGCTTCAGTTGGCAGGCTTCATTGTAAAGCGATTGCAGGTCGGCTTCTAACTGCAGACTGATTTGCTCTTGGTTAAGCTCAGTGCTCAACTGGCGCGCGCGGGCTATTTTGACTTTATTCCGATTGTTGAAAATCGGAATAGACAGTCCTACGATGAATCCATTTGTCATTTCGTTACTTCCCCCTTCGCGGGCATAGCCTACTTCTAACTTAGGCAGCCAGTTGTGTTTGTTGACTGTGACTTGTTTGCGTGCGGCCTCTGTCAAGGTTTGTGCGGAGCGTAATTGGTAATCTTTTCCGTAGATTTCATCACGTAGTGTCTCGTAGCTTCCGAGTTCGGGTACAGCTGGATAGACAGTTTCGGTGAACTCTATGGGCAGATTCCCGTTCATGGCTAGCAGATCTTGCAGGGCTTTACGGTGAGCTGCATTATTGTCTGCAATGGCCGTACGGAAGCTCATAAGTTCCATTTTTACCTTATTAAGCTCTAAGATATTGGCTCCTCCTTTGTCGAAACGATCTTCGTAGAGTGTAACGAGCTCTTCTGCATTTTTGATTTGTTGGTCTAGCAAGGCTTGTTGTTGGTTTAGCCATATTAAGTCCAAACATAGCTCTTTGGCTTTTAGCAAGATGTCGCGTCTGGTCACGGCGTGTTGGAGGTCGAGAGCTTGTCCTTGCAGTTTTTCGAAAGAACGCCGGAGGGCATAGAGTGTGGGGAAGTCAATACTTTGTGTGACTTCGAACTCTATTTCCGGACTAACACCGTCTTGTTCGCCAAACTTACGTGTGTAAGATAGTTGTGGGTCTTCTAAATTGTTCTCTGTTTTGAGCTCAAGTTTGTCAGCTGCTGTGTTTTGTTCGGCAGCTTTTAGTGTCTTGTTGTTTTGCTCTATGTTCTTAAGTACCTGTTCAATGCTGGTAGATTGTGCTTGCAAAAACAGGAATCCGCCGCAAAAGGCAGCGGTCAATAATAGCTTTTTCATGCGTTGTCTGCTTTTTTACGGTTCATCAATAAATAAACAATCGGTATTATAAATCCGTTTAAGAAGGTAGAGGTCAGTAATCCGCCTAGAATGACTTTAGCCATAGGACTTTGTATCTCATTTCCGGGCAGATCTCCGTTGACAGCCAAAGGAATCATGGCCAGTGCGGAACACAAGGCTGTCATCAGAATCGGATTTAAGCGATCAAGCGAGCCGTGTAGGATACTGTCGTGTAGTGACTGACCTTCGTCTTGCCAATGGTGATAGTTGGATATGAGCAACATACCATTTCGAGTGGCAATACCAAAGAGAGAAATTAGTCCGATGATTGCCGGAATACTGATTTCACCAGTAGTGAAGACAAGTGCAAACACACCGCCAATCAGAGCCAAAGGCAGGTTGATCAGAATGATAGCACTATGTACGGCGCTCTTGAACTGGGTGTAGAGAATAAGGAAGATGACAACGATAGACATGAGCGACGTAAGCAATAGGATGCGAGATGCCGCTTGTTCGCTTTCAAACTGTCCGCCGTATTCTATGTGATAGTTTTCCGGAAGTTTGATTTCATTGTCAATCCGTTCTTGAATGTCGTTGACCACGCTGCGTACATCGCGTCCGGCAGTGTTAGCTGAAATAACAATTTTGCGTTTTACATTTTCACGGCTGATGGAACTTGGGCCTACGGTCGAACGGATCTCTGCTACGTATGAGAGCGGTACTTTCTGTCCGTCCGGGGTATCGATCATCAGGTTGCGTATATTCTCCATATCATCACGTGCATCGTCTTTTGTACGTACAACCAAATTGAATGTGCGATCTTCTTCATATACTTGAGAAACGGTTTCACCGCTCATGTTGACCGTAATAAACTCTTTGAATTCCGGTAGGGTAATGCCATATTTAGCTAGCATCTCCCGTTTAGGCTTGATATTGAGTTCGGGGCGTTCGATTTGTTGTTCCACGTTTAAGTCTGCAATACCTTCCACATCGCTGATGGCGGCCTTAATCTCATTACCTAACATAAACATGTGGTTCAGATCCGTGCCGAATAGTTTGATGGCAATACTGGCTTGCGTTCCACTTAGCATTGCGTCGATGCGATGGCTGATAGGTTGTCCGATTTCAATATTAGCTCCGGTGATAGTTGATAGCTTGTTGCGTACCTCTTGGAGAACTTCCTCGCGCGAACGGTCTTTCAGTTCGAAAGGAGCTTCTATTTCAGACACGTTGACACCCAACGCATGCTCGTCTAATTCGGCACGACCGGTCTTGCGGGCTACTGTCTGTATCTCAGGAACTGTCAGCAGGAGCTCTTCTGCCTGTCGTCCTATCTTGTCACTTTCTTCCAGCGAGATGCCTGGCAGAGAGCTTACGTTGATAGTAAACGAACCTTCGTTGAAGGATGGTAGGAAACTGTGGCCGAGAGTGAAAAAGAATCCCAAAGCGACAAAAAATAAAATAATCGTTGTGACCAACACAGGCTTAGCGTGGTGTAAAACCCATTCCAGCGCAATACGATAGTATTTGCGGAGCCAAACGGATACGAAACTTTCTTTAGGCAATCCGTCACCTTTCTCGCGTCCTAACAGATAACTGCATAATACGGGAGTGAGGGTTAAAGCAACAACCGTTGAGGCGATCAATGCCACAATGAAGGCAACGCCCAGCGGCACGAGCATACGTCCTTCCATACCGGAAAGGAAGAACAGCGGAACAAAGCTCACTATGATGATAATCGTAGAGTTCAGTATCGGCATACGTACCTCTTTGGAGGCATAAAACACAACATCCATGACCGATTGACGCTCTGACGCAGGCTTCATTTTGTTCTCACGCAGCCGTTTCCAGACATTTTCCACGTCCACGATAGCATCGTCAACCAACGAACCGATGGCAATGGCCATACCACCCAGTGACATGGTGTTGATGGTCATGTCCATCAGATGAAGCACCAATACGGATATAACCAGTGATAGCGGCAACGTGATCAGTGAGATGAAAGTGGTGCGGACGTTGGCTAAGAAAAGGAACAACACAATGACAACAAAGATAGCACCCTCGTATAGAGCTTGACGCACATTGCCTATGGAACTCTCAATGAAACGCGACTGGCGGAAAATATCGGTAGAAACCTTGACATCGGGCGGCAGATTCTTCTGCAGTTCGGCCAGCGATGCATCGATTTTCTCAGTCAGTTCGATGGTACCCGTTTGTGGTTGTTTTGTTACAGTGAGTAATACGGCCGGTTTGCCCTCAACCGACGCACATCCGAGTTTGGGTTGTTGAGACCCGATTTTCACGTCGGCAATGTCGCCCAAAGTCACAGGCATGTCACCGATACGCTTCACAACAGCACGCGACAGTTCGTAGACATCGTTGGTCGACAGTGCGCCGCGCACGATGTATTCATTGCCATATTCGTAGATAACGCCGCCGTTAGCATTCTGGTTCATGTCACGCGTCACGTTCATCACATCGGCCAGCGCCACCCCGTAGTGTTTCATCCTTCCTGGATCTAGCTGAATTTGATATTCCTTGATATCTCCTCCTAAAACGGCAACTTGGGCTACACCGCCGGTCGACAACAGACGCGGGCGAATTGTCCAGTCGGCAATGGTACGTAAGTCGAGCATGGAAGTGCTGTCCGCCGTGAGTCCGATAATCAGCAGCTCGCCGAGGATAGACGATTGTGGCCCGATTGTCGGATTGCCCACATTGTCAGGCAATTCTTCGCTTACGATGGCCAATTTTTCCGACACAATCTGTCGGGCCAGATAAATATCCGTTCCCCAATCGAATTCTACCCATACAACCGAAAATCCGTTTGTTGAGGATGAACGCACACGGCGCACGTTGGTTGCACCGTTGACAGCCGTTTCTACGGGGAAAGTGACGAGTTGTTCAACTTCTTCAGATGCCATGCCGTTGGCTTCCGTCATAATGACCACTGTCGGTGCGTTCAAATCTGGAAACACATCGACTTCGGTTTGAAAGGTGGTGTAAGTTCCGGCCAACAAAAGCAATACCGAAGCTACCAAAACTAGTATGCGGTTGTTGAGCGAAAAATGTATGATTTTGTTCAGCATAGGACGTCAGTTTTAATGTTCGTGGCTATGTGCCGGAATGGCGTTGCTGGCCGAAGCCAATTTCACGTGATAAGCTCCTTTGACCACCACTTTGTCGCCCGCGTTCACTCCCGAGATAACTTGCACTTCTTGGCCGTTGTCGACTCCGAGTTTCACTTCTTGTTTCTTATAGCATTCGGCATCGAGTTGCAGATAGACAAAATTCAATCCCTGTTCTTCGGTAATGGCTGTCTTGGGCAATACCAATACGTTGGGCATCTCGGTCGATATCAGGTAGATTTCTACATACGATCCCGGAATGATGTCGCCTTTGTTGTCGAATTCAAACGTAATGGGGATGTAGAAATTAGTTGTATCGGTCGATTTCCCGTATGACAGAACTTTCCCGTTCAGGTCGCTCAGTCGGTAAACTCTGTCGTCATAGGGTGTCTTGAAGTTGGCCGAGGTGATGGTTCGCAGTGCGTTGTAATAACGTTCCGACACTTCGGCACGCAAAAACAACCGACGGTTTTGCGTGATGGTCATCAGCGGTTGACCCACGGTTACGTAGTCGCCGGACTTGACCAGACAGTTTTTGATGTATCCATTGATGGGTGCTTGCACTTGTTGTCCGTCATTTCCGGCCTGATTAGCCAGTGTTTCGTAGCTGATGCGTGCGTTTTCATATCGTTCTTTGATGGAAGCAAACTCTTGACGCGAAACGATGGCTGACTCTACGAGTAGCAAAGCTCTGTCGTATTCATCTTTTGCTGCTTCGTAGGCTATGCGGGCACGTTCTGTCGGGTCACCTTCAGGCAGATGACGGGATGAGATGACGGCTAGATTAGTCCCGCGGCTCACGTTGCGTCCTTCGACAACAACTGTCGGAAACGACACTACGCCTGAGCTCGTGGCGATGACCGTTGTTTCATTGTTTTGTGCGGATATGATTTCGCCGCTCGTGCGAATAATCTGATTGAAACTCTTGGGTTGTATTTCGTTGACGACAACACCAGCAGTTTGTGCTTTTTCTTGTGTCAGCACGATTTCGTCACTATGTTCATCATGTCCTTCTTCGCCGTGTGCATGATGT
>CAZEPM010000049.1:9857-14989 GCA_964514145.1 uncultured Bacteroides sp.
CTTCTTCGGCATGATTGTGTTTTTCGGCATGGCTGCACGATGCGGAAATGAGCAACCCGCCGGCAAATGCTGCCAATATGAATAGTCTTTTCATTTTGATTGATACGTCTGAATGATAATAGTTTGATTTATATTTGTAAATAGAACTCGTCTTTACTTGCTGGCAAAGTTTGGTAGAGCACGTTGCAATCTGATTGCAAACTGTTTGCTGACAGGCCTTGCTCAGGCTGTTGACTGTGCTCGTTCAGCACACTGACTACGCCTGTTTGCCGGCATGTTTGTGACCGGTTACCAAGTAAGAGAGGAGTGTAGAATTTTGTTTATCGTTCAGACACGGGGCGGGGCACGGAGTGCGCATCCCTTAGATACATGTCGACTATGAAGCTTTTCAATGTATCCGAGGGGGAAATTGGCTTTTTTCGGGGTTGGTAGAGTAGGAGATAGATTCGTCGGAATGTCGAACAAATCAGGTAGGAAAGTGTAAACTGGTTGCACAGACTGACCTTTGTTTTGAGGAATGTAGCAACGGAATTGCATGGTACATCCGTTGGGACATGTCTGGCTCGTCCCCTGCGAAGAGTGTGTGTGTCCGCATGGGCATGTGTATAACTCAATGTCCGACTGCGTACAAAACGAAGTCTTGATGTGATGATGGTGCGGAAAAACAGATGCAATGATCATCACCACGCAGATAGACATTAACAGCCATGCTTTCAGTTTGCTTCTCTTCATGTGGTATAGGTCGGATATTTTTGGGCAAAAATAAGTATTTTTATGGAAAAACCTTACAAACCTGTGTGTTCTCATATGAGATTTGTTGTGTGAATAGGTGTTTTCTGAAAGAAAGAACAGCGGTCACGTTTGCAAACGCGACCGCTGTCTGTAAGGGTTGTTCGGATTTTATCGTCTTGTTACCGATAGGTCTTTACCAAATATCTATGCGCTCTTCTTTCGGAATAAACATAGGATCTTCTTCCGTGATACCGAATGCGTCATACCATTCATCGATGTGTGGCAATGTGCCGTTCACACGCCAGCGTCCTAGTGAGTGTACGTCGCTTTTGGTGAGGTTGCGGATGTCTTCGTTGCGTATGTTTCCTGCCCAAATGAGTGAATAGGCCAAGAAGAAACGTTGTTCGGGAGTAAATCCGTCTACCGTTTCGAGTGGTGCGTTTTCCGTGGCGTTCTTAAAGGCGTTGAATGCGATTTTCAGTCCACCGTGGTCGGCCAAATTCTCGCCGAGTGTCATTTGTCCGTTGGCTTTCAGATCGGGCAATACGTTGATGCTGTCGAAGAAGTTTACCAGAACTTGTGCGCGCTCTTGGAAACGTTCGGCATCGGCCGGTGTCCACCATTCGACAAAGTTTCCATTGAGGTCGAATTTGCGTCCCTGATCGTCGAATCCGTGTGTCATTTCGTGTCCGATGACAACCCCGATGGCTCCGTAGTTGAAGGCATCGTCGGCACTCATGTCAAAACAAGGATATTGCAGGATTCCGGCAGGGAAACAAATCTCGTTGGTGCTTGGGTTGTAGTAGGCATTGACGGTTTGCGGAGTCATGTGCCATTCGTCGCGGTCTACCGGTTTGTTGAAGCGATCACTGACGAGTTTGTTCCATCTGAATGCGCAGGCACGTTGTGCGGTTACCCAGTAATTGGCTTCGGGGTCGATAATAAGGTCTGTGTAGTCCGTCCATTTGTCCGGATAACCAATCTTAATGTAGAAGGCATCCAGCTTTTCAATAGCTTTTGCTTTAGTGGTATCGCTCATCCATGTCTGTGCTTGGATACGTTCTCTGAGGGCAGTCTGCAGGTTTTTCACGAGTGTGATCATCCGTTCTTTGGCTTCGGGTGGAAAATATTGCTTGACGTACATTTGTCCGACAGCTTCTCCCAAGAAACCGTTGACTGTGCTTACGGCTCGTTTCCATCTGGGCGATGGCTCTTGACGTCCGGTCATGGTTCGTCCGTAGAAGTCGAAGTATTCTTCGTAGATTTCATCTGAGAGATAGGGTGATGCGGAATGGATCAGATTCCAAATGAGATAGGCTTTTTGTTTGTCGAGGTCTACGGTGTTGATGATGTTTACGGCTTCTTTGATGGCAGCCGGGTGTGAAAGGTCTACTTCTTTTATGCCCTCAAATCCCAATGCAGTGAAATGTGCGTCCCAATTGAAGTTGGGAATCTCTTTTTTCAGCTCGTCAATGGTCATTTTGTGGTAGCTATTGGCCGGATTACGTAGCTCTACTCGACTTAGTGCAGCTTTGGCCAGACGGGTTTCTATCTCCATGACGCATTCCATGCTCCACTTGGCATTGTATTCGTCGAGTCCGAAGAGTTGGAACATTTTCTGCACGTGTTGCTTGTATTTCTCACGTATGTCCTTGGTTGCTTCGTCGTTGTCCAAGTAGTATTCACGTTCGCCTAGTGCAAATCCTCCCTGACAAAGCGAGACGATGTTGGTTTTGCTGTCTATCATATCGGCACCGATGTACGTTTCAAAATAGTTTTCTACGCCTTTAATCATCATCAAATCGATGTAAGGCAATAGTTGGTTACGTTCTTTAATGGTGCGGATATTGGTGATGTCTGTCCGTACGGGATTGATGCCTTGTCTGTTGAGTTGTACCGAATCCATCACGATATTGTAGAGATCGCCAATCTTCTGTTCGAGTGTGCCGGCTTCTTGTTCTTCGGCAGCGATGCCGGTGATTAGGTTGTTGAGCCGTTCGATGTTGTTTTGCGACATCTGGTCGAGGGTGTAGAAACGCGAATATTCATCCGTCAGCGGGTGATTTTTCATCCAACCGCCGCAGGCATACTGATAAAAATCTGTGCCCGGCAATGCCGTAGTGTCCATATTGGCAAGATCCAATCCCGAAGTCAAGGGGGCTTTTTGGTTGCAGCCGGTTAGGGTAGTCATAACCATTGTAATGATTGGTAAGTAATGTTTTGCTTTCATGTGATATGTTTTAGTAATTCTGTTTTTTGAATTCTTCTAGTTCCATTGAGGCCGTTTCCCATAATTCCAGCGTGTGGTTTAATTCTGTTTTAAGCTCGTTGTGTTGTTCATACAGCCAACTGTCTGCAGCACCTTCGGGTGTCGTCATTTTCAATTCAAGGGTTGCAATGTCGGCTTCCAGTTTTTCGATGTGCGATTCGCAATCGCTGATAGTCTTTTCTGTTTTCCGTATTTTCTTTGTCAACTCTTTTTGAGCTTCATAACTCAAACGCGATTCTGAAGCATGAGGTTGCGGGGTGTCTTTTTCTTTTGTCGGAGAGAGCGAAAGCGAAGGAGTCTGTAATTCATTGAGTGATTCGATTTTTTTCTTTTGCAGGAAGTCGTAAATACCGCCAAGATGTTCTTTCACCCGACCTCCACCAAATTCGTAAATCTTCGTTACCAATCCGTCTAGAAATTCACGGTCATGACTGACAACAATTACGGTACCGTCGAAGTCACGAATAGCTTCTTTTAGGACATCTTTCGAACGCATATCCAAATGATTGGTTGGTTCGTCGAGTATCAGCAAATTGACGGGTTCCAGCAAGAGTTTGATCATGGCCAGCCGACTGCGTTCACCGCCCGAAAGCACTTTGACTTTCTTGTCTGATGCTTCACCACCAAACATGAATGCACCGAGAATATCGCGTATTTTAGTACGGATATCTCCTACGGCTACACGGTCTATTGTGTCGAATATCGTCAGATGTTCATCGAGTAGTTGAGCCTGATTCTGCGCAAAATAGCCAATCTGTACGTTGTGACCGATAGTAAGCTGCCCGTTGTACGGAATTTCGTCCATGATACATTTAACCAGCGTAGACTTTCCTTCGCCGTTTTTACCTACGAAGGCCACTTTTTCTCCGCGGTGGATGGTGAAAGTCACGTGGTCGAACACAATATGGTCACCATAGGTTTTGCGGACATTTTCGCAGATCACCGGATAGTTGCCGCTGCGGATAGCAGGCGGGAATTTCAAGTGCAAGGTAGCATTATCTTCTTCATCTATTTCGACGGGTACGATTTTTTCCAGTTGTTTGATACGGCTTTGCACCTGTACGGCTTTGGTTGCTTTGTATCGGAAACGTTCGATAAACTCTTCCGTGTCCTGAATTTGTTTTTGTTGGTTCTCGTAAGCTCGGATCTGTTGTTCCCGTCGTTCTTTCCGAAGCGTCACATACCGATCGTAAGCCACCTTGTAGTCGTAGATATGTCCGCATGAGATTTCGATGGTTCGGTTTGTGACATTGTTGATAAACGCACGGTCGTGACTCACCAGCATGACAGCATTGCAACGCGTAGCGAGAAAGTTTTCGAGCCATTGAATACTTTCAATGTCAAGATGATTGGTCGGTTCGTCGAGCAGCAATACATCGGGATGGCGCAATAATAGTTTGGCCAGTTCAATACGCATGCGCCATCCGCCGCTAAATTCTGATGTCGGCCGGCCGAAGTCTTCGCGGCTGAATCCCAATCCTTGCAAGGTACGTTCGATTTCAGCTTCATAATTGGTGCTGCCCATCATGAGGAGACGTTCGTTTTCGTGCGTAAACCGTTCGATGAGTTTCTGATAGCTTTCCGATTCGTAGTCAGTGCGGCTAGCCAATTCTTCGTTCATCCGCTCAAGACTGGCTTGCTGTTCGGCAATATGCTCAAAGGCCTTTTCGACTTCTTCCATCACGGTGCAGGTATCACTCAAAATCATCATCTGCGGCAAATAGCCTATGGTTATGCCTTTGGGTACGGATACAGTGCCGGCTGTCGGATGTTGCAGGCCTGCCAGAATCTTCAGCATCGTAGATTTTCCTGCGCCGTTTTTGCCCACTAAGGCTATGCGATCTTTTTTGTTGATGACAAATGATACATCTTCGAATAGGGGAGTCGCGCCAAACTCTACTTTTAAGTTTCCAACGGATATCACGGCTGTGTTCGATTTTATTAAGTTGATACAACGTGCAAAAATAGCTAATTTCATAGATCTGCGAAACAAATGGCTGGTGTAGATTGAAACTGGGCGTTTGAATTGCTACGTGAGTTCGAAATAAGGTCAAAGCAAGAGCGAGTTGGAACATTCGTATGTGTATGATGCCGGCGGCACGCCGACGGAGCAATGAGAATGAATATCAAA
>CAZEPM010000050.1:0-10887 GCA_964514145.1 uncultured Bacteroides sp.
CTTGTTGCCGACAAGAAAAACGAGGTTTTTTCTGATATTCATTCTCATCGATTCGTCGGTATCGTCGCCCACCGTCTTGCCCGTTGTGTTGCGCCTACCCGTGCCGGGTTGCAGATGTGTTGTCCGGTTTCAGTTGATAGCGGCAAAAGTAATGGGTTGCTCTGCTATCGGTCAATACCCGGAAATGGTGATAGTTTTCAGCAGAGTTGCTTGCGGTAGGCGTTGGGCGACAGCTGTTGGTGTTTCTTGAAGAATTTTGAGAATGCGGCTTGATCGGCGAAGTGTAGTTCTTCGGCGATTTGTTGGATGGAGAGGTTTTGGTCTTTGAGTAAGAGAATGGCTGTTTGGATGAGCCAACTGTCTATGACTGCGTGCGATGTCTGCTTGAATGTTTTTTTGACCGTGCGCGTGAGGTGTTTGGGCGAGATATTTAGCGCGTTGGCATAAAACACGACCTGATGTTCCGTTTTGTGGTGTTTTTTGACGAGTTCCAGAAAGTGTAGCGTGATGAGTTTTTCTCGCTCGGAGGTATTGTCGATGTTTTTGTATTGCTTGAAAAAGATGTTGCCCAGCTCGAGTGTGTATTCTTTGAAATATAATTGGATGAGTTCTCTGCGGAAGGTGTGCGTCGGTTGGAGCAGTATTTGTTTCAGACGCATGAGGCATTGTTCCGGCAGGTCGACGTCTTCAGGCATGAGTCTGAGGATGGGGATTTGTTGGAGGTTGATTACGTAAGAGTCCGGTATGGGGTGAAGGTTTTGCAGTGTTTGAAGAAAAAAAGCATCTTCCATAAACATACCATACGCTTTGATGTCTCTGCTGATGCGGGTTATCCGGAGTTTGCTGTGTGAAAACAGCTCTAAGTAGAACGGTGCTTGAATCTGGAAACTTTGGTCGTTGAAGACAAATTCCATGTGACCTTGACACGCAAATATGAATGCGCGCATTTGAAGTGTTCGGTCGATGAGCTTGTGGAAAGTTGTCGGTAAGACCAACAGAAATTCGTTTTCCAAACTGTGGGTTGCCGGAAAGAGATATGCCAGTTCTTTTTTGATGTTTGTTGTCATAATTATAAATAGAAGTCTGACAAAGCTAATGATTATAGTCTCAAATGGACAAATGAATGTACTAAATGAAAATTTGTTTTGTTAATAAACCGCAAGTATAAGCATAATAGACAATAAGATGTTCTGTATAAACAAATAACCGTCTTGTGGCCACTTTATATTTGCCGGAAATTTAACGTAATTAAAAGAAGAGTATGAAACAAAAAGGCAATGTTTTTGCGATGTGTGCAGGCTTGTTGTTGTTCGTCGGTTGTCAGTCGTCCGGTCGGCAACCGGCAGCAGAAAGCAATTATCCGTTGATAACTTTACAACCGGAAGACCGTCGGTTGTCGGTAAAATATTCAGCCGTAATCGAGGGAAAGCAAGATGTGGAAGTCCGTCCGCAGGTTTCTGGTACGATTACTCAGGTATGCGTAGAAGAAGGGGATCAGGTGAGTAAAGGACAAGTATTGTTTGTGATAGACAGAGTGCCGTATGAAGCTGCTTTGCAACGGGCTAAGGCTTCGGTTGCTGCGGCTGAGGCTGATGAGGCGATAGCCAAACAGCGTCTTGAGGGAAAGCAGGCATTGTATGCAGAGCGGGTGGTGTCTGATTTTGAGCTACGCGATGCGGAAAATTCATACAAGAGTGCTCAGGCAGCATTGCTTCTGGCTCAGGCCGATGAAAAAGATGCGGCCAACAATCTTTCGTACACACTTGTCCGTAGTCCGGTGGATGGTTATGCAGGAATGACGTCTTGCCGTGTCGGTACGCTGGTCAGCTCTTCGATGACAGATCCGCTGATTCAGGTATCTGACAATTCGGAGATGCGTGTCTATTTCTCGCTGACCGAGAAGCAAGTGCTGGCCTTGACTGCTCAATATGGCTCGCTGAAGGTTGCTTTGGCGTCTTTCCCGGAAGTCTCTTTGGAGCTGAATGATGGTTCGGTTTACGAGGAAAAGGGTAAGATTGACGTCATTAGCGGCATGATAAATAAGACAACCGGTACGGTGACCGTGCGGGCAATGTTTCCCAATCGGAACAATCGGTTGTTGAGCGGAGGTTCGGCCAATATCATTCTGCCATACGATCGCCGGCAATGTATTGTGATACCGCAGGAAGCCACGTATGAAATACAAGATCGGGTGTTCGCTTATCGAGTGGTCGACGGGAAGGCTGTCTCTGCGTCAATAGAGGTATTTGGTATCAATGATGGCAAGGAATACATTGTGGAAAAGGGTCTTGAAGTCGGCGATGTCATAGTAGCTGAGGGTGCCGGACTGTTGAAAGAAGGTACGGTGGTAGCTGTTTCAAATGTGGAGGAGGAAGCGAAATGAAGTTGAAGTTATTTATTGATAGGCCGATTCTGTCGATCGTAGTCTCGGTAGTCATCTTGGTTGCCGGTCTTATCGGACTATATGCTTTGTCGGTTGAACAATATCCCGACATTGCACCACCTACGATTCGGGTATCGACCACCTATAGCGGAGCCAGTGCCGAGACGGTGCAGAAGAGTGTGATTGTGCCATTGGAAGAAGCTATCAATGGTGTTGAAAATATGACCTACATGATATCGACTGCCAGTAATACGGGTAGTGCAGAGATAACCGTCTATTTCAAGCAGGGAAGTGATCCCGATATGGCTGCGATCAATGTGCAGAACAAGGTTTCCACGGCCACGTCTTTGCTGCCGGCTGAGGTTACTCAGGTTGGTGTCACTACGATGAAACGCCAGAACAGTATGCTGAAGATTTTTGCTTTGTATAGTCCTAACGGCACTTATGACGAGACCTTCCTGACCAATTACATGAGCATCAACATCAAACCACAACTGCAGCGTATCTCTGGTGTGGGAGAGGTCAATGTGATGGGTGGAGACTATGCCATGCGTATATGGCTAAAGCCGGATGTTATGGCACAGTATGAGTTGGAACCAAGCGATGTAGAGAATGCCTTGTCGAGCCAGAATATTGAGGCTTCTGCCGGTGCGTTGGGTGAAGATTCACAGAATGTCTATCAATATACCTTGAAGTACAGAGGACGTCTGGAGACAGAGCAGGAGTTTGAAAACATCGTAATCAGAGCTTATGACGATGGGCGTGTTTTGCGTTTGAAAGATATTGCTACCGTCGAACTGGGCGCGCAGAGCTACACTTACGAAGGTAGAGTCAACGGTTATCCGGGCACTATGTGTATGATTAACCAGATAGCCGGCACCAATGCCAACGAGATTATTACAGAAATTAACAGCTATTTAGATGAGCTGGAGAGTGAACTGCCGGAAGATATGGAGTTGGTTGAGCTGATGAGTACCAAGAATTTCCTGGATGCTTCCATCAACGAAGTTATCAAGACACTGATGGAAGCCATCATGTTGGTCGTCTTGGTGGTATATGTTTTCTTGCAGAATCCCCGTTCCACACTCATTCCTACCATCAGTATCTTTGTGGCATTGATAGGAACGTTTGCCGCACTCTATATTGCCGGATTCAGTATCAACTTGCTGACTCTGTTCGCATTAGTGTTAGCTATCGGTACGATTGTCGACGATGCAATTATTGTTGTCGAGGCCGTACAGGCACGTTTTGACGAAGGTTATCGCTCGCCCTATAAAGCTTCGGTAGATGCGATGAGCAACATTTCTTCAGCCATTGTAACCTCTACACTGGTCTTTATGGCCGTGTTTGTTCCGGTGTCGTTCATGGGAGGTACTTCCGGTGTGTTTTACACGCAGTTTGGCATAACGATGGCCGTATCCGTAGGTTTGTCGGCGGTCAATGCTCTGACTCTTTCGCCGGCGCTGTGTGCACTGATTTTACGACCGAACGAGATTGTTGTCGAGGGCAAACGTCTGGAGTTTTCCACCCGTTTCCGTTTGGCTTTCGATGCTTCTTTCCGTCGGTTACTGTATAAATATAAAAACGGAGCCAAATTTTTCATCAAGCGCAAATGGATGGCATGGACTTCGTTGGCTGTTTCCGTCATTGTGTTGTTCTTGCTGATGAGTACTACCAAAACCAGTCTTGTGCCGTCGGAAGACACCGGTTCAATTTTTATTAGTGTCGATACGCCGGCGGGTAGCACATTGGCCGAAACCTCAAGCATTCTGCAAAAGATAGAAAAAGAGTTGATGAACATGCCTCAGATAGAAAATTTCAACCGCATGGCCGGCTTCAGTATGGGCTCCGGAGAAGGATCGTCGCATGGTATGTTTATTGTCAAGCTGAAACATTGGGATGAACGTAAAGGCAACGAAAACAGCGTAGAAGCTATTACGGAAGAAATCTACCGGCTGACGAATCACATCAAAGACGCCAACATTTTTGTTTTTGCTCCGCCGATGATTACAGGCTACGGAACAGGAAACAGTTTTGAAGTCTATCTGCAAGACCGTTCCGGACGCGGTGTAGATGCCTTGAGCGAGGTGACCAACAATTTCCTTTCCGCTCTCAACCAGCGTCCGGAGATTCAGATGGCCTATACTTCGTTTAACACCAACTATCCGCAATATCGTGTTGAGATTGACGAAGCCCAATGTTTGCGGGCGGGTACGACGACCGATGCCGTGCTTTCTGTCTTGTCCGGCTATTTGGGCAGTGTGTATGCTTCAAATTTCAATCGTTTTACGAAACTCTATCGTGTCATCATACAGGCGCCTTCCGACCAACGGAACAATCTGCAGTCACTAGACAATATCTATGTGAAGACCTCAGACGGCATGGCGCCGGTCAGCCAGTTTGTGAAGCTGACCAAGACTTATGGTTCGGAGTCGCTCACGCGTTTCAATCTGTTCACGGCCATCACGGTGTATGGCATGCCGGCCGACGGATACAGTTCGGGTGATGTGATTGGTGCCATCAGTGAGGTTGCGTCACAGACATTGCCCACCGGCTATGGCTATGAGTTCTCCGGTATGACGCGTGAAGAATCCCAGATGAACGATTCGAACAACACGGTAATCATCTATGCGGTGTGCGTCTTGTTCATCTATCTCATTCTGTGCGGACTCTACGAGAGTTTGTTCGTCCCGATGGCGGTTATCCTTTCCGTGCCTTTTGGTCTGATGGGCAGTTTCCTCTTTGCGCGTATTTGGGGTATAGAAAACAACATCTATCTGCAGACCGGTCTGATTATGCTGATTGGATTACTCTCGAAGACTGCGATTCTCATCACGGAATATGCTGTTGAACGGCGTCAACGCGGCATGACGCTCGTACAGGCTGCCATTTCGGCTGCTTCAGTCCGTTTCCGTCCGATACTGATGACCATGATGACCATGGTGTTCGGACTCTTGCCTTTGATGTTTGCTTTCGGCGTAGGGGCCAACGGAAACCAGTCGCTAGGCGTAGGAACGGTCGGCGGACTGATTGTGGGAGGTATAGCACTATTGTTTGTAACGCCGGCATTCTTCATTGTATTTCAAGCCATCGAAGAGCGGGTTATGGGTAAACGTAAACAAGACAGAAATATATGAAAAAGTTAGTATATATCATTGTGAGCATGGCAAGTGTCCTTGTCTCATTGAGCGCTTGCTCGATTTATGGCCGTTATCATCGTCCGGATCAGCTGCCGGTTGACAGCCTTTATCGTTACGACACAGTGTCAACTGCCGATACGGTTACGCTCGGCGATTATTCGTGGGAAGATTTGTTTCAAGACTCGTTGCTGCAAAGACTGATTACTTACGGCCTCGAACACAACACCGACATGCAGGTAGCCTTGCTGCGTGTCGATCAGGCCAAGTCGCAGTTACAGGCCGCCCGACTATCGTTTCTCCCCTCGCTGACGCTTTCTCCTGAGGGAAGCATTTCCAAGTCTAATGGAACCAGTGTCAAGACTTACGACCTGGCAGTGCAGGCTAGTTGGGAAATCGATTTGTTCGGCAATCTGCGCAATGCCAAGCAAGCGGCCAAATCAGCTTTGTTGGAGCAACAAGCCTATCAGTTAGCCGTGCGATCTAATCTGATAGCTTCGATTGCCAATAGCTATTATTCGTTGTTGGCGCTCGATGAGCAGGTGGCCATCAGTGCGGCTACGCTTGAAGTCTGGCGCGAACAGGTACGCACCATGCAGGCACGTTTCAAGGTGGGTGAGGAAACGGAGAGTGCGGTGACACAGGCACAAGCCAGTTGTTTCGAACTGGAGGCTGCGTATGTCGATCTTTTGCGTCAGCAGCGCGAAGTGGAGAATGCGTTGTGCACCTTGTTGGGCATGACTTCGCAATCCATTCCGCGCACGACGCTTGCCGAGCAGCAACCGGTGGAATGTGTGGCCACCGGTGTGCCGCTGAGACTCTTGTCGAAACGTCCGGACGTGGTGCAAGCTGAAATGACGCTAGCAGGCGCTTACTACACTGTGTTGCAGGCGCGTTCGGCTTTTTATCCGAACCTGACGCTGACGGGAAGCGCCGGTTGGACAAATGCACTGGGCGAAGTAGTGACCAATCCGGGCGGCTGGTTGTTGTCGGCCATCGGTTCGCTGACACAGCCCATTTTCAACCGAGGTACACTCGTGTCGAACCTGCGCGTGTCGAAAGACGAAGAACAGATCGCGTTGCTTAACTACCGTCAGACCTTGCTCAATGCCGGCGAAGAAGTCAACAACGCTCTCTTTGCCTTAGAGACTGCCGGCAAGAGTCTGGAAAACCATGAGTCGCAGTGCCGACAGCTGGAGCGTGCCGTGCGGGTAACCGAGTCGCTCTATAAGACAGGAAACGCCACCTATTTAGAGTGTCTCACCGCTCGCCAATCGTTGCTGAACGCACGTCTGAATGTGGTGACGGATCAACTTACTTATTTGCAAGGTACGGTCAGCCTCTATAACGCTTTGGGTGGCGGTACCGACTAAAAAGAGGCCTTGCTGACCGGCCTTACTTATCGTGCTGGTTACGCCCGACTATCCTGCTGGGCAAGGCTGGACACCGTAATATCTGGGGTTATTTGGTGTTCGGCTTGCGCTTACAGGGTGTCGGGTTTGTGCTTGCATAGTTTTATTTCTATCTTTGCAGGAATTACGAAAAACAACTGTAAATAAAGATAGCTATATGTCAGAAAAATTATTTTCACATCTGTCCCATAAGGTGGCAGACCTTTCACTGGCTGAGTTCGGGCGTCAAGAAATCGACATGGCCGAGAAGGAAATGCCCGGCCTGATGGCGCTTCGCGAAAAATATGGCCGGACACAACCGCTGAAAGGAGCCCGCATCATGGGGTCACTGCATATGACCATCCAGACGGCTGTGTTGATTAAAACACTGGTAGAGCTGGGAGCAACGGTGCGCTGGTGTTCATGCAACATCTATTCTACACAAGATCATGCAGCGGCAGCCATTGCAGACATGGGCATTCCGGTGTTTGCTTGGAAGGGTGAGACGCTGGCCGACTATTGGTGGTGCACGTTGCAAGCTCTTGATTTCGGTGAGGGCAAAGGGCCTAACATGATTGTCGATGATGGTGGCGACGCAACCCTGATGATTCACAAAGGGGTCGAGGCTGAGCGAAATCCTGCGGTGTTGGATGCGGAAGTCCATGCCGAAGACGAGATAGAATTGTTTGCCATTCTGAAACGCGTGTTGGCCGAGCGTTCGACACATTGGCAGAACATAGCCAAGGAGGTTCGCGGTGTGTCGGAAGAGACGACTACCGGCGTGCATCGTTTGTATCAGATGCAAGAAGAAGGCAAACTGTTGTTCCCGGCGTTCAATGTCAACGATTCTGTAACCAAGAGTAAATTCGACAATCTGTATGGCTGTCGCGAATCATTGGCCGATGGTATTAAGCGGGCTACGGATGTGATGATTGCCGGCAAAGTGGTTGTGGTGTGTGGTTATGGTGATGTTGGCAAGGGATGTGCCCACTCCATGCGTTCGTATGGAGCAAGGATCTTGGTGACGGAAATCGACCCGATTTGTGCGCTTCAGGCAGCCATGGAGGGCTTTCAGGTAGTGACCATGGAAGAAGCCTGCACGCAGGGTAATATTTTTGTGACGACAACGGGCAATATCGACATTATCCGTATCGACCACATGGAGCAGATGCCTGATCAGGCCATTGTATGCAACATCGGTCATTTCGACAACGAGATTCAGGTCGATGCCCTCAAACATTACACAGGCATCCGCCGTGTCAATGTGAAGCCGCAGGTCGACCGTTATTTCTTCCCCGACGGTCACTCCATCATCTTGCTGGCCGACGGTCGTCTGGTCAATCTGGGTTGTGCGACTGGTCATCCGTCATTTGTGATGAGCAATTCGTTTACCAATCAGACGTTGGCACAGATTGAATTGTTCAACAACCATTACGACATCGATGTCTATCGTTTGCCCAAGAAGTTGGACGAAGAGGTTGCCCGTCTTCATTTGGAGCGCATTGGTGTGCATCTGACTACGCTGACACCTCAACAGGCAGCCTATATTGGTGTTTCGGTTGACGGCCCGTATAAGGCGGAACACTATCGATATTGATATGGTAACAACTAACCTTTTTTTGTTTTCAAAGCGATGAATAAACATTTTAAACTCCTTCTGCCTGATGTGATTGCCATTGTGTGTTTTGTGGTGATTTCGTTGGCATATTTCTTTCCGGCCGTCTTGGAAGGACGGGTGCTGGCTCAACACGATGCCATTGCCGGTGTGGGTTCGGGTGTTGAAATGCGGCAATATCAGGAGCAGACAGGTGAGCGTACGCGTTGGACGAACGCCTTGTTTGGCGGTATGCCTACGTATCAGATGGCTCCCAGCTACGATTCAACCACACTCCTCAAACAGATAAACAATCTCTATCACCTGTATTTACCCGACAACGTGTGGCTGGTGTTTTCCATGCTGCTGGGATTCTATATTTTGTTACGTGCATTCGATTTTCGTGTATGGCTTGCGGCCTTAGGTGCTGTGCTGTGGGCATTTTCTTCATACTACATGATTATCATTGCCGCCGGCCATATCTGGAAGTATACAGTGCTCTCGTTCATCCCGCCGACTATAGCGGGCATGGTGATGGTTTATCGTGGTAAATATCTTTGGGGAGGTATCCTCACGGCATTCTTTTTGGCCATGCAAATCGTTAGCAACCATGTGCAGATGAGCTATTACTTCGGCTTCGTGATGTTGTTTATGATCATAGCTTTTGGTGTGGAGGCTTATCGGGAAAAACAGATACCTCGCTTTTTCAAGGCTACCGGCGTGTTGTTGCTGGCAGCAGTCGTAAGCATCTGCATCAATCTTTCCAACCTGTATCACACCTATCAGTATAGCAACGAGTCGATGCGCGGTAAGAGTGAGTTGATAAAGGAAAACAACGCCGACCAAACCAGTAGCGGATTAGAGCGTAGTTACATTACGGCGTGGAGCTACGGTATAGGCGAGACATGGTCACTGCTTGTGCCCAATGTAAAAGGCGGCGCCAGCAACCGAGGCGACTACCCCGTGCTAATGAGTGGAAATGCTACGGCAATGGAGAAAGCTGACCCACAGTTTGCCGGCATTTACAGCCAGCTCACGCAATATTGGGGCGAGCAGCCCGGAACATCCGGCCCCGTTTATGTCGGTGCCTTTGTGCTGATGCTTTTTGTGTTCGCTCTGTTTATCGTCAAGGGGCCGATGAAGTGGGCATTGCTGGCGGCTACGGTATTGTCTATATTGCTGGCTTGGGGTAAAAACTTCATGGCCTTTACCGATTTTTTTATCGACTACGTACCGCTGTATGCCAAGTTCCGCACTGTGTCGTCGATTCTGGTGATTGCCGAATTCACCATACCCTTGCTGGCTATTATGGCCTTGAAGAAGATTTTGGAGCATCCGCAGATTATTCGTGAGCAGATAAAGTTCTTTTATCTCAGTTTCGCCCTGACGGGTGGTGTGGCCCTGTTGTTTGCATTGGCTCCGCATCTCTTTTTCTCCTCGTTCCTCTCTACGAGCGAACTGAATGCGCTGCAAAGCGGACTTCCTTCGCAATATGTTGCCCCCATCATTTCCAACCTGACGGAAATGCGTGTGGCCATGTTTACGTCCGACGCGTGGCGCAGTTTCTTTATTGTCTTAGTCGGAACGCTGATTCTACTGTTCTTGGTCATAGGACGTTTGAAGAGCGGAATGGCACTGGGATTAATCACCGTTTTGTGTGTGGTCGACCTGTGGTCGGTCGACAAACGTTATCTTTGCGACGAAATGTTTGTGGAGCGTGAAGCCGTGTCCCACGAGAAAGTGTTCAGACAGACTGAGACCGACAAAATCATTTTGCAGGATTCGGCGTTAGACTATCGGGTACTCAATCTGGCCAGCAACACGTTTAACGAGAACGAAACCTCTTACTGGCACAAAAGCATTGGCGGCTACAATGCAGCTAAGTTGCGTCGCTATCAGGAAATGATTGAAGAACACATTGCGCCTGAGATGCAGGCACTCTATAAAGAAATCGCCAATGCCGGAGGTGATATGTCACTGGTAAACGATTCCGTATTCCCCGTGCTCAATATGCTCAATACGCGTTGGTTTATTTTGTCAGGACAAGACAGACAGACTGTTCCCTTGTACAATCCCTATGCTTATGGCAATGCATGGTTTGTCGACGAGGTGCACTACGTAGACAATGCCAATCAGGAAATCGATGCACTTCACCACATTCGGCCACGTCATACGGCTGTGGTCGACCGGAAGTTTGAGTCGGTAATCGGACAGACCACACCGGCAGATTCTACGTCAACGATCTGTTTGACAGACTATTTGCCAAACAAACTGACTTACGAGGTGAGCTCTTCGAAAGGTGGAGTAGTGGTCTTTTCCGAGATTTACTACCCGGGTTGGCAAGCATTTATCGATGGCGAAGAAGTCGAACTGGGACGTGCC
>CAZEPM010000050.1:10987-13572 GCA_964514145.1 uncultured Bacteroides sp.
GTCGTCGATGATAGCGCCTTGACGGGCTTGGCGCACGGGCTTCACTTTGAAGGTTCCCAACGTCCACCTCAGGGTCAGCTCAACGGGGAGCGTGGTCGATTTTATGTGTTGATACTGATCGACGTTGGGCATGTGGATGTCGTTGTGCGAGTTGCTGCGGAATCCGAGCAGGTTGGTGAAAGCCAGTTCCACGTTTAACCGTTTTTTGAACAATTGCCAGTTGTGCGTGCCATGATATTGAACGGGTCTACGTCTGCTTGTCGCATACCGCTGTCGTCGATGTGAATATATCCGGCCAGCAGGGTGACAGAGCCATACTGCGAGACGGGAAACGTGGATTGTATGGAGACGTTCGTCATGAAACGTTCGCTGCGTAGGCGGTCGGCCGTCCGCTCGTAGTGGTACGCTTCGGAGAACATCATGCTCACCCACAGATTTTTGAGCTGCATCATGTGGTGGATCGATAGGGTCAGTCCTCTGTACATGCCGTTGTTCCCATAAGTCCGTACGGTGCGGTTTTATTCGTCTGTATACCAGTAAGAACCGATTTTGTTCTCCGAATAGTCGCCGCTGATGCCGATGTTGGTGCGTTTGGGCAATTGCAACTGCATGTGCAGCAGGTGCAGGTCTTCGTCGTCGAGGCGCGGATTGCCGGTCGAGAGCATCGTTGGATTGAGGTAGTAGACGTTGGTGCTCATGGCAGACAGGAACGGACGGCGTTTCTCCCATTTATAAGACAGACTGATGCGGCTAATCCATTTGTCTTGCAGCAGGATAGCCAGATTGGCCTGCGGGGTAAGGAAAAATCCGCTTTGCGAGATGTATTCCGGTTCGTTCGTGCCTTGGTCGATGCGTGTGCCGCGCCCGTCGTCGAGGTATTCCCCCTTCAGCCTCACTTGCCCGCTGACGATTTTCGACTGATAGCGCAGGTTAATGTAGGCGTTGAAAAGGTGTTTGCGGCTGTCCATTGCGTTGTATTGCGTGTTGATTTCCTGCCACATCGGGTCGTAGTAGCGGCTTTGGGTGTGATAGTTGCGGTAGATGTAGCCAAGCCCGCTTTCTAATGTCCATTTCGTACCGAGCGGGTCGCTGTAATGAGCTTGTAGGGTGTGTTGGCGGCTGAGCGTATTTCCGGCCAGATAGGGCGGGATGATTTCGGGGTCGTAAGCACCCTCGAGCGTGTAGTCGTTGTCTTGTATTCCAGATTGGTGCGAGAAGTCATAGACCACATTGAGCACGCGTTTGGGTTTGGCGAAGTCGTACTGATAGTTGACCGAACCGCTGATGCTGTAGTTGCGGTTACGGTCCATGCTTTGACTGGTGTAGGCCGATGTTCCGGCTGGATTGTACTGCTCGACAGACAGGGTCTCGTAGTTGCGCTTGCGCGAGTTTGTGTAGCTTATGCGCGATGTAATGAAGTGTTGTTTGTTCAGGTCGTAGCTAAACGCAAAGTTTCCGCCAAATCGCTCGCCGTTGTCGTGTGTCTTTCCTTCTTGGAGCAGGTGCGATTCGTCGTCGTGGAAATATTGTTCCAGCGTCTGTTGGCTGCTCGGACTGTTGGTGTTCGTGAAGTTTCCGCCTAAACTTGCCCTGAACCGGTCGTAGCTGCTCAGTATGCCGGTGCTGATGTAGAGCTCTCCGGGCGTGGTCTTGTAAGCGTCGTTGTGGGTGTTGATGGCACCGAAAAGGCGGTTGCTTTTGTCGGCATCGATGCTCAATACATACGTGTAGTCTCCGTAGCGGCTCTCCGGCATGAGTTTTACGGTTACTTTCTCAAAACCTTTTGCAGGAAGCGCCCGCAGGGTTTGGTCGAGCATGTCGACATTGTCGAACAGCACGTCTTTTTTCCCGTTGCGCACTACTAAAAAGCTTTTTCCCGGCTCGTCGACATAGAGTTTGCCGTCGGGTGTAATGTCTACCATTGGCACTTTGTCGAGTATTTCGTGCAGATTCATTTTCTCTCGGTCGGGGTCTTGCTTGAGGTTATAGGTGATTTCAGACGATGTGATGCTGACCATCGGTTCCACCACGACCATCGGCAGGGCTTCGATTGCTGTGTTCAGCTTGATGATTCCCATGTCGAGTGTAGCTTTTTCGGTAGCTTCTGCGCTAAGCATTTGGCCAGCATATCCGATGGATGTCACTTGCAACATATAACTCCCCATCGGTACGTTGTAGTTGAATCGGCCATCTTCGTCGGCTATTGTGACGTAGAGCAGATTTGTGTAGAGAGACGATAGGGAGAATCCGATTGTGGTGTAGGGAACCGGTTCGCCTGTTTCTGCGTTGACCACTTGGCCGCTGACGGTGCAGGTCGTGGGCTTGTCTTGTGCCAGAGCCGAGAGTGCGATGCTGATAAAGCAATTACTAAGGAATAGTATAAATACTAAATGGGATAGAAATGTTGAGTTCTTCATGGTGTGTGTTTCTACTTTTGCTATGGCACTCCAGATGAGCGCCATAACAAAAGTAATTTGGATTAATTTTTCATAGGTTAAAGGTTGGTAGTTATTGATTAGGCCAATTGGTTAACTGGTTCTGTAGAGTAAGTAACGTCCATTGCCTGTGCCTTCATACTCCATGAT
>CAZEPM010000050.1:13672-14885 GCA_964514145.1 uncultured Bacteroides sp.
ATGATTTGCGCGTTGCCGAGTTGACTCTCGTCCGGAACGGGAGAGATACCCAGCCACTCGGTTTTGTTTGAATAGCTGGATGGATCGTACACTCTAACTTCTTGCAGAAGCAGGTGGCTGCCGTCTGTGCGGTTCCTCATCACGACAATACCAATGTTGTTGCTGTAACTTCCGCTGCAAACATAGTCGTAATCCATGTTTTGCATCGTGAGAGTGTCGGTGGCATTGGCAGCTTCTTCAAGCGGTGTCATGTTCGTGCCGGTGGAACTGATGATGAAGAACGAACGGTTTTGCTGGTCGAAAATCAGATTACTACTGCCATTGTAGGGAAGAAAGCAGTCAGTCAGATCGTAGAATCCGGAGAAAGCTGCGCTATACTTACCGATGTTACTCGTCATGCCATAGATGTAGTGTATCTTTCCATCGTTAATCAGGTAGGTGTTAGAATTACTGCCGAAAGTGACGAATTGCGGGCGGCAGACTTCGGGAGCGGCATAAAACTGGTCTTCATAGGTTTTATAGAGCGTGAAGTCTTTGGCATCGTAGGTGCGGATGTCTTCGGTGGTCAGAATGTGATAGACCGAAAGGTTGCTTTTGGTCGTTACCGAACCGTCTTCGTTGGTCACGTTGTGATAGTAACGTCCGCTCTGGTAGGCCATTGAGATGGCTGTGCCCGAGATTTTTGACTCGTAGCTGCTTAATATATCGTTGTAGCGTTCGCCTTCAAGACTGATGTAATCTATGTCGGTCTCGTTGTTGTCGTCTTTCAGGATATACCAACCGGTGCTCATCGGTGTGGCTGTGATTGTGACAATGATTTCATGGCGGACGAAGATGTCGAGTGCATTGTCGTACACGCGGAAGTTGAGCCGGTATCGGGCTGCGTCTAAACTTACTGTCCAATTGAGGTCTTTTTCGTCGCTCAAGTCCCATTGTTTGGGTAAAGATCCTGCGGCTTGGTAGTCCATGATGTACCAACTGTATGAGTAGCGTGAGGAGTCATCGGCATTGTGTACAATAGGCGACAGATTTAGTGCTGAGCCTCTGACAATCGATGTGTCACTGCATAGACCGTCGATTTTAATCTGCATTACGCTCTCTTCGTCGAGGTATTCGTAGTTTCCTTTGTCATCGATGCAGGCATGTAGCAGGCAGACGGCAATCAGCAGGTTGAGGTATATGATGATTTTTCTCATAAACAGTTTGTTTTAAA
>CAZEPM010000051.1:0-14148 GCA_964514145.1 uncultured Bacteroides sp.
CCGCCACAAGTCAGAGCGATTGGTTGATCCCGTCGATATAGTCGAGCAGTTCGGCACGCCCCAATCGCGTCTCGGACGAAGTGATAAAGGAAGGCGGAAGCTCCTGCCACTCAGCCGACAAGGTATCAAGAAACCTGTTTACGTTTTTACGAGTGAGAGTCACGTTTTGTTTGTCGGCTTTCGTGAAGACAAGAGCAAAGGGAACGGCATGTTCCCCAAGCCACCTGATGAATTCAAGATCAATGCGTTGAGGCGTCAGACGACTGTCGATAAGCACAAACAGACAAGTCATTTGCACACGTTGCAACACATAGTTACGGATGATTCTCTGGATAGCATCCTGCTGCTTCTTGCCACGTTTGGCATATCCGTATCCGGGGAGATCGACAAGATACCAGTTGTTATTGATCAAGAAATGGTTAATAAGCAGCGTCTTACCCGGAGTCGACGACGTCATGGCCAGTTTGGAATGGTTGGTCAGCATGTTGATGAGACTGGACTTGCCCACATTTGAGCGCCCGATGAAAGCATATTCCGGAAGACCGTCTTGCGGACATTTGCCGACAAGCGTGTTGCTGACTTTGAAAGATGCACTGGTTATTTCCATACAATGATTCGGTATCTGTTTCCGGCCTCAAAGATACAAATTAAAAATGAAACGGCAGGCAAAAGTACTCCGAAACAGAACCGGCGAGGGCCATGCGGAGCAAGGGATCGGGTCGGACAGCGGGGCCGGAAACTGACAAAATGGGATCAGGCGACAGCATATTCTTTGGCGGCCGATGGGTTGTTTTTCCATATTAATCGTATATTTGCCAATCAAAAAAAGTACTTGTTGTGAATCAATCATATTCTTCTGTGTTGCTGGAACGGGCAGTCAATGAGTTTGCCAAGCTGCCGGGCATAGGTCGGAAGACGGCCATGCGGTTGGTGCTCCATCTGTTGCGTCAGGATACGTCTGTGGTGGAGGCTTTCGGGCAGTCTCTGATTAACTTGAAGCATGAGGTGAGGTATTGTCGGGTGTGTCATAACATTTCTGATACGGAAACGTGCGCAATCTGTGGCAATCCGCAGCGTGATGCGTCGGTGATTTGTGTAGTGGAAAACATTCAGGATGTGATGGCGGTGGAAAACACTCAGCAGTTCAAGGGGGTGTATCATGTGCTGGGCGGGGTGATTTCTCCGATGGATGGGGTAGGTCCTTCGGATTTGACTATCGACAGCTTGGTGCATCGGGTTGAATCGGGTGGGACAGATGAGGTGATTTTGGCGCTTAGTCCGACGATGGAGGGCGACACGACGAACTTCTACATCTATCGTAAGTTGGCCAAGTTTGGCGTTAAGTTAAGCGTAATAGCGCGAGGGGTGTCGGTTGGGGATGAGCTGGAATATACGGACGAGGTGACGTTAGGCCGGTCGATCGTCAACCGCACGTTGTTTACGGGTGTCAGTTGAAGAAAGGAAGGAACGATGGAAGATATCAAACGTATGGTGAGGATGCTTCAAGTGGCTTTCGGTTTGTTGTGGGGCGTAGCTGTCTTGTTGTTTGTCGCATTTGAGATAGGCTTGTTTGAGGAGGGCTGGTTAGTGGGCAGACCGCGCGTGGTGTACGTGCTGGAGACGGCTGCTATACTTTTTACTCTGGGCTCGATACCATTGTCTTTAAAGGGGTTTCATTATCTGTTGACTCACAGTATGTTGGATTTGCCTCTGACTGATGCGCTCGTTGCTTACCGGCGTTGGAGCCTGGTGCGGATGGCGGTGTTGGCCGTGGTTGTATGGGGGAATCTGTGGCTGTATTATGCTACGATTAACCCGGTGGGTGGAATGTGTGCACTGATAGGTTTAGCGGCTTCGTTGTTTTGTCAGCCGAGTGTGCGGCGCACGATGAACGATTTGAATATAGTGGAACCATGAAAGGACAAGAGTTGTTGGTTGGTGAAACGATTCGTCTGCGTGCTCCGGAGTTGGAAGATTTGCCGGTGATGTATCAGATGGAGAATATGTCGGAGTTGTGGAATGTCGGCAATGTAACAGTTCCTTATTCACGTTATACGCTAAAGAAGTATATTGAGCAATGCCACAATGATATCTTTATCGATCGTGAGTTGCGTCTGATGATGGAGCTTTGCAATAGTGGGGTTGTAGTCGGGACGATTGATTTGATAGACTATTCGCCATTACACCGACGGGCTGAGGTCGGTGTGGCTATCTTAAAGCCTTATCGCAGGCAAGGAATTGCTACTCAGGCTGTTAAGTTGGTTTGTGAATATGCTCGCCGTATTTTGTGTATTCATCAGTTGTATGCTTATGTTGCGGCCGATAATCAGGCTTCATTAGAGTTGTTTAGATGCTGTGGGTTTTCCCACGAAGTGTTGTTGCGTGATTGGTTGTGCGAGGAAGCAATCTTTAAAAACGTGTATCTGTTGCAGAAATTCATTTTTTCTTAAACATCCGCTGGATGCAGCGCGTCGCCGAATACCTGTCATGACTCCTTAGAGAACAAAATAATTGTCAGTGGCATTTAATTTTTTTTCGCTCTTTCCCTCAAAGGTATAGGAAATAGTACTATTTTTGCTTAACATTATCGTACCTTAGTTTTGTACGTCAGGCTTGCAATATTGATTTAAAAATAGATAAATATGAAAAAATGTTTGATTCTTAGCACGGGCTTGTGTGTGATTATGGCGTTTGCTTCTTGTAAATCCAGTGAAAGTGCTTACAAGAAAGCATATGAACAAGCCAAACAGCAGGAACTTGCACAACCTCAGGTGAGTGAACCGGTTGAAGTCACACCGGTTGTGACAACTCCGGTTCCGACAACAACAGTAGTTGCTACACCCACTACGGAAACAACACCTTCAACAAATGAGAGTGTGCGTGAGGAAAAAGTGACCATGGTTAGTGGTGACGGATTAAAGGCGTATAGTGTGGTTTGTGGAAGTTTCGGAGTGAAAACCAATGCTGATTCATTGAAAGAATGGTTGGATAAAGAGGGCTATAACGCCATCGTCGTTTTTAGTCCGGAGCGCAACATGTATCGCGTCGTATCCCAAACGTTCGACGATAAAGCTTCCGCTGCACAAGCGCGCGACGCTTTGAAAGCCAGATATCCGAATCGTGAAGATTTTCAGGGAGCATGGTTGCTCTATCGTTTGTTCTAGAGAAAACAATCGCAGGTTAGATATGATTAAGCAAGGCTGTTTCTAATGAGGGAACAGCCTTGCTTTTGCAAATTCCGGATAGAAACGAAACCCTTTTTTAACTTCATCCCCCGCCGTTCCCGTCTCACCGAAACCCCCTTCAGAGACCGTTCGGGAAAGGTTCCGACCTTTTGTAGGAAAAGTCTGACCTTATCTAGGCTCTTCTCCGAACTGATGTCGGAACAGATAGAAGTCGGAGTTGGGAGAGGTTGCACGGAGGAGCGGAACAAGTCGTGCGGAGGTTCGCTACACGGCCTACTTTTGTCTTTTTACAGCTTTTTTTGTCTTTGATTGAGAACTAAGTTAGGTGAAATTGCTATTTTTGCAAAACGGCTATGAGCAGAATTGTTGCAATAGATTATGGTAAAAAACGTACGGGTATTGCCGTGAGTGATGTTTTGCAGATTATTGCAAACGGATTGATAACGGTGCCGACGTCGGATTTGCTGGCTTTTATCATTGATTATGTAAAAAAGGAGCCTGTTGAGCGTATTATTATAGGTATGCCGAAACAGATGAATAATCAGTTATCAGAGAATATGAATCATATCAGACCTTTTGTTGAGCGTCTGCGGGAGAGCTTGCCCGATATGCCTGTTGAATGGGTTGATGAGCGTTTCACTTCCGTGCTGGCTCATCAGGCGATGCGCGAAGGGGGATTGAGGAAGAAAGCTCGGCAGAATAAGGCGTTGGTGGATGAAATCAGTGCGACGATTATTTTGCAGTCGTATTTAGAATCAAAAAGATTTAATCAAGACAATTTATGATTTTACCGATTTATACGTTGGGACAACCAGTATTACGAGAAGAAACAAAAACGATTACGGCGGATTATCCTGAACTTAAGAAGTTGCTGGATGATATGTTTGAAACGATGTTGAGGGCTGACGGGGTAGGGTTGGCGGCTCCACAGATCGGGTTGCCTATCCGGTTGTTTGTGATCGATCTTGATTGCATGTCGGATGAGATTCCTGAATATAAGGATTTTCGTAGGGTGTATATCAATCCTGAGATCTTAGAGCTAAGTGATGATGAGGTCACTATGGAGGAAGGTTGTTTGAGCTTGCCCGGGATTCATGAAGCGGTGAAGCGTCCCGGTAAGGTTCATATTAAATATCAGGATGAAAACTTTCAAGAGCACGATGAGTGGGTTGAGGGTTATCATGCGCGAGTTGTGCAGCATGAGTATGACCATTTGGACGGTATCGTATTTGTTGACCATATATCTGCTTTGCGGCGTCAGTTGATACGCGGAAAACTGAATACCTTGTTAAGAGGCAAGGCGCGTTGTTCTTATAAAATCAGAAACGTAAAATAATGGTTATGATACGTAGGCTTCACATAATAATATTGTTTTATAGTGTGTCAGTGTGGGCGTATGCGCAACTCAATACGGATCGTGTGATGGCGATAGCCCGCAACGCATTATATTTTGAAGACTACATATTGTCTATTCAGTATTTTAATCAAGTTATCAGTGCGAAACCTTACTTGTATGAGCCTTATTTTTTCAGAGGACTGGCAAAGGCTAATCTGGAAGATTTTCAAGGTGCTGAACGGGATTGCTCTTTAGCTATCGAACGTAATCCGTTTGCCGTCGGATGTTATCAGGTTCGCGGTTATGCTCGTATTCAGCAAAAGAATTATGCAGGTGCAATAGCGGATTACGAGAAAGCTTTAGAGTATGATCCGGAGAATAGTATTTTGTGGAATAATATCGCCTTTTGTAAGTTGCAGCAGAAAGATTATGATGGCGCGGAAAAAGATATAGATCAAGTGATAAAGTTTGCTCCGCGTGAATCTAATGGTTATCTGATGCGTGCAGATATTGCCATGAAACAACAAGACACGCTGAAGGCCGAGCAGAATATAGAGCAAGCAATACAGGTCGATGCTTATAGTAGTAATGTTTGGTCAGCACGGGCTATTTTACGTATCCAGCAAAAACGCTATAGTGAAGCCGAAGAAGACCTGGATCAGGCTATTTATTTAGTGGCACGAAATGCAGACAATTATATTAATCGGGCATTGACTCGTTATTATCAGTCGAATCTTCGCGGTGCGATGGAGGACTATGATATTGCGTTGCGGATAGACCCTCAGAATTTTATCGGACATTATAACCGGGGCTTGTTGCGTGCTTATGTGGGAGATGACAATCGCGCAATTGAAGATTTTGATTTTGTGATCATGCAAGAACCGGATAATATGATGGCGATTTTCAATCGGGCTCTATTATTGGATAAAATCGGTGAATTGCGGAGGGCTATCCAAGATTATTCCACTGTGCTTACTGAGTATCCTAACTTTATGGTCGGTTATCAGTATCGTGCTCAAGCGCGTAGGAAGGCCGGTGATTTGCGTGGTGCTGAAGAAGACGAATTGGTTCTGTTACAAGATCAGATAGATCGTCAGAGCGGGAAAAAGAAAGAAGTGGCATCAAACGATAGTACGCGTAAAAAGTCTGATAAAAACATGAATAATTATCGTAAGATTGTTGTTGCTGATGAGTCGGATGATATGCCGCGTTATACCAGTGCATATCGTGGCCGTGTGCAGGATAAGAATATCCGTATTGAACCTCAACCGATGTATGTATTAACTTTTTATGAGAAAGAAAATGAGATTGGACGGACAATCCACTATTATAAGAGCATCGACGATTTGAATCATGATTCTCTTTTTGCTCAGAAACGTTTGTTGTTAACCAATCATGAAGTAGCCTTGAGCGAAGCTCAGGTAGAGGAACATTTTTCTGCAATCGATGAGCATACATTGAATATTACTCAAAACGAAAAAGATGCCAGGCTTCGCTTCTTGCGCGGACTAGATTTTTATCTGGTTCAAGATTTTGATAATGCAATAGATGACTATACGGAAGCAATCTTGTTGGATGAGACGTTCTTTCCTGCTTATTTCAACAGAGCAATAACCTTATATAAAAAACTGGAATATCAAAAAGCCGAATCAGGCATAAACAAGGATGTCGTAGGGGTAGGGAATAATTCCGTGACTACATCGTTAGTCGTAAAAAGTACGGATTATGAATTGGTTAAGAAAGACCTGGATCAGGTAATAAATTTGGATCCGGAGTTTATGTATGCCTATTATAATCGTGGAAATCTATATTGGATTTTAGGTGATTATCGGGCAGCAATCGCTGATTACACAAAGACAATCGAGCTAGATGAACATTTTGCCGAAGCCTATTATAATCGCGGGTTGACCTATATCTATTTGGGGAACAACAAGCAGGGCATTGCAGACCTGAGTAAGGCTGGCGAATTAGGATTATTCGAAGCTTATAATGTAATTAAACGATTTACGGATTTAGGTGAATAACATTTTTGAAATATTAGGATAGAACTCGGAAAGATTTCGTTACTTTTGCGTATTAAAAAAAGAAAAAAACTCATAGACTATGATAAAAATTACTTTTCCTGATGGCTCTGTTCGTGAATATAACGAGGGGGTTACTGGTTTGCAGATTGCTGAGAGCATTAGTCTGCGTCTGGCACAAGAAGTATTGGCTTGTGGTGTAAATGGAGAAATTTATGATTTGTCACGTCCTATTCAGAGCGATGCTTCTGTTGTGCTATATAAATGGGAGGATGAACAAGGTAAACATACTTTCTGGCATACGAGTGCTCACTTGCTGGCAGAAGCACTGCAAGAACTTTATCCGGGCATTCAGTTTGGTATAGGTCCGGCTATTGAAAACGGATTCTATTATGATGTAGACCCGGGTGAGGCTGTGATAAAAGAGGCCGATCTGCCTGTCATTGAAGCTAAAATGCAAGAACTGGCTACAAAAAAGGAAATCTTGGTCAGACGTGATATCGCGAAGTCTGACGCTTTAAAAATGTTTGGAGATCGTGGTGAAACCTATAAATGTGAGCTGATTTCTGAACTGGAAGATGGACATATTACAACTTATACGCAAGGCGCATTCACCGATTTGTGCCGAGGCCCTCATTTGGTGTCTACTGCCCCGATAAAAGCAATTAAGTTGCTATCTGTTGCCGGTGCTTATTGGAGAGGACATGAAGATCGTAAACAGTTGACCCGTGTTTATGGCATTACTTTCCCTAAAAAGAAAATGCTGGACGAGTACTTGGTAATGTTGGAGGAAGCTAAAAAGCGCGATCATCGTAAGATTGGTAAGGAAATGGATTTGTTTATGTTCTCGGATACGGTAGGCAAAGGTTTGCCGATGTGGTTACCCAAAGGTACGGCTTTGCGTCTGCGTCTCCAAGAATTCTTACGTCGTATACAGTTACGCTATGATTATCAGGAAGTAATCTGTCCGCCTATTGGTAACAAATTATTATATGTAACGTCTGGTCACTATGCTAAGTATGGCAAAGATGCTTTCCAACCTATTCATACGCCGGAAGAAGGAGAGGAATATTTCTTAAAGCCTATGAATTGTCCGCATCACTGTATGATTTATAAAAATTCTCCTCGTTCATATAAAGAACTGCCTTTACGTATCGCAGAGTTTGGGACTGTTTGCCGGTATGAGCAGAGTGGTGAGTTGCATGGATTGACTCGTGTTCGTAGTTTTACACAAGACGATGCCCATATTTTCTGTCGTCCAGATCAAGTAAAAGATGAATTCCTTCGTGTAATGGATATTATATCAATCGTGTTCAAATCAATGAACTTTGAGAACTTTGAAGCACAAATTTCTTTACGCGATAAAGAGAATAGAGAACCATACATCGGTAGCGATGAAAATTGGGAGAAGGCAGAACAGGCAATAGTGGAAGCTTGTAAAGAAAAAGGGCTTCCGGCAAAAGTTGAATATGGAGAAGCTGCCTTTTATGGTCCGAAACTGGATTTTATGGTCAAAGATGCTATTGGCCGCCGATGGCAGTTAGGAACTATTCAGGTGGATTATAATCTTCCGGAACGTTTCCAACTGGAATATATGGGTAGTGATAATCAAAAACATCGGCCGGTAATGATTCATCGTGCGCCGTTTGGTTCTATGGAACGTTTTGTCGCAGTATTGATAGAACATACAGCCGGTAAATTCCCATTGTGGCTGGCACCAGATCAGGTAGCAATCTTACCAATCTCAGAAAAATACAATGAATATGCAGAACAAGTAAAATCTTATCTGAAGCAACAGGACGTTCGTGCTATTGTTGATGACCGTAATGAGAAAATTGGACGTAAAATTCGCGATAACGAAATGAAACGTATCCCTTATATGCTGATTGTTGGCGAAAAAGAAGCAGGAAATGGACAAGTTTCTGTACGCCGACAAGGTGAAGGCGATAAAGGAAGTATGAAATATGAAGAATTTGCTAAAATTCTGAATGAAGAAGTTCAGGATATGATAAATAAGTACTAAATTTGCAGCCGTTTATGGAACTTTATTCAATGCAAAAGTCTTTGAATAAAGGTTTTTGGTAAAAGATAAAGAAATAGGAATCATAAACTAGCAAAAGAGAAAAACAGGAACATAAGAATTTTTGATGAAGAATGACAATTTAAAAGGGCAACATCGAATCAATGAACAGATTCATGCCAAAGAAGTGCGCATTGTAGACGATGAAATTGAATCGGCCGTTTATCCTATTCAGCAAGCTTTACGCATGGCAGAAGAACGTGATTGCGATTTAGTAGAGATTTCTCCAAACGCTGTTCCACCTGTTTGTCGTTTAATTGATTACTCTAAATTTCTTTATCAATTAAAGAAACGCCAGAAAGAACAAAAAGCCAAACAGGTTAAGGTTAATGTAAAGGAAATACGTTTTGGACCACAAACCGACGATCATGATTACAACTTTAAGTTGAAACATGCAATTGGTTTCTTGCAAGGCGGTGACAAAGTAAAAGCTTATGTGTTTTTTAAAGGTCGTTCCATTCTTTTCAAAGAGCAAGGTGAAGTGCTGCTGTTGCGATTTGCCAATGATTTGGAAGAATATGCAAAAGTTGAGCAAATGCCCCTTTTGGAAGGTAAACGGATGACAATCTCTTTAGTACCGAAAAAGCAAAAAGGAACAAAAAAGAATGCAATGCAACAATCTAAACAGGAAGTTGCAAAGGTTGAATCAACAAAAGCAATAAGTGAAGAATAATGTGTAATGCCGAGGTTTGTGCATTGCCATATATAATAATTAATAATTAAAAAAGTATTAAGATGCCAAAGGTTAAGACTAATTCCGGTTCTAAAAAAAGATTTGCTCTTACCGGAACAGGAAAAATTAAAAGAAAACACGCTTATCACAGTCACATTCTGACTAAGAAAACGAAAAAGCAAAAGAGAAACTTGGTACATGTAGGATTGGTTGAAAAAGCAAACTTACGTCAAGTTAGAGAACTTTTAGCGATGAAGTAAATTTTAAAGTAAACGTAAATTTATTTATTAACCGAATGTTCTAGCCCGAAGTTCGTAGAATAAAAAAAGACTGCGACGCTAGCATTCAAAAACAAATTAAAACTATGCCAAGATCAGTAAATCATGTTGCTTCAAGAGCAAAAAGAAAGAAGATTTTAAAGCTCACGAGAGGGTACTATGGTGCAAGAAAAAATGTTTGGACTGTAGCTAAAAACACCTGGGAAAAAGGTTTGACTTACGCATATCGTGATCGTAAAAATAAAAAACGTAATTTCCGCGCATTGTGGATTCAACGTATTAATGCGGCAGCTCGCCTAGAAGGACTATCATATTCAAAGTTGATGGGTTCGTTGCATAAGGCAGGTATTGAGATCAACCGTAAAGTGTTGGCCGATTTAGCAATGAATCATCCGGAAGCTTTCAAAGCTATCGTTGAAAAAGTCAAGAATGCTTAACAAAGAAATAGGTAAGAACAAAGAAAGATAGTGACCTAAAAGTCCATAGATTTGGGGTCACCTTTCTTTTGTACAAATACCTGAAGAATTTTTCATATATTGAGAGACCGTCCAAAATTTCTTTTGGGTCGGTCTCTTTTTATATTATTCTCTGTCGAAAATAGTTGTTTTTGTTTTAAAATATTGGAAATCCTTTTTTGATAAAAACAATGTTAAAGTTTATGTATATCAGGATAAGTATTGTAAGTTTAGGAATAATTGTCGTATATTTGTAATACAAAAAAGATGAGCCGCACCTGTAGAACTGGGAAACTCATCAATTATACTGAAATACCGAGATATGCTTCAATCTCCAATGGCGGGCCACACCTTCGGGTAGCATTTAGTTATGCCGGTGGATTACAAAGGAGGTGAGCTCTCAAATCTTATTACTCGGAGTTTCATCGTATTACTGGTGCGGCTTCCTTGTAAAATTGTAGGCCGACCCAAAAGAGATTTTGTGGTCGGTTTCTTTTTTTAATGTTTAAGAAGTGAATTCATTTTTCAGTTAGATGAATGGTATCAGTATCATTGCTCTCTATCCCATTCACATTAAAGTAAACCAATATTTCGGAGGAGAGAACTAATCTTAGCAATGTGTAGGAAACGGATTCTATTATAGAACGAAGATTAATTATTGAAATTCATTCCTATTTATTTTTTTTGCTGACCCCAAAAAAAGATTTCTGTAGGGGTGTGGGAGGGAGGCTTTTTGAGCCGAAAGCGGGACTCGAACCCGCGACTTGCTCATTACGAATGAGCTACTCTACCAGCTGAGTTATTTCGGCTTTTTTAATTCGGGTGCAAAGATACTTGTTTCTCTTAAAGTAGGAAAAAATCCCGCCATTTTTTTGCAATTAATCTTGACTTTTCTTTCGAACGGGTCTGTTGACATATTGTTCGCGTAGTTGGGTTGCGAGATTTTCCAGTTGTTCCGGTATATCGGCGAAGTTTCGCCACACTAGTTTGCTGTATCCAGAAAGTTGCGTTTGAGGCTTTTCCCGTATGAAGGGGTCGTATTGAGCATAGCTGTGGAGCACGACGATGACTTGTGCTACTGAGTGTTTAGTAAGTTTGGCTAATTCTCTGATTTCGGGCACATGTTCATTCATGGTATTGATGATGAGTCGGAAGTAGAGTTGAAGTGCAAGGATATGAAATTGAAGTTCGTTTCTCACTTGTTTCGCTTCTTTACGTACCCGTCTGGGATAGGCGAAATAGTCATTCCACACCTCATCTGTGTCTTCATTGTCCGAATGAGAGTCGCGTGCAAAGGGTAGAGGTGGATACCATGTATGGAAGCGCATCATACGTCGTCGGATGGCTTTGGGAGTGCGGTTAAGTATGGCTGCGAGGGCTTTCACTTCCGATGTATAGCTAGATTTCAGGCCACGTGGTTTGGCAAAGTAAAGGTCGAGCACTAATAAGGATTCGGGTTTTGTCCATCGGGTTGGTCTCATGATTGTGGCGGAATATTGAATTACGGAGTAAATATACATAAATAAAACGGATAAACGTGTACGGCGACTTATTCCTTTGATTGAATTTGTGAAGTCGGTTGGTTGTAATGTTGTATCTTTGTTCGGTCAAGATAGATATTGAAACATAAGTATGAGACGTAGAAAAAAGAAGAGCGGATATGGTTTGCGTTTAGGGTTGTCGGTTGTGGTGGCTTTGGTTTTATGCTATGCATATGGTGTGTATGAGCATAAATTGCCGATTCCGGAACCGTTGGAAAGAGTCATTGGCCAGTTACCTGCAAAACTTCCCTATGGAATAAACGATGCGATCATGTCTTTGGCTGAGCAGTCGGAAGACGCTATAGCCGAGGATTTTGTCTCGATGTCTGATGAGAATCTGAGGATAGCTCTTCCGGCACCTATTGAGGGTAGACAGGAAACCATTTTATATCATACGGGCTATGTGGTTTCGTATAATTCTGACTGGAAAATTCCCAATTGGGTGGCATGGGAGCTGACTGCTGAAGAGGTAGATGGAGACCTTCTCCGTGAAGATTGTTTTATGGAAGATCCTACGTTCGACGGACCGCAAGCTACGTTGGCGGATTATAGGAATTCGGGTTACACGCGTGGGCACATGGTTCCTGCTGCCGATATGAAATGGAGCCGGAAAGCAATGGAGGAGTGTTTTTATCTGACCAATATGTGTCCACAGAAAGCTGATTTTAACTCTGGAAACTGGGGACAGTTGGAGCGTCAGTGTCGTCATTGGGCAAAGCGCGACAGTGCGATTCTGATAGTGTGCGGCCCCATAGTAGGTGCATCGGCTCGTCATATCGGTGAAGGGCGGGTAACGGTCCCCACCGGATTTTTCAAGGTGATTCTTTCGTTGCATGGGAAGACACCTCGTGCCATAGGCTTTATTTATCCGCATCGTAATCAGAAGGGAGCGCGTTTGGAAGATTTTATGATGACGGTCGACGAGGTGGAACGTCGTGTAGGAATTGATTTCTTTGCTGGACTACCCGACGAAGTGGAGCGGAAAGTTGAAGCTCAGAATCCTGCCGGACGATGGTCTTTCCCGCGTCGCAGGAAGCGTTAGCATACGTTTTGATTGGCATAGAGGATAAAGAGAGCGCGAATGACAGAGATACTGCATACGTGTCAACCTCATTCGCGCTATATATAGGAATTGTTTAGCCGTTAACGTCTTCGATGAGCTTGATGGCGTCTACATATTGCGCAATGCCTGCCGCTACCTGCTTAGCTGCTTTCATGGCTAAAACGACTGTGGCAGGATGATGTACGACATCGCCTCCGGCAAATACACCACGGCGAGTAGTCATGCCATACGGACGTTCGCGCACAATGACGTAACCTGCCTTGTCAACATCAATTCCCGTTGTAGTCGAGACAATGCGATTGGCCGGACGTGAGCCAATGGCTAGACAGATGCGGTTGAACGGAATTTCTTTCTCTCCTTCGGGGGTCATGGCTACGATGGCGCGTACTTTTCCTTCTTCATCTGGCAAAAATTCTTGCGTTTTGGTTTCCCATAAAAAGTGTACACCCTCTTTGACGGCTTCCTGATATTCACTTTGCAGGGCGGGCATGTCTGCTTCTGTTCGGTGATAGATGATACTGACACTGGCTGCTCCCATACGGATAGCTGTGCGTGCGGCATCTATTGCTACATTTCCACAGCCGATGACACCTACGTTTTCACCTACTTTTACGGGAACGGAGTCACGATCAGTCTCGCCTTCATTGTAGATATTGGCCATGTGTAAGAAATAGGATGATTGCACAATGCCGCGCATGTGCGCGCCAGGGATGTCTAGCGCCTTGGGCAAGGCTGTTCCCGTACCGATAAAGATGGCATCGAATCCTTTTTCAAACATTTGGTCGATGGTGATTTGGCGACCCACCATGCAGTTAAGTTCAAATGTCACGCCCAGTGCTTCGATTTTCTCAATCTCCTTGCGCACAACCGCTTTGGGAAGTCGGTATTCAGGAATGCCATACATGAGCACACCGCCGGCTTCTTCCTGACTGTCGTAGATTGTAACCTTAAATCCCTGGCGAGCTAGATCGCCGGCAACCGTCAATCCGGCCGGTCCGGAACCGATGACCGCCACTTTGCCACGCGTTTTTTGTGGCAACCGGTCGCGGATGAGGTTCATCTGCGTATCGAAGTCTGCAATAAAGCGTTCCAATTTGCCTATCTGTATACCTTTTCCTTTGGCATAGAGCACACAGTGACCCTGACATTGTTTTTCGTGCGGGCAGACACGGCCACAGATGGCAGGCAGGTTGCTCTTTTCGTTGATGATACGCATGGCATCTCCCATATTGCCCATTGACAACTGATGAATGAATCCGGGAATATCGTTTTCTATCGGACATCCTTTCTTGCAAGATGGATGCTTACAGTTCAGACAACGCTTTGCTTCATCGATAGCTTCTTTCGTTGTGAAGCTTTCGTTGATTTCCTGAAAAGTATTGTTAGTTATAGCCATATTAAAAATAATGTTGAAAAAAACTTTGTTTTGTAAACTCGACTTTGCAAAAGTACAGATTTTTTGTTTCATTATACTTAAATTGTTTGGAATTTATTTTAGATTTTCATATCGGTTTAA
>CAZEPM010000052.1:0-13929 GCA_964514145.1 uncultured Bacteroides sp.
GTCGAAGTACTACTTCGAGAATTTAGCTCCGGCTTGTTTTGAGTCCATTGTCAGACAATGACATTTCAACAAATCGTGCGCATGCATTTGGAGGCGTTTCTGTCAGGATTTGTTTGATGCGGGATGCTGCTTCCCGATCCTTGGCCACCATATAGAGAAATCCGCCACCGCCGGCTCCCGGAAGTTTGTATCCGTAGCAGAAATCGTGAATCAGGCGGATAATTGCTTCTATTGATGGAGGGTTGGTTCCGGAATCGAGTTGCTTGTTTTGTTTCCATGATTTTCCTACAAGCTGTCCAAACTCTTTAAAATCACCGCGTTGAATGACTTCGAACAGCTCCCATGCATGGGCTTTCATGTCATTCAAGATGGTCAGATGGTCTGTAGAATTCAGGAACATGCCGCGAACGATCTCTGCCAATATGTTTTTGGCCGTACGTGTTATACCTGTATAATAAAGCAAATGGCATTTCTGATATTCGGGTCCGGTAAACAGGAAATCCGGCAGCCAGCGTACTACGGGCGATTGATCAAATCCGCTACCGGTTTGTAATAGTTTGATGCCTTGCAGCACTCCACCATATTGGTCTTGCCATCCGCCACCGGTAGTGAGCAGTTGTTCCAACACTAAGGTACGACGGCATAGGTCATTTTTATCCCACGTCAAGCCGCAAAAGTCGGCTATGGCTCCCAATACGGTTGATGCTAAAATGGAACTGGTGCCTAATCCGGAGCCCGCAGGAACGGCCGACAATAGTGTTACTTCTATTCCACATCCGAAATCGTGCAGTTGATCATTGAGCGTCGGGTAGGAATCGAGTGAGAATCCGGGTTGAAATCCGGCCAGAACCAGTGCTGCTTTGGGTATAGAGAAAGGTGATCCGACTTTCATAAAGTCTCGCAGCTCTTCGTAAGTATGTACTTCTTCGACAGCGCCTAAGTCAATAGATCGTAGGACGATTTTATATTCTTTGCATGATTTTACGTATGCTTGCAAGGGTGGTTGTCCGTTCAGTTCTATAGCCATATTGACCACGTTACCACCTTCATTCAAACAATAGGGCGGGGTATCTGTCCATCCGCCAGCCAAATCAATGCGTACAGGACTTCGCGACCATACGATCTGATCTGCATATACAGCCCTGTGGGGACGTTGTTTGTGTGTTAATATGGTAGATATAAGTCCTTCTCTGAGCAACTGAAATGCCTTTTGTTCTTCGATTGTGCCGTCTTTTCCTTGTAGCTTCAGGAGTTGGGAACGAAACATCCGGTCGTGGATGCGTGTCATTAGGGGTGTCTGTTCAGGAAGAGGTTCAGGTATTGGTAAATGATTGGCAGCAAACTCTTCAGCTGCATTTTTTAGATTGAGTTGATAAAAAACGCTCCGTTCGTAGTTTTTAGCTAGCGCTACCAAGTTTTTTGCATAATACGCATCGCGTTGTTGGGTTAGCCTGTGTAAGTTGGCATAGGCTGAGATTTCATCGGCTGAGATGCGTCGGCTATTTTTCCAAATATTCCCTCCTTCTTCGTATGTCGGTTCATTGATCATCCAACGAAATACTTTTTCTATTTCATCGGCAGACATACATATTGGATATAGTCGAGCTGCCTGAAGATCTTCATTGTGCTCAATATCTGTTACTGTCAGTTTGCGTTCTGTTAACCATTCAATGATTGAACGCCCCATAAAAAGTGTAGTGTTCTCACATAAATTCCCTTTGAAACTATCATTGAATCCATAGCAACGTGCTACGTAACCTGTTTGCCCTATGGGTATTACATCTATACAGACACCTATGGGCAGAGAAAGTTTCCATGTGTTTTGCGGTATTCCTGTAATAATGTGTTGATGAGTAAGTTGCCAATCTTTTCCTACACAACTGTTTTCAATCCATACATCACTGTTTTCTGCTTTTAACGTAATGTTTATGTCTGCATTTTGTACGAATATTGCGGGATGTGGTTTAATCTTCAGGTGTTTGATTTTACGCTGGTCGTTTACTCGATTTTGTATGGCAACCGTTGAGGACAATAGTTCATGACTTGTGCCATAGTGATAGAATTCTCCGTCAGAAAGCGGAATAATGACTACTTTTAGATTTTGTAATTCCTTATCAAGGACGGTTGGATGCTCACCTAACGAACGCCCAAAATCAGCATATAAATCGTAGTATGTAGTGTGTTCGTTTTGTTTTGACCGATAACGTAGTAATTTTACAGCACGGTCGCTCAATAGCCAGATTCCTATATCCATCAAAAAGAGATGGGTCTGTATGAGATTGTTAAGTTCTTCTACAGATGGTTTTTGCAACATGAAATCAAGTTTATCAGGAGTTTGTCGGGATGAAACAAATACACCATGATTTTTGGCCAGATTAGGATCCACCCACAGTCCATAACATACAACATCTGCTTCGGGAATGTTTGGTAAAGGTTTATCATTTCGGATATAGATATCTCCGCTAGCTATTAGTGTATGGATGGAATCGGGAGCTTTTTCAATGATGCGTTGATAAAGTGGTAATTGGAGTGATAGTAAGTTTTGTTTAAGACATTGCCCTTTTCCCCATCGGAACACAGGAATGGGGGTAAGAATCTTACCGGATGGAGCATAGGCCGGTAAACGTCTGCTTTGGCCACCGGCATGTATAAGAATACGTTTGTCACGTGATAACCATTCATCGAACGTTTGTTGTGGATTCCACGTTTGTTGACATGATTCGAGTAACCATATCGTACCTCCTCCCGAACCTAGTTTGTTACCGACAGGATCTGATGTACAAAACCATTCTGATGGGTTGACGTGTTCTATTTCATGAAAGTAATTTACTAAGTTGGGTGGTAACGATAATAATATTTTCATAGTAACCTAACGTAAATTAACTATTCGTGAAGAATTTGATTTTTTGTTCTTCTGTGAGTTTACAGATTAATAAGGAGTTTTCTTTTTCAGCAATAATATAGCCATCTAAGCCAATCACAACAACCTTTTTTTCTTGTGTAGTGTGAATTAAGCAGTTCCGAGTTTCGTATGTATGAATATTGTTCCCAATCAAGACATTCTGACTCTGATCTTTGCCTATTTGGTTATAAAGCGAGCCCCATGTACCGAGATCGCTCCAATCAAAGTCGGCAGGCATGACAAAGATTTCTTCAGCGCGTTCGAGAATTGCATAGTCAACAGAAATATCTTCACACATCGGAAAATCACGGTTTACTTTCTCTTGTTCCTGCAGAGTAAAGTAGTATGGCTTTAAATTGTCGAAGATTTTGGACATTCCTGTCTGATATACTCGAAATGCATTGATTATCGTATTGATATTCCATATAAAAATTCCTGAATTCCAAAAGTAATTATTCCGTTTTACGTAAGCTTTGGCTGTTTCTAAATCAGGTTTTTCTTTAAACGAATCAACTCTGTAGATTTCTTTGTTTGTAGTCGACGAAATGGTTAAATCTGCTTCTATATAGCCATATCCGGTTTCCGGTCGTGTAGGTTTCATGCCCAGGGTTACGATTGCGTCTGAGTTCTCTGTAAAACTCATAGCCGAACGTATCACTCTTTGAAATTCAGTAGTATTTATGATGATATGATCACTAGGTGTTACTATCATGTTTGCCTTAGGATGTTTCGCTTTGATTTTCCAGCTGGCATAAGCTATGCATGGTGCCGTATTGCGTCGACAAGGCTCTTCGAGTATATTGGATTCCGGAATTTCCGGTAATTGTTCTTTGACGATATGAGAATAGGTTGCAGAGGTTACTACCCACATGTTTTCTGGCGGACAAATATCTTTAAATCGACTTGCGGTCAATTGGATTAGTGATTGTCCACATCCTAAGATATCAATAAATTGCTTAGGCATTTCAACGGTACTCATTGGCCAAAATCGGCTACCTACACCGCCTGCCATTATTAACACATGGTTTTCTGTTTTACTCATACAGGTACGCTTTTTTTGTTCAAAACACAAAAATAGACAATTAGTTTGAAAAATATATAGACCCTACTAGATTTTTTATCTGATACCTAGTTGGATCTATATATTTATATGCTTTAAGGCTTATCGAAGCTGAGTCCGATGGCAACGGTAGGCCTTAATTACCGGAACATATTAACAATATAAACTTAAGATACGCTCATACAGCTCTTGTTTACCACTTATTTGTTTAGGTTCACCATTAGCTTTTGCATAATCAACCAGTTCTTCAAGTGTCATTTGGCCATCTTCAAATCTCTTACCTTCTCCCTTGTCGAATGAAGCATAGCGATCTGCCAGCATCTTTTTATAAGGAGACTCTTCTAATAATTTGACTGCACACTCTAATGCACGTGCCATAGCATCCATACCAGAGATGTGTGCGATGAAGATGTCCTCCAAATCAGTTGAATTTCGACGAGTCTTAGCATCGAAATTGCAACCTCCGTTACCTAATCCGCCATTACGGATGATTTGCATCATTGCCTGAACCAATTCATAGTTGTCAATCGGGAATTGGTCTGTATCCCATCCGTTCTGGTAGTCGCCACGATTGGCATCGATAGAACCCAACATATTGTTGTCAACGGCAACGGCTAATTCGTGTTCAAAAGTATGACCGGCTAATGTGGCATGATTAACTTCAATATTGACCTTGAAATCTTTGTCCAGATCGTGAGCCTTTAAGAAGCCGATAACTGTTTCCGTATCCACATCGTATTGATGTTTGGTCGGTTCCATTGGTTTAGGCTCAATAAGGAAAGTACCGGTAAATCCTTTAGCACGAGCATAGTTTCTTGCGATACGAAGCATTTGTGCCAAATGTTCTTTTTCACGTTTCTGGTCAGTATTCAGTATCGTCATGTATCCTTCACGGCCACCCCAAAATACATAATTTGTACCACCTAATTCAATGGTTGCATCAATAGCGTTTTTGATCTGTACAGCAGAACGAGCAACAACGTCAAATTCCGGATTTGTTGCAGCTCCGTTCATGTAGCGTTTGTGTCCGAACACATTGGCTGTACCCCATAAGAGTTTGATGCCAGTTTCTTGTTGTTTCTGCTTGGCATAAGCTACAATCTGTTTGAGATTGCTTTCGTATTCTTCAATTGTATCGGCTTCTTCACAGAGATCAACGTCATGAAAACAATAATATTCGATGCCAAGTTTCTGCATAAACTCAAAACCTGCATCTATTTTGTTTTTAGCTGCTTCTATTTTGTCAGCTGCACCATTCCATGGGAACATTTTTGTTCCGGTTCCAAATTGGTCTCCACCTTCAGCACATAGCGTATGCCACCAAGCCATTGAAAATTTCAACCATTCTTTCATGGGTTTTCCCATGATTTTCTTTTCTGCATCATAATAATGAAAGGCCATAGGATTTTTACTGTTCTGACCTTCAAACGGAATCTTACCGATTCCGGGAAAATACTCTTTTGTTGCCATAGTTTTTGATATTAGAGTTATTAATTTTTATAGAGTTACTACTCTTTGTAAGCATTTCTTCCACTGATGATAAGCCTCTTCATAAGCATCTGCATCGTTTACGGACGGTTCAATAACTTGCAATTTCTTCAAGGTTGCAAATGCCTCATCGTGATTGGCATAGATTTTAGCACCAATGCCTGCACCTTTAGCTGCTCCAACAGAACCGTCAGTATCATATAGTTCGATGGTAGCTCCCGTTACTCCGGCAAGCGTGTTGCGGAAAATAGGACTGAGAAACATATTTGCATGGCCGGCATGAATCTTTTTGATCGACATGCCCATTTGTTCCATAATTTCCATACCATATTTGAAAGAAAATACGATACCTTCTTGAGAAGCTCTCATGATATGCGCACGTGTATGGATATTAAAGTTTAGTCCCTGAATAGAACAGTCGGGTTCTTGATTGCATAATACGCGTTCTGCACCATTCCCGAAAGGAATAATGCTTAATCCCTGACTGCCGATTGGTGCGGTTGCTGCCAATTCGTTCATCTCCGGATAAGATAAGTCGGTACCCATTGTTCGTTTAATCCACGAATTTAGGATACCTGTTCCGTTGATACACAACAAAATACCTAAACGAGTGTCTTCTTTTGTGTGATTCACGTGGGCAAAAGCATTGACACGCGAGAGCGCATCGTAGTTGACGTCATCCAATATACCATAAACAACTCCAGATGTTCCTGCCGTAGAGGCAATTTCTCCAGGATTGAATACATTTAAGGATAATGCATTGTTTGGTTGGTCTCCTGCACGATAAGTGACCGGAGTACCAGCCTGCAAACCTAATTCTCGTGCAACAGCTTGTGTGACATAGCCTTGTTCACAAAAAGTTGGTTTGACATCTGGGATCAGTGATAAATCAATACCATAAAACCTTAGTAAATCCAATGAAACGGCATCTTTCTTGAAATCCCAAAACACACCCTCAGACAAGCCGGACACCGTAGTGCAGACTTCTCCCGTCATACGCATCGCAATGTAGTCTCCAGGGAGCATAATTTTATAAATTCGCTCATAAATTTGAGGTTCATTTTCTTTGACCCATGCAAGTTTTGCAGCTGTGAAGTTGCCAGGTGAGTTTAGTAAATGTTCCAGGCAGAAATTTTCTCCCAATGCTTCAAATGCACGTTGCCCATAAGAAACAGCACGCGAATCACACCAAATAATAGATGGCCGCAAAATCTTCAGATCGTGATCAATACATACCAGTCCGTGCATTTGATATGAAATACCAATGGCTGCAATCTCATTACCGGTTACATTTGCCTGATGTAGCACGTCTGTCGTTGAGAGCTTCAAACTTTCCCACCATGAATCCGGATCTTGTTCTGCCCAGCCTGACCGGATAGCCGTGATAGGAGCTTCTGTTTTAGGATAGAAAGCAGATGCTGCACAGATTCCACTTGTGATATTTACAAGACTGGCTTTAACTGAAGAACTTCCGATGTCATACCCTAATAAATATTTTTTTGTCATAGAGTTTGTAATATTTTAAGAGATAATTGTTGGTTAAAGTTGATGATTCTATTTTCGAAGTTGGTTGTATGCCTGCCTGTCAAACCGATAGTAACGTGCTGCCCGGTGTGACACTCCTTCTTCACACTCGTCCAGAGGCACAATATATTTTATTTTAGAGATGTATTTATGGAAATTCCGGACATCAAATACCTTGTCGTAGATTCGTTCGTATAGACGTCGGAGTTGGGTTATCGTAAATTTTCTGGGTAACAAATCGAATAAAGCAGCCGGAGATATCTCTACATAGTGACGAATATGTATGAGTGCTTCGCGCAAAATGTCAGTGTGATCGAATGCTAATTCTTTGACTTCTTTGGTTGGCACCCAACATGCTTCGTATTGATGAGAGAGTCTTGTATATTTGCTGTCGATTTTAAGTAACGCAAGGTATGCAATGGTTACAATACGATCAATGGGAGAGTTAAGACTGTGAAAATGTTCCAACCATAGCATGTCTTTCGGATTGCGTGTCCGATTTTTTGAACCAAATGCCCTGAATTGAATCATGGGTACACTTTTTAATCCTGTCAGCTCAAACAATACGCGACGTGCTGCTTCGTCGAGATCTTCAGTTACATAGATCAGACTCCCCGGCAATTTATAGGGAGCTTCTGTTGCTGTTGACTGTTTGACAAGTAAAACTCGAAACTCTTCACCGTCAAAACCTAAAAGAACACAATCAACAGAGATATTAAGACTGACTTCGTGTTCTGTCTGCACAGTTTATAAGAATTATTAGTTAACATGGTTTTTATAAACAAGACAAAAATAGATTAGATTTTCTATAATAGCAAATAAATAAATGCGTTTCTTCTATGTTTTAAAACACTGTTTTTTAGATTACTACGTATTGTACTTATTACGATAAGTTATTTTCTGTTATTGTTGAATGTACAATATTAAATTTTAAAGTCGTTTCATGGGTCTCTTGTGGCCTTATCCGGCATGCGGAGGAGGCTTGCTTAACATACTGACCTTATGTGGTTAAGACACGCATCACAAGTGTTTGATGCACCAGTCTAAAATAAGGGATTTAGCCAACTAAAGCACGAAAAAGTGAGGCTAGGGCATAAAAAAAGGGTCAACGCTTTGACCCAACCTTTTGTTAACCTTAAATCTAATACTATGAAAAACACTTCGCAAATATAGGGCAAAGTTGATATACCGCAAAATATAAGATCTGTAAAACAGTATACGATGATAATATTTAACAAACCAGCCTATTTTGACTATACATTGGGAGACCTTTTTGTGTAAGTTTGTGTCCAGCATGTCGAGTGTGGGTAGTTCCAAATAAAATTGGAATATGGCGTTTGAAAACACCTCGTAGTATCCTGCTAAAATTTTCAAAGGAACAGATCCTTGCAATAAGTGATTTTACTTCTTGCCATCACAAAGTGATTTTTAGTATTTTGCCACTACAGCCTTCAACGAGAATACCGATAAATTTATCGTGATGTATGTTTAATGGTTCCGTCAGTCCTGTTAAAAGGTCAGTTGCTTGACGACCTTCTAATGAAGGAAGTTGCATGCATTCGTATGCATATTGAGGAATCACAATGTCAATACGTACCTGATTGTGATCGAAGTTGGCAATAATCAGTAGCAATTCGTTATCTTTTTTACGGAAGAATGCATACTGTTTATAAGAATTAAAGTTCCAATTCTCATAGTTTGCATACATTAAGTCAAAAAAGGTTCCTTCTGCAATGGCTTTCTCCGTATGACATAAATTTAGTAGCCGTGCATAGAAATTACGTAGTTCTTTCTCGTTTTTGGTGAGATACAGGCCATCAAATTTACCTTTATTACGCCATCGGCTAATGGTATCCACATTCCAATAATCGAAGATTGTTGTTCGACCATCACGTCCGCTGAAACCTTCGCTTTGCATGGCTGATTCTCCAAATTCTTGTCCGAAATATACCATAACAGGATTGACATTCATGCAAGTACAAACAATCATTGCTGCTCTACCTCGTTGTCCGTTTCCCGCAAAGAAGTCAGATGCCAAACGTTGTTCATCATGATTTTCCAAGAAATTCAGCATGTGCGTGTTGATGCCTTCTACTTGTTGCCAACATCCGGTAATTTGTGAAGCCGATGCATTGCCACAAGTTATCGCACGCAGTGTGTCGTATAAACCTACTTTATCGTATAAGTAATCGAAATGACCATTGAATATATAGTTACGATATTGTTCCGGATTATAGATTTCTGCGATAAAGAGAATTTTGGGATATTGTGTTTTTATTTGTGGTATAACCCATCCCCAGAACTCTACAGGTACCATTTCGGCCATGTCGCAACGGAATCCATCGATGCCTTTCGATGCCCAGAAAAGTAGAATATCCAACATCTTATACCATGTGTTGGGAATTGGCGAGAAATGTTTAGTATGGCCGTTGCAGAAATCTATTCCATAATTAAGCTTGACAGTCTCATACCAATCGTTTACGTTTGGAGTCGCATCGAAACGATCATTACCGGTAGCTTTAGCAGGATGTTCCCTATATGGCGTATCCGCATTTTGTTTTAAGTCGAAAGATGGTTGGAAGGTATATCCCGGGATATAGTAGAAATTGTTATTCGAATCGAAAGCCATGTCTGTACGGTCGTATTCTCCAAGATCTCTGATGCTTGCCGGTTTGGCGTCAGAATGATATTGTCGTGCCACATGATTAGGGACAAAATCAATAATCACTTTTAGTTTTGCCCGATGTGTCCGTTTGACGAGTAATTCAAATTCTTTCATTCTGTTCGGTACAGAAGAAGCCAAGTCGGGATCTACATCATAGTAATCTTTGATGGCATAAGGCGAGCCGGCCTTTCCTTTGACAATTGCCGGATGATCAGCACGTATGCCATATTGGGTATAATCTGTTTGTGTAGCATGTTCGATGATGCCGGTATACCAAATGTGGGAAGCTCCCAACTGCTTGATTGCGTTAAGAGCTTCCATTGTAAAGTCCACCATTTTTCCACATCCGTTATCTTTTATCGTTCCATTTGGCACATTTGGAATCTGCGAATTGCCGAATAGTCGAGTAACTATTTGATAGATAACGATTTTAGTATCTTGAGTATCCATGTCTATGAAAAATCAGTATCCTAATTCATTCCATGTGCATTAGCTTCTTTATCGATTTTCTTGATTAAACCTTGAAGTACAGTTCCTGGACCATATTCGATAAATTCTGTTGCACCATCGTTAATCATGTTCTTTACGGTTTGTGTCCATCGTACGGATGCAGTCAATTGAGCTACAAGATTCGCCTTGATTTCCTCGGGTGAAGTATGTGGCAAAGCATCTACATTTTGATACACCGGACATTTCGGTTGGTGGAAATCCGTGTTCTGGATAGCTGTTTCCAATTCAATCTTTGCCAAGTTCATCAGTGGCGAATGGAATGCGCCTCCCACTTTCAAGGGTAATGCCCGTTTGGCACCGGCTGCCTTCATGAGTTCACATGCTTTCTCAATGCCAGCCATAGAACCAGATATAACGATTTGTCCCGGACAATTATAGTTTGCAGGCACAACAACTTCTCCACTCTTTTCGACTTCCATGCAAATTTCTTCTACCTTCTCATCAGGCAAAGCAATGATTGCTGCCATGGTCGAAGGAGTAGCTTCACATGCTTTTTGCATAGCCATTGCACGGGCATAAACCAGTCTCAGACCGTCTTCGAATGAAAGTGCATTGGCAACCACTAGTGCAGAAAACTCTCCCAATGAATGTCCGGCTGTCATTTCCGGTCTGATGTTTTCGTCCATACACAGGGCTGAGATAACAGAGTGAAGGAACACAGCCGGTTGCGTTACCTTTGTCTGACGCAGGTCTTCATCTGTTCCGTTAAACATAATATCGGTGATATCATATCCTAAGATGTCGTTTGCCTTGTCAAACAACGTCTTGGCTAGGGCACGACTCTGGTATAAATCTTTGCCCATACCTGCAAATTGGGCACCTTGTCCTGGAAAAACAAATGCTTTCATATCTCTACTTATTTGTTTAATAATACGTTCGCTTTCAATAAATGATTTAGATTTGCGGCGGCGAAGATATAAATATTTGTGTAGTCATCCAAATCTATTTTACCCTTTAGTTTTCATAGCGATAGGGGAGAAAAAGTGATTAAGAGCGCCATGTCCCGCACCTGTGGTGACATCACTTCCTGCCTGAATACCTTTTGTGACGTATAATTTGGCATGTTCTACGGCATCGATCAGTCCCATTCCTTGTGCCAGAAACGTAGCGATTGCCGAAGAAAGCGTACATCCCGTGCCATGCGTGTTGCGACTTTCCACCTTCTCTGCCGTAAAAAGATGGTGACGATCTGTATCTTTTATATATAGGATATCCGTCATCTCCACACAATCATGCCCCCCCTTGACCAACACGGCCTTACTTCCATAGCCTAGCAGATGCCTTGCAGCTGCGATACGGTCGGCTATCGTCTGACATCTCTGCCCGCATAAGGTCTCAGCTTCACTCAGGTTCGGAGTAATCAGGGTGGCCAATGGCATCAGTTCGTTGGTAAGCACCTCTACGGCTGAATCTTCCATCAGTCTGTGTCCGCTCGTTGATACCATGACGGGATCCAAGACCACATAGCGGGGACGATAGTGACGCAAACTGCGAGCAATCGCATGAATGACCGATGCCTGATTGACCATACCTATCTTAACAGCCAGCGGATGGATATCATCCATCACGGCAGCAATTTGTTCCTCCACGATCTGAGCCGGAATCGGAAAGACATTCCTTACGCCACAAGTGTTTTGCACTGTAACGGCAGTGATGGCACTCGCAGCATATCCGCCCAGAGCCGAGATCGTCTTGATGTCGGCCTGGATACCGGCGCCGCCACTACAATCACTGCCTGCAATACTCAAAACCGGATAGTATTCCTTCATTTCCTTCTGGTTCGTTCGTCAGTCATCACGGACTTGTCAGAAAACCTCAAACGAACCCTTACTGTTCGATACCGGTTCTTTAACCTGTTCACCATTGATGCGAAGGTTATCGAAACGGATGTTGTGCCATTTTCCTGTCATTTGGTTACCCTTCGATTCTACGTTGTTGAACACGCAATCCTTCAGATAGATGTCGTAGATATTGTCATCTTCGTCCAGACCGTTGATCAAGATACCAAACCGACTCTTCTCACATGTCACATTCTCTAAATTGACGTTACGTACGATCGGAGGAAAACTTCGGTCACACTTCTCATTATTCTCATATTGTAAGTTGATACGCATCACCGCCTCATTGCACACACCCACCTTCACATTACGTACGTAGATATTCTCGATGATACCCCCACGACACGTACTTGTCTTGATACGTACCACCCGGTCAAGTTGAGGACTATCCATCTCGCAATCTTCCACATACAGGTTTCGATACCCACCTGAAATCTCACTGCCGACAACCACACCGCCATGACCATTGCGCATCATGCAACGTCGGACCACAATGTTTTCGCTCGGAGTTGCCCAACGACGTCCGTCTGCGTTCCGACCGCTCTTGATTGCAATGCAATCGTCACCCGTGTTAAACGTACATCCTTCGATCAACACATTCTTACACGACTCCGGATCGCAGCCGTCATTGTTCGGACCCAGACCGTTGATCGACACGTTGCGCACAATCAGATTCTCGCAAAACAACGGATGAATCACCCAAAACGGTGAGTTCAGAAGCGTAACCCCTTCAATCAGAACCGTGTTACAGCGATAAAAGTTGATCAGCTGCGGACGAAGAGCATCCTCAGCCGTCATCACACGATGGTCAATCGGAGTAAACGTTTCGGCCATACCAAATAGGCGATCACGCCCACCGTCCAATTGAGTGCGTTTGCCTTCCTTCGACCATCGGCCGCCCTTCATATACCACCAATCATCCGGCGAACCCTGACCGTCGATCGTTCCCTGTCCGGTAAGCCCGATGTTCGTCTCGCCATAAGCATAAATCAGCGGGCGGGCATTGTAGCAATCAATCCCCTCCCAACGCGTCAGCACCGCCGGATAATAATACGACACATCCGTCGTAAACTTCAATACAGCCCCCTCTTCCAGATGAAGATTCACGTTGCTTTTCAGCGTGATGGGCCCCGTGTAGTACGTTCCCGACGGAATGATTACCCTGCCACCTCCGGCCTGATTGCAAGCCAGAATCGCCAGATTGATCGCTTCATGACAAAGTTGTGTAGAGTCACCGGCCGTCGCACCGTAATCGACCACATTATACGTACGGTCAGCAAATTGAGTCGTCTGAATCTCGTTCACAATGCGATTCGCCTCCTGAAAGGCTTCGTCCATCGACTGACTAAAAGCCTGGCAAACACTAAGCAGGAGCATAACTAGGAATGTTGTTCGTTTCATAAGTTGTTTGGATTTATGTTTCAGCCACAAAGATAATACAAAAAAAGTGAGATACTACGTGAGTTCGGAATAAGCTTACTTAATACCCTTATATGGGTGCCTATCAATACCCATGCGTGGGCGCCAATCAATACCCTTATATGGGTATCGGCTTGCTCCGCTGTAAAAGAAACCCGCCATTGACCTTGTATTCTGTCAATGGCGGGCAACTCGCTCTTGTTTTGACTTATTTCGAACTCATGTAACAACTGTAACCCTTAGAATTATTCCTAAACAAGAGTCTTTAGAACTTCAATCAGAAGTGTCGTTAAGTTTAGCGAAATCCCTGTAGAGAATTGCAAAAAAGATGGATGGAACGACACACATGGTTCATTCCATCCATACGTATGTTAGTTATTAAGTGAAATATCTATGTTGGGTTATCTGCAGACTTTTTCTAACTTCTTCATGATAGAGAAGATGAACAACGCTGAGATCAGGCAGAGCACAATCAGGATACCCCATACAATCCACAATGGGATGCTTCCCCACAGATAACCAA
>CAZEPM010000053.1:0-13786 GCA_964514145.1 uncultured Bacteroides sp.
TTCGCTGTGCTGACTGAGGCTGGTCATCGTGCTGGAGAGGCCTGTCTGCCATGTTAGACAGGCCTGCTCACGATGTTGAGTCGGGTTGTTCGCCCTGTTTGCAGGGTGAACTAAATCGATCTGTTGAGCCGGCTGTTGTACACGGTGGCTGTCGGGTTGTGGAATTAGTGTATGTATTGCTCGGTAAAGGATTGGACGCGACGGGTGTATTCGGTCTGATTGTCGCGATAAGACGTGGCATGTTTTGCGTTGGGAACGACCCACAGCGATTTGGGTTCAGGCTTGGCCTGATAGAGTTCGTAGACCATGCGGGTTGGAACGTAAGTATCGGCATCACCGTGTATAAACAGCATGGGCAGATGGCATTGACTGATGGCAGTCAGCGCACTGGCTTCGTCAAAATCCCATCCGAAGCGCAGGCGGCACATCCACGAGGCTAGGTCTATCAAGGGGAAGGATGGTAGATGGAATTGCTCATCAAGCTCTTTGGTGAACTGGTCGCGTACGCTTGTGTAGCCACAGTCTTCCACAAAACATTTCACATACGGGGCTTGTGGCTCTCCGGCCAACATCATGGTTGTGGCTGCTCCCATCGAAATGCCGTGTACGACCATTTGTGTGGAATTGCCGAAAAGTGTGTTGGCGGTTTCCATCCACTGCATGACATCTGTCCGGTCGTTCCATCCCATTTGTATGTGGTCTCCTTCGCTTTTTCCGGCATAGCGCAAGTCGGGTAGCAGAATGTTGTAGTGCAAGTCATGATGATATAGATAGCCAATCATGAGCATGCGGATGGCATTGTTGGTATAGCCATGCACGATGACGGCCGTGCGCGAGGTTGTGTCTTGCGCAGCTGCATAGATTGCGTGGAGGCGTGTGCCGTCGTCTGCCCAGATGAAGGTGTCTCGCAGGGCATGGGCTTGTATCAGACTGTCGACCCAAGTTCTTACGTAGGGATAGTTTTTGGTGATGCTTTCTAACGAGCGATGATAGTCTCTTTCTACGTTAGCCGGCTGTAAGGCGTAGCATGTAAGGTAGTATGCCCCGCCTAACAGAGTGGTAAGCAATATCAGTGCAATGACAGCGATCGCACTGCCTGTGCGAATGCGTGAGGAACGTTTCATGCCCTATTTCTTCCAAATGTTCCAAGCGGCAAAAGCTTGAAGCAGAAGCATTTCTATGCCATTTTTTGTGATAGCTCCATGTTCTTCTCCTTTTTGCATGAAGAGAGTTACGTTGGGATTGTAGATGAGATCGTATATAAGGTGGTTGGATGTGAGGCATTCGTAGGGAATGTTCGGGCATTCGTCGCTATTCGGATACATGCCTACAGGAGTACAATTCACAATCACCTTATATTCTTGCATTACTTCGGGTGTAAGTTCCTCGTAGGTGAAGGCATTGGGACGCGGATGGCGTGAAACGAGGGTGTATTCCACGCCGAGCTTTGTGAGACCATAGGTCACGGCTTTCGAGGCTCCTCCGGTTCCGAGAACCAATGCTTTTTTGTGTTGTGGTTCTAATAGTGACTCAATGGACTGTGTGAAACCAATGGTATCGGAGTTATATCCTATGAGTTTGATTCGGTTGCCTTTTTGATGGACTACCTTGATTACATTTACCGCGCCGATGGCCAGGGCGTCTTTGTCGAGTTCATCCAAATAGGGGATGATTTGTTCTTTGTAGGGGATGGTTACGTTTAAGCCTTTGAGTTCGGGGTTTTCGGCAATGATTTGCGGAAAGTGGTTGATGTTTGGGATTTCATAGTTGAAATACTGTGCATGTATTCCTTCGTTTTCAAACTTTTCGTTGAAATAGCTTTTGGAGAAGGAATGTTCCAGAGGATATCCGATAAGTCCGTATTTATCCATTGTAGTGCGTTATTTAGAAGTTAGTTATTTTAGTAGAGAATATTCCGTAATTTTTTGAAAATATCTTGATTATTTGGTAACCATATAGAGTGTGCAGATACCAGCAGTGAGCCGTTTGAACTTTACGTCTTTGAAGCCGGTTTTCAAAAGTATGCCTTGCATTACCTCACCTTGCGGAAAGGCTCTGATTGTTTCGGGTAAGTAAGCGTATGCACTGTTGTCTTTGGAAATAAGACGACCTACAGTAGGAAGTATGATGCGGGAATAGACGGCAAACAGCTGTTTCACAGGGAAACTTATTGGGGATGAAAATTCGAGGATGGCCATGTGTCCATCTGTTCGCAAAACACGATGGATTTCTGTCAGTGATCGGTCTAAGTCTTCAAAATTTCGTATGCCGAAAGCTACGGTGACGGCATCAAAACTTTCGTTAGGAAGAGAGGATAACGCGGCACAGTCTTCTTTTTTGAACGAGATAATTGTGTCAAGTTTGGCTTTGGCAACTTTCTGTTGTCCTATCTTCATCATTTCTTCGGAGATATCGATAGCCAGTATTTTTTTTGGGCGGATATATTTGCCTGCTAAAATGGCGAAGTCGCCCGTTCCCGTAGCGATGTCTAAGATTGTGGCCGGCCGGAATGTTTGCAACCACCGGATGGCTTTGCGTCGCCAACTACGGTCGATGCCTAACGAAAGAATATGGTTTAAAGGGTCGTAGGCTGGAGCAATGTTGTTAAACATTTGCTCCACCTGATCCTTTTTTCTTCCGTTGGTGTGATAAGGTTTGATATATTCTTGTGCGTATCCCATTATTTGTAATTTGCGAGAAAGTCTGTTACGTTTTTCTCAATGCGGGCAGTCAGTTCTTCGGTATTGGCTTTGACAAACTTTTCTCCGGTGATGTGTTCGTAAAGCTCTATGTAGCGGTCTGACACGCTGTTGACGTATTCGTCCGTCATTTCGGGCACTGTTTGTTCCGCTTTGCCCATGAAATTATGCTCAATCAACCATTGGCGCACGAATTCTTTGGAGAGTTGTTTCTGCGGTTCACCTTTCTCGAATTTCTCTTGATAACCATCGGCATAGAAATAGCGGGACGAGTCGGGTGTATGGATCTCATCGATTAGATACACTTTGCCGTTTTTTTTGCCGAATTCATATTTCGTGTCGACAAGTATCAATCCTTTCTCAGCTGCGATTTGCGAACCTCTTTCGAACAGTGCGTAGGTGTATTTTTCCATCAATTCATAGTCTTCTTTGCTTACCAGTCCTTGTGCTATGATTTCTTTTTTGGAAATATTTTCGTCGTGTCCGGTCTCGGCTTTTGTTGTCGGAGTGATTATCGGAGTGGTGAATTTCTGGTTCTCCTTCATTCCTTCGGGCAGACTTACGCCACAGAGTGAACGGCATCCGGCTTTATATTCGCGCCAGGCACTTCCGGTCAGATAGCCACGAATGATCATTTCTACGCGGAATCCTTCGCATTTCAGGCCGACAGTGACCATTGGGTCTGGTGTAGCTAATTTCCAGTTGGGGACGATGTCTGCCGTAGCATCAAGGAACTTGGCTGCAATTTGGTTCAATACTTGTCCTTTATAAGGGATTCCTTTGGGTAGGATGACGTCAAAGGCTGAAATCCGATCAGTTGCTACCATGACTAACAGTTCGTCACCGATGTTATACACGTCGCGCACTTTTCCATGATAAACACTCTTTTGGTCCTGAAAATTGAAGTCAGTTCTTACTAAAGCTTTCATATTTGTTGTGTGTTATTTAGTTAGTTTTTCTTTTTCGTTTTTCTGCTCTTTTCCTTCTCTTGCAGCTTTGTTTTCGTATTTTTCGTAGGCTTCGACAATACGAGTCACTAGCTTATGACGGATAATGTCTTTTTTGTTGAGCTCGACGAAACTGATGTCTTTGATGTCATGCAATATGTGTAAGGCATGCACGAGTCCCGACATTTGCGATGAAGGGAGGTCTATCTGTGTGATATCGCCTGTAATGATCATTTTCGTGTTAGAGCCCATGCGTGTCAGGAACATTTTGATTTGTTGTTTGGTCGTATTCTGTGCTTCGTCAAGGATAACAACGGCATCGTTGAGCGTACGTCCTCGCATAAAGGCTAATGGCGCAATCTGTATGACGTTTTGTTCCATCAATTCTTGCAGCTTGTTGGCCGGAATCATATCTTGCAGCGCATCGTAGAGCGGTTGCAGGTAGGGATCTATCTTGTCTTTCATGTCGCCCGGAAGAAAGCCCAGTTTTTCACCCGCTTCTACAGCAGGCCGACTTAGGATAATCTTCTTGATTAGCTTGTTCTTGAAAGCTCTTACGGCTAAGGCAATAGCGGTATAAGTCTTGCCAGATCCGGCAGGTCCCACTGCAAAAATCATATCGCTTTGGTCGAAAGCCTTCACCAATTTTAGCTGGTTTTCGCTTCGCGGAATGATAGGTTTGCCCATGACACTATATACAATGACATTATCCGTTTTTTCAACATCCAGATTTTTCCCTTTGACAATGTCTAGGATTACGGTTTCGGTTAAAGAGTTGTAATGGGCGCAATGTCGTTCTAAAGCAAGAATGCTTTCTTCAAAAGCACACATTTCTTCTTCATCACCCAAAACCTTTATGACGTTTCCTCGTGCCACAATGCGCAGTTTGGGATACAATGCTTTAATCATATGCATGTTGACATTGTTCACTCCGTAGAAAATGACCGGATCAATATCTTCTAGCACTATATGTTTCTCTATCATTCGCTTTGTTTTCGATGATTTTTAGCGTAAATATAGACAAAGGTACGAATCTTTCTACTTATAACATGGAATTACGAGACCTAAATTTTCAAAGACAGGTGATTTTCCCCTATCTTTGCGTAAGATTTAGATAAGTGTATAAGATGAAAAGAAAATATAGAATGGGGCTGTGGCCTGTGTTACTATTGGTTATGTTCATGACGGTAGGATGTAAGAAGGAACCGACCATGAAAATGAATGAACCTCGGAACATCAAGGGAGTAGTCAGTTATAAACGAAGTTTCCCAGATTTGAACGCGACTCATTTGGAAGTAGCAAAGGAACTAGGCATCCAGCCGATAGCATCTCGCCAGGCGGTTGAGGACTTGTCGGGTAAATTGGAAAAGCTTGCGACTTGTGAACTGTATCATTTGGATTCTTTGACGCACTCCGTTCCCTATCTCGTACCTCGTGCCAATACGTTGTTGAACACCATCGGACAAAACTTCCAAGATTCGTTAGAGGCTAAAGGATTGAATCCGAATAAGATTATTGTCACATCCGTATTGAGAACCAAAGACGATGTCAAGCGCCTGCAACGCGGGAACATCAATGCCACAGCTACTTCGGCACATTGTTTTGGAACTACGTTTGACGTGAGTTGGAAACGCTACAAAAAGATTGAAGATCCGGACGGCCGACTCATGCAGGATGTCAGTGCCGATACGCTGAAATTGGTGCTTGCTGAAGTGTTGCGCGATCTGAGACAGTCTGATGCCTGTTACGTGAAATACGAACTCAAACAAGGTTGTTTTCATATAACGACTCGCTAACCATGCGCTATTTTGTTTATCTGGCCTATGATGGCACGAACTATCACGGTTGGCAGATACAGCCGAACGGGATAAGCATACAGGCGGAACTGATGAAGGCTCTCTCCACGTTGTTGCGTTGCAAAGTGGAAGTGACAGGGGCCGGACGCACGGATGCGGGTGTGCACGCTGCCCTGATGGTTGCCCATTTCGATGTAGACAAGGCTATCGATACGAGCTTAATGACAGACAAACTGAATCGCCTGTTGCCGCCGGATATAGTCGTGTATAAGTTGGTTCCTGTCAGACCGGATGCACATGCCCGTTTCGATGCAACCTCGCGTACATACAAATATCATGTCTCTTTGCAGAAAAATCCGTTTAACAGAGCCTATAGCCTCAGAACTTACGGTTTTCCGTTGGATTTTGACCGGATGAATGAGGCTGCTGCCGCATTGTTCAACTACACCGACTTTACTAGTTTTAGTAAATTGCATACCGATGTGAAGACCAACAATTGTCGCATCATGCGAGCATGTTGGGAGAAGACCGGTGAAGCGGAATGGACTTTTACGATTCAGGCAGATCGCTTTTTGCGGAATATGGTGCGTGCCATTGTGGGAACACTTTTCGAGGTAGGACGCGGAAAAATGTCGGTCGAAGGTTTTTGTCGGGTTATCGAACAGCGTGAACGCAGATTCGCCGGTACTTCTGTGCCGGGACATGCCTTGTTTCTGGTAGATATCACCTATCCCGATGCTGTTTTCCTTCTTGAAAAATAAAGTTTTTTATAGGGTTCTCTAAATTTAGTGGTACCTTTGCCGCTGTTTTGCATAAAAAAGAGGAATGAGTAAAATAATAAGATTCTTGAGAGACTGGACTTTACCAGTGGCTATGGTCATCGGCGTGACCGGCTATCTTCTGTTTGCTGGAGTGCCCTGGTTAGCACCGTTAAAACCCATAGTCAATAACGCAGTCGACATCCTTACTCCTTTATTCATTTTCGCCCAATTGTTGTTGACCTTTTGTAAAATCGAACTAAAAGATTTAAAGCCAGTTATGTGGCACGTATGGTTGTTGGGCATTCAGCTGCTAGTCTGTTTGGTTTTTTCGGTTCTGTTGATTTATTGTCCGATGGGCGATGTTTATCGGGAAGTGATCGAGGGTGCGATGGTCTGCTTTATTTGTCCCACGGCAACGGCGGCGGCAGTGGTTACAGGCAAGTTGGGAGGCAATGCGGCTAGTCTGACCACTTATACGCTTTTGTCGAATATTTTGGCTGCCCTCGTTGTGCCTTTGGTCTTTCCGCTCGTGGAACCTCATTCCGAATTGCCTTTTCTGACAGCTTTTTTGCGTATTCTGAGCAAAGTGTTCCCGCTGTTGTTGTGTCCGTTCTTCCTGGCTCTTTTCTTGCGCTATTGTGTTCCGACGTTATATCATTGGTTGGCTAGCATCAGTGGTTTGGCTTTCTATATTTGGAGTCTGGCGCTAGCTGTTGTCTGTGGCCAGACGGCCCGTTCGTTGGTTCATAGTGATGCACCTGTCATTGTGGTCTGTCTGGTCGCACTGGCGGCGTTGGTGGCTTGTTGCCTGCAATTCTTTGTGGGTAAGCTGATTGGCTCCTGTTTTGGTGAGCGCATCAGTGCAGGACAAGCATTAGGACAGAAAAACACGGTGCTGGCTATCTGGATGGCTTACACATATCTGAATCCATTGGCTTCCATAGGACCGGGCTCTTATGTTTTGTGGCAAAATCTCATTAACAGTTGGCAACTGTGGAAAAAGCGCAAACGTAAATAGGACGATTCTGAACGGATGGGATAGGCAGACTGTTCATACCCTTATCCCATACTCGTGTTTCACTTCATCCATCACAAATACGCTTTCCAATGAAGCGAGATGTTCGATGGTACCCAAAACATTCAGCACAAATTCCTGATAATATTTCATGTCAGGCGCGTGGATTTTAAGCAGATAGTCAAAACTTCCGGAAATATTGTAACACTCTGTCACTTCCGGAATGTTGTGTATCACGTGGCTGAACTCGTGCGCGATTTCGCGATTGAGGCGACTCATCTTGACGTGGCAGAAAACCACGAAGCCGCAATTCAGCTTTTCTGCATCGAGCACGGCAATGTATTTCTTGATATATCCGTTGGATTCCAGTCGCTTGAGGCGCTCAAATACGGGGGTTGACGAGAGGCTGACACGGGCAGCAAGCTCTTTGGTAGTCAATCGGGCATTCTCCTGAAGAATGTGGAGAATCTGTAAGTCGATTTTGTCGAGTGTATCCATAAAAAGAATATTATTCTGTTTCGCTAAGAAATCAGAGAGTTTGTTTAGACGTATATTCTATTAAAACTAGTAAATGTAGTGATTTTTTCCAAAAAATGTATATTTCTTGTGTGAAAACGCCTTTGTGTTTATCTTCGCACAGAGTTAATTACTAAAAAAGTATCATATGGAAACAAAGAATTTACATTTTGAAACGCTACAGCTGCACGCCGGACAAGAGCAGCCTGATCCGACAACAGGTGCCCGTGCCGTACCTATCTATCAGACGACCTCGTATGTGTTTCACAACGCTCAACATGCGGCTGATCGTTTCGCCCTGCGCGATGAAGGCAATATCTATGGTCGGTTGACTAATGACACACAGGCGGCGTTGGAAACCCGCATGGCGGTTGTCGAGGGTGGCGTGGCGGCGCTGGCTGTAGCTTCGGGCGCGGCGGCTGTAACTTATACCCTGCAAAATTTGCTCCGACCGGGCGACCACATTGTTGCGGCCGATAACTTGTATGGCGGTTCGTATAATTTGATTGTGCATACTCTTGCGGCGATGGGCGTAACTTATACCATTGTCAACATTAACAATCTCGCTGCACTCGATGCTGCCATCCGTCCGGAAACGAAGGTGGTGTTTGCAGAAACCTTTGGCAACCCAAATTCTGAAGTGACCGATATTCAAGGGGTAGCCGATGTGTCGCATCGTCATCACGTACCGTTTGTCATCGATAACACGTTTGGTACACCCTTCCTCATCCGACCCATCGAGCACGGAGCGGATATTGTGGTGCACTCTGCCACAAAATTTATTGGCGGACATGGTACCACGATGGGAGGTGTTATTGTAGATGGCGGAATGTTTCCTTGGGCAGACTATCCGGATAAATATCCTGCTTTGGCACGTCCTGAACCTTGCTATCACGGAGCCATATTTAGCGACATAGCCGGTAAGGCGGCGTTTGTTGCTCGTATTCGTGCCGTCTTGCTACGCGATATGGGAGCTACGATTTCGCCTTTCCATGCTTTCTTGTTGTTGCAAGGATTGGAGACACTTTCCCTTCGAGTGGAACGACACGTAGCCAATGCGTTGAAGGTGGTTGATTTTCTGAACCGTCATCCTAAGGTGGAACGGGTAAACCATCCGTCATTGCCCGGACATCCTTGTCACGAACTTTATCACCGTTATTTTTCACAAGGTGGAGGTAGCATCTTTACCTTCGAGGTCAAGGGTGGACAGGCGGAGGCTTGGAGGTTTATCGACTCGCTGCAAATCTTTTCGTTGCTGGCTAATGTGGCAGATGTGAAAAGTCTTGTCATTCATCCCGCCACAACAACGCACTCACAGCTCTCGCCCGAAGAACTGAAAGCCCAACATATCACTCCCGCTACCGTCCGTTTGTCAGTAGGTATAGAACATATTGACGATCTGCTGGCAGACTTACAACAGGCATTGGATCGGGTATAGAGATCAATCGGATTAGACGTGAAAGGGTATGACTCAACAAGGAGTATTTAGTCTTTCGGGTGGCTGATAGAATCGGTACTGATGCTGTCGTTTGTGTTATAAATAGGTTGAACGATAGCATCAGTACTGATGTTATCATTTTTGTTGTAAATATTACGGAAAAACAATTCGCGCCAATTGTCGAAATCGCGGTTAAACAAGATGCCTATGCCTTGTGTGGTAAGGCTTGTTCGAGTGAAATATCGATCGTTTGTCTGATTATAGCCTTTCAAACGAATATCGCCGGAAGGTGTGAGTAGCCATTGCACGTCAAAGTCGCCAATGAAGTTGCTGTTTGAGAACTGATTATCGCGATATCCGAAATTACCGTTGATTAGCAGGCGACTGTTGAGCAATCGGCCGGAGAGCATTCCTTCTACTTCCATATCAGTCCAGCCTCTGTCGCCCGTACTGAGATTGGTTCCGAAGTTCCATTGGTTGCTGTCTATAATATTGGAAATCATATTGTTAAGTTGTCCTGAGAGTGTTGACGAGAGGAGTGAGTTTACGGCCGAAGACTGACTGGAACGGTCTTGGGAATCGCTGCTTGTATATTCATGGGTATAAAAGCGTCCGAGTCCCAGCAGATAGATGATTTGTGTTTCCATCTGTTCTTCCGTGCTGATGTAGTTGCGTACCAAGTTTTCTTCTTCGTCGCTAATGTTTGGTAGGTCTAGATCGAATTGGATTGTCGGACTGTTTATGCGACCGCTCAGATTGAGCAGGCAGTTAACTCGGACTGTGTTTTGACTAAAGGTGGCATTGGGAGAAAGGTCGCGCAATGAGGCCGAGTTGACCGTGTAGACAGCTTGTATGTTGAGGTCACCATTTTCCGGTTTTCCGTTGAATGTGATGGTTCCGCCTTGTTGTAATGAGAAATCTTTACGGATGACTTCTTGCAGGCTGAGCTTATATTGTCCTCTATCTAAGGTATAGGTACCATATAGTTTGAAATCGTCATTATTAAAATAATTGATTTGGAAATTTCCATGTCCTTGTGCTTCGGCATAATCTCCGGATATAGGGTCCATAACTACCCGTATGGTGGCATCGGAAGAAACTTCTAACTGGCCGCTAATATGGATGTTCGTAGTGATTTCTTCCGGCTTAATTGGAACAGATTGGGAGGGCTGTTCTTGTCGCCACGAATAGCGCGGAGTCTTGTCGACAAATGTAATAAACTCATTGCTGGTGATTTCTTCTGGTGTGCCGAAGTTATAGATGAAAATGGTATTGGGACTCGTGCGCAGATTTATCAGAATGTTTAACAGATTGTCATCTCCACTGAGCTGGATGGTTCCATTGGCTTGAATGCTTCCGTATATGGATGATTCGGTGTCATTAGGCGCATCATAAATCAGCATATCTCTTGGATAGAATGTGAAGTCGTAACTTAGATTTTTTAGATATTGATGGTGTAAATTGCCTTGTATCTCGCCTCCATGCCCTTGTCGGTCATAGAAAGAGGCTTTGCGGAATTCAATTAAATTCGGGCGTAAGCTGACAGAATCCAATCGGATATGATAATCTGTATGGAGTACGCCGACTTTGGCAAAGGCATTTCCGGAAGCATCTCCTTCGAGGTTTAGGTCATCGAAGGAGCCGAACAGGTGTATAGGTCCGCTTACTCGTCCGCTTATGTGTTCGAAAACTTCAGCAGTATAGAAATTTAAGAATTCCAGACTGGTACTGTCTGTTGTCATTTGCAAATCCAGTCCGCCTAGTTCCGGCGATACCCATCCGTTGACGGTTGTGTGCGACAGATGAGGCTCGCGTATGTCTGCATCTAGATAAATGTTGTTCTCTTCTAAGTTCCAATGGCAGGTAGCGTCCATATTGCCCATAAGTCCATGATTGAACTTGAATTCATCAATGTGCAGTTTGGCATAGAGTGACGGATTTTTCAACGCATGTTTGACTACGGCGATTGCTGACGCATTTCCTTGAAAATCTACCGAGTGAAAGTTAATAATATCAAACAGATATTTCAATTGGATTTGATTTAAATCGATTATCAAGGAATCTTTTTCATCGGATGTCAGATTACCGTTGATGTATAGGTGTTGTTGTGCATGTTCAATGTTGAAGTGATTGACGTGGACGCGTCCGGAATCGAGTGTGATAGTCGATGGATTTAGATTCCAAATGCTGTCGTTGATGATGATTTCAGCCGGATGGATTTGCATATGAGCTGTCAGTGAATGGCTATTTTCCATTTGTTGACGAAAAAACTGGGTTGTTGCGGCAAGTGTTCCACTATAGGTCGTAGCCGCATTATTTCCCCAGTGTAGTGTGGTTTGCAGTGCATTGTCTTTGCTTTCCAGATTTAATACAAGGTTCATGTAATCGTTGTTCTTTTTATTTTGTTTACTGATTCTAAACATGCCTTGTAGTTTATCAGTCGGATTGTTTAGCAATAGCATGCCGGATTGATATTGATTGTTGTTGTAGTACAGATTGGGGAAATAGGCTTCGATATTAAATTGCTTGTTTCGTTCGTGCAGAAATCCTTTTAGGATAATGGGCTGATATAGCGAAATGGGAGTTTCGAGAATCTTGGAAAACAGTTCCGCATCCGTGATATTCAGGTCGAAGACCAATTGATTGTCAATGGCGTTTTTTGAGTTGAAAGGTTTCTCAACCAGTGAAGGTAGATAGTCGTGCAGAATGTTTTTTATGCTGTTGGGTAATGTGGCAAATTGGAATTTCCCAGACACATGGCCTTGCATGAACGGAGAAAGAATGGTTAGTTCGCGTTGTTGTGCTTGCGGATAAGAACGAATTACCAGACTATCTAGCAAGTACTGATCGGCTTGGGAAGATATGGATAGGTTGTTAATGCGGATGCTTCCTTCCAGATTGTCTAAGTGATTACCTGCTAAGTCTGTCGTAATGCTGGCTCCGAACTCAGTGTCTTGATATTTCTTGCTTAGCTGCAGTTGATATGGCCGGAAACGATGGATGTTGGCTGTCAGTTGATAAGTCGGGATGCCTGCATTCGGATTGAAGTTTCCATATAAATGGACTTCACCGTTAGGATCTTTTACAGACACATTCCCATTATATTTTCCATTTTGCAGTTGGGCATTTAGTTGAATGTTTTGATAAATATATTGTTTATATTCCAGATTGTGTATGTTTCCGTTGACATGTATGAACGGATGGGTGTGGTTTTTTTTCTCGCCGGTGATTTGTGTTTCTAGAGAAATACTCCCTAAGTCTGTGTTATCGAGTAATGCACCTAACAGAAAATTATCGGTTTTTATGGTTCCCTGAAATGCTGTTTGTTCTGGTTCTATCTGTAAAGATAGTTCATTGTGGATGTTGCCTAATCCGCATTCGATATCACTTTCGATTTGTAGGTTTTTAAGCATGCCTCGTATATTCCCTTTAAGGGAAAGGAACCCCATGCGATTTATGAGTGATGGGATTTCTTGATTGAACTCGGATGTTAGAATTTCCATACCGGTGGTGCTGATATCCATTTGGACAGATAGGTAGTCAAAAAAACAAAGTGCTACATCCCATGGGTTACGAACTCGGGCATAGAGATTGAAGCGCAGATCGTTGTTTTCAGATCTGACGCTGAAAGGGGATAGAATGATTTCATGACCATCCCCTCGTATGTGTGTGTGAAATAAGAACCTGTCTTTGAATTTGGATAAAGCCGGAGAAAATGCTGACAAATCTTGCGGAGTGATATATGATTGGTTAGTCTCGCCTTGAAATTTGAGCGTCTCCAAAAGATTTGCTTCATCATATTGATAGGCTACTTGCAGGGTGTCGATATTGATTTCAGATGCCGGCAGCTTTAATGTGAAACGAGACAGGGTCAGATGTTCTTTATTCCCCTCCAGTTTAAAAGCTAATTCTTGTAGCTCGAATCCCGATTGCTCTTTGAAACTTAGTTGACGGATGGTTGTGTGAATCGAATCCGGCATTAAGGCTTTCAAAGAAATATTAGCTCGCAAATCCTTTAACTGTAGATGATGGGGATTGAATCTGTCAGGCGTTTTCAGAGCGGAGTAGTCATCGTAAGCGACGAATCCGTTTCTGATTAATATCGCATTGATTCGCAGATTTAAGGGCGGTGAGGTTTCTAATGAGTCTTTACCGGAAAAGGCATCAATAAGAAACTGATAGTTGGGCGAGGTAATAGAATCTGGTCGGGATAAATAGAGCTGAAGCTGATACAGTTGGATATTATGAATGATGATTTTTCCTCGCAGCAACGAACTGATGCTGAATTTTGCAGAAATATGTTCAGAGCCGAGTAATTGCTGCCCGTCTTGCGCATGGATTGTAACATCGTCTAAGATGATGCGGTTTAGTAATCCTATATTGATTTGCTTGATGCTTACTTCGGTTTGCAAGGCTTTGCTTAGTTCGTTAGAGACAAGTATGGCTATATGCTGTTGAACGTAGGGAGTATTCAACAAAAGGAAGATAGCCACGTAAAACAAGATTAGGCCAATCAACAAACGTCGTATAAAGTTACTGAGTTGTATGATAAAGCGTTGTATTTTAAACGAACATTGCAAATGTACAAAATCTTTGTTAGCGGGTCTTGTTTTA
>CAZEPM010000054.1:0-13480 GCA_964514145.1 uncultured Bacteroides sp.
ATTTTTCAGCCTGACATAGACAGTTTTTCTGTTTCTTTCAGTTTCTTTTCAGAATCCGCCCATAGCTTTGCATAAACATTTATACACTGATATTAAACTTTTAAACCCTACGATTATGAAAGCTATAAAATGGACGAAATTGGCAATGGCTTTGACCACATGTATGTTTGTATTCACTGCTTGTGATGACGATGACGACAGGTATCAGGCGCCCGGATCCGTGCAAGCGGCATTTAACGCACAGTATCCCAATGCCAGCCGCATAGAATACGATTTCACGCGGTCGGGCTACGTCGTTGTGGAATTTTGGGATAATGGACAAGAAAAAGAGGCTTGGTATACCTTCGATGGCACATGGAAGTTTACGGAAACCGAACTGGGACTGATTCTCGAAAGCTCCGGACTACCGACAATCGTCATCGCTTCATTCAACGAAAGCGGCTATGCCGGCAGACGCATCGACGACATCGATCGGATTGAAAAGGCTAATGGTGAATTGTATTACCTGATTGAAATTGACAACGAACCTAGCGACATTGTTCTCCACTACAGCGAAGATGGCACGTTCATCGCCGAGACGGACGAAAACGGTCGCTACACGTCGTATCTGAACTGACCGATGTTGCTGTGTCGGCCGGCTCCTGACAAATCTCTATCCGGCCTTTGCTAACACAACAAACAGCCGTGTAACACGCGGCAAACAGGCCTGCTCACCGATGGGTTTGCTCCATGCCGAAAGCCGACAGACAGCAACAGAGAAGACACATCAAAAAAGCGAATGACACCATGCTTACTTGATTGGGCACGGTGTCATTCAAGTTTATACGATTGAAATGCTATCTGGTTTTCACGTTAGTCTGTCGGAAACCTCTTTGTTTCATCCCACATGACAATGATTACTCACCGCTGACGGCGTTGCGGACGTTCGCCACGCGGCGGGCGCCCTACGTATCCTTCCGGTATTGGCATCAATACCTTGTGAGACAGTTTGAACTTGCCGGTTTTCGGATCGATTTCGAGCAGTTTCACCTCAATTTCATCACCTTCCTTCAAGCCGGTTTCTTCGATGGTTTCAAGTCGTTTCCAATCCATTTCTGAGATGTGGAGCAGACCGTCTCTTCCCGGCAAAAATTCCACGAATACGCCGTAAGGCATGATGGAGCGGATCTTACCTTTGTAGACTTCGCCTACTTCGGGAATGGCTACAATGGCTTTAATCTTGGTTATCGCAGCGTCGATGCCGGCTTTGTTGTTTGCTGCCACTTCGACAATACCTACACCGTCAATTTCGTCAATGCTGATAATAGCACCGGTCTCTTCCTGTATGCCTTGGATAATCTTTCCGCCCGGGCCAATGACTGCACCAATACATTCCTTCGGAATGGTGATGGTTTCGATGCGTGGAGCATGTGGTTTCAGCTCCGGACGCGGCTCGGCGATGCATTCGGTGATTTTTCCCAAGATATGCAGACGTCCTTCACGAGCTTGGTTGAGCGCACGCTCAAGGATGTCAAACGAGAGTCCGTCAACTTTGATATCCATCTGAGTGGCTGTGATACCGTCTTTGGTTCCGGTCACTTTAAAGTCCATATCGCCCAAATGATCTTCGTCGCCCAAGATGTCGGAAAGCACGGCATACTTATCTTCTCCGGCATTCTTAATCAGCCCCATAGCGATCCCGGAAACAGGTTTTTTAATAGGTACGCCGGCATCCATGAGAGCCAATGTTCCGGCACAGACAGTAGCCATAGATGACGAGCCGTTCGACTCTAGGATATCAGAGACTACGCGGATGCAATATGGGTAGTTTTCAGGAATCATGCCTTTCAGTGCACGCCAGGCCAAATGTCCGTGTCCGATTTCACGACGTCCCACACCGCGCTGTGCTTTTGCTTCACCAGTCGAGAAGGGAGGGAAGTTATAGTGTAACAGAAAACGTTCTTTGCTTTGGTTCAGCACATCGTCTATAATTTTTTCGTCCGCTTTCGTGCCGAGTGTGACGGTACTCAACGATTGTGTTTCACCACGTGTGAAGATGGATGAGCCGTGAGGACCGGGCAACGGGCTTGCTTCGCACCAGATCGGACGGATTTCGGTGGTCTTACGTCCATCGAGACGTTTGCCTTCATCCAAAATGCAACGACGCATGGCTTCTTTTTCTACGTCGTGATAGTAACGGTCGATCATGTCGCCATTCTTTTCCAGTTCTTCTTCGGTATATTGTGATTTAAATTCATCGCGGATGGCATCGAAAGCGTCTTGACGGGCATGTTTATTGGTGTTTCCACTGGCAGCAACGGCGTATGCCTTGTCGTAGCAGGCTTCACGAACGGCTTTGCGAAGATCCTCATCATTCACTTCATGGCAATATGCACGCTTCACCGTAGAGCCGACTTCTTCCATCAGTTCCATCTGTGCTTTGCAATGACCCTTGATGGCTTCGTGTGCCACGCGCATGGCTTCCAACAAATCGGCTTCGGAAACTTCTTTCATCTCGCCTTCGACCATCATGATATTCTCATAGGTGGCCGCAACCATAATGTCCATATCGGCTTTTTCCAGTTGCTGGAAGGTCGGATCTATCACATATTGTCCGTCAATACGTGCGACACGTACTTCGGAAATAGGACCTCCGAAGGGAATGTCCGACACGGCCAATGCTGCCGAAGCGGCCAGACCGGCCAATGCATCGGGCATGTCTACGCCATCGGCTGAATAGAGAATAATGTTTACATATACTTCTGCATGGTAGTTATCCGGGAACAACGGACGAAGAGCACGGTCTACCAACCGACAAGTCAGGATCTCATAATCAGAAGCTTTCCCTTCTCTTCTGGTGAAACCACCAGGAAAACGGCCAAATGCCGAATATTTTTCTTTATACTCTACCTGAAGAGGCATAAAATCTGTACCGGGAACTGCATCTTTTGCCGCACAAACAGTAGCCAACAACATAGTATTTCCCATGCGGAGCATGACCGCACCGTCGGCTTGTTTTGCGAGCTTTCCCGTTTCGAGCGTGATGGTTCTTCCATCAGGCAGCTCAATCGTCTTAACAATTGGATTAATCATATAAATTTATTTCCTAATACTAAATTGCGCAAAGATACGCATTTATATATGACTGACTGAGTAGATAACTCGAAAAAAGTCTATCTTATTTATATTTTTTATAAAATAACCAAATGCTTTGTCACATTAGTTTGACAAGTATTGTATCTTTGCGTTAGCTTACATAAACTATTAGAATCTAGAAAACATGAAACATCTCTCATTGTTTGTCAAAGCGACTGGTTGTCTGCTGCTGCTGTTGGGAGCAATTTGTTCTTGTCAACAACAACCCCACTTTACGATAAAAGGAAACATCACGGGAGCTAACGACAAAACACTCTATCTGGAAGCCATTGGTATTGATCGCGTCACGGCACTCGACTCCACAGAGTTGGGCAAGGCCGGTACGTTTAACCTCAAAGGAAAACAACCAATAACTCCCGAGTTCTATCGTTTGCGCATCGATGACAAGACAATCAATCTGACAATCGATTCCACAGAAACGGTTACTGTTGAAGCTGACTATGCAGACATGCCTGTCAACTACACCATCGAAGGTTCGGAAAACAACCACAAGATAAAAGAACTGGCTTGCATGCAAATCGACCTGCAAGGCCAGATTAACAAACTATACAACGATCGCACTCTCACGCCGTTCGTGCTCCAAGACAGTATCACGCGCATGGTCGACCACTACAAAGAGAAAGTGAAGCGAAACTACATTTTCCAAGCGCCCAACACCATGTATGCCTATTTTGCTCTTTTCCAGCGCATCAACAATTATCTTCTGTTCGACCCAAACAGTCGCGATGATCTCCGTTGTTTCGGAGCTGTAGCCACCAGTTTTGAAATTCTTTATCCGCACTCCACGCGCACAAGAAACCTAGTAGACCTGACACAAACGGGGATGCGGAACACACGAGCACCTCAACAAAAACAACTGTTCATTCCGGAAGATAAAATTGTAGAATCAGGTGTCATCGACATCGCGCTCCGAGATCAATACGGAAAGGAACATCGGCTAACCGAACTGAAAGGAAAAGTCGTGTTGCTTGACTTCACCATCTACCAAAATACCGTTTCGCCGGCACGCAACATGGTGTTACGCGAACTTTATGACAAATACCATTCAAAAGGTTTGGAAATCTATCAAATTTCGCTAGACTCCGACGAGCATTATTGGAAAACATCGGCCGACCACCTGCCTTGGATTTGCGTACGCGACCCAAACGGGATCTATTCTACAACTGTTATACTTTATAATATACAAGATCTGCCAACCTATTTTCTTATTAACCGAGACAACGAACTGACGATGCGCAACGAGTCTATCAAAGATGTCGAAACGGAAATCAGAAAATTACTTTAAGACAATTATTATATGTTGCAGAATATAAAAAACAATCGACCGGTAACAAATTAAGATGTATATTTGCTAAATAAAAATATCAAGCAAACAAAAGGTTCCGGCATAGGCAATCATGTCGGAATTCTTTTTCTCTCACAATTAAGAATAAAAACACACAAATAATTCTAGGAGGAACAAAATAATGGCTTACATCTCAGAAGAAGGTTACAAGAAACTTGTAGAAGAACTTAAACAACTAGAAACCGTTGAACGGCCACGCATCTCGGCAGCCATTGCCGAAGCACGCGACAAAGGAGATCTGTCGGAAAATGCTGAATACGATGCTGCCAAAGAAGCACAAGGTATGCTCGAGATGAAAATCAACCAACTCAAAGCAACCATCAATGACGCAAAAATCATTGACCCCTCGAAACTCAAAACCGATTCCGTACAGATAATGAGCCGGGTAGAGTTGAAAAATGTCAAGACTGGAGCAAAAATGACCTATACCATCGTCTCTGAAAGCGAAGCAAATCTGCGAGAATTTAAAATCTCAGTCAACACCCCCATTGCACAAGGATTGCTCGGCAAAAAAGTAGGCGACGTGGTAGAAATCACTATTCCGCAAGGGAAAGTCAACTTCGAAATTCTAAACATCACATTTTAGACGAAAGGAACTATAAACAATCACATAGGTTGTAAATGGTTCATTTCTGCTATGATCAAACCTATAAATCAATCAAACTATGGCAACTATTTTCAGCAAAATCGTAGCGGGAGAAATACCCAGCTACAAGGTAGCGGAAAACGAGCAGTTCTATGCATTCCTCGATATCAATCCGCTCGTAAAAGGACATACTCTGGTTGTTCCCAAACGCGAAGTAGACTACATTTACGATCTCGACGACCAGGAACTCGCAGCCATCCACGTCTTTGCCAAACACGTAGCTATGGCCATCCGGAAAGCATTTCCCTGCAAAAAGGTAGGTGAAGCTGTCATCGGTCTTGAAGTACCGCATGCACACATCCACCTCATTCCCATCAACCAAGAGTCGGACATGATTTTTTCGAAGCCTAAACTCCAGCTCTCCTCTGAAGAGTTCGAAGCCATTGCTGCCGCCATCCGCCATGCGTGGGAACAATAGTCTTATAATATCGCTAACTATATTTTCTTAGTCGTGCCTGAATGAAACCAATCGTGTGTATTCATTCGGGCACGACTCCTTTTTCTAACTGTCCGAACACTCTGTCCGCACAGACTATCCATCATGCGATTAGAGCAATTCGAAAGTCACCGTACCACGCACATCGGCCGATGACGCTCCGATGTATGCCTTAAACTTACCCGGCTCAGCAACCCACTCGTGACGCCGATCATCGAAAAATTTCAGGGATTCAGACGTTATGGTAAACGTCACAACCTGCTCCTCACCTGGCTGAAGGGTTATCTTCTGAAAATCTTTCAACTCTTTGAGCGGACGAAGAACGGAGCTTTTCTCATCGCCGATATAGAGCTGAACGGTTTCTTTTCCCGCTACATTGCCCGTGTTCCGCACTTTCACGGAAATCGAAAGATTACCGTCTGTTGTCAGGGTTTGGGCAGAAGCCACAGGTTTGTCATAGTCGAAAGTGGTGTAGCTCAATCCATAGCCAAAGGGGAAGAGCGGTCTGATTCGTTTGGTGTCATACCATCGATACCCCACAAGGATATCTTCTTTATAGACTACGCGGAGACTATCGCCCGGGTAGCATAGGGAATCGAACGCATGGGCAGGACTGTCTTCTAACTTCACCGGATAAGAGAATGGAAGTTTGCCACTGGGGTTAACCTCTCCACTCAACACATCGGCTAAGGCATGCCCCGTGATGGTACCCAGATACCAAGTCTGCACAACCGAGGGTACCTTGTCGAGCCATGGCATGGCTACGGCATTGCCACTCATCAAGACAACAACGAGGTTCGGATTGACAGCTAGCAGTTCTTGAATAAGCTCATCTTGCTGAAACGGAAGGTTATATGAAATACGGTCACCGGCCTCACAATCTTGCTGGTGATTCTTGTTTAGTCCGCCCACAAAGATAACCAAATCAGCCTCTTTCGCCTTTTCTACAGCATCGGCACGAAGGGAGTCCATCAGTACTTGCGGAACGTCGTCGACTTTGCCGTATCTCGGACGACCGGCAGTATATCCTTGTGCGTAGACTACCTTACCGAATTTCTGAGTCAAGCCTTTCAGGGGAGAGATGAAATCCTTCGGTTTCAGTTCCGATGATCCACCGCCGGCCAACAAATTGCGCGTGGCATTGTCGCCCACCACAAGGATGTGTTGATAGGCATCCTGTCGAATCGGGAGCAAACCGGCTTGTTTCTTTCCGTCTCCATTCTTCAGCAAGACCGTTCCCTCAGTAGCCACCTCATAGGCCGTCTGGTAATGTTCGGGCGAAGTCATCGAGCCAAACAAACGTTGGCGGTTCATTGAGGTGCGAAAGATCAACCGTAAAACCCGACCGGCCTTATCATCGACCACATCCATCGGTATTGTGCCTTCTTTTACCATCTGCAGATAGGCATTTCCTAAATAGTAATCGTCGTATCCGAAATCCGATTCGGAAGTCAATCCGTTGGTATACGATCCCATCTCTATGTCGAGACCATACATGGCTGCCTCATAAGTGTCGTGTGCAGCTCCCCAGTCTGTCACCACACAACCATCAAACTGCCATTCGCCTTTCAGAATCTGGTTGTTCAGCAGTTGGTTGTGGGTTGCATGCGTTCCCCGCACCTTATTGTAAGCTCCCATGATAGTCCACGCACCGCCGCGCTCTACCGCAGTCTTGAAGGCCGGCAGGTAAATCTCGTATAAGGCACGGTCACTTACTTCGACATCGATATGTCCGCGCCACAACTCCTGATTGTTCAATGCATAATGCTTGACACATGCCGCCACGCCGTTCTTCTGTAATTCCTGAATATAGGGCACACACATTTCGGCAGCAAGATAAGGATCTTCGCCCAAATACTCAAAGTTCCGTCCGTTCAGCGGTGTGCGGTAAATATTCACACCCGGACCAAGCAATACATCCTTGCCACGATAGAGTGCTTCTTCGCCGAGCGCTTTTCCATATTTACCCGAGAGTTCCGGATTCCACGTTGCTGCCAGACAAGTCAACGCCGGAAACGCTGTACAACTGTCGTTAGTACATCCGGAATATCCCCAATCATTCCAGTTGATTTCAGCCCGTACACCATGCGGTCCGTCTGAATACCGCAGTTCCGGTATCCCCAAGCGAGGGCATCCGGGAGAGCTGAATTTCCCTTGTGCATAACTCAGACGAATTTTCTCTTCCAGCGTCATCCGATTCAGAGCATCCTGAACGCGAGCTTCCAGCGGTTGGCTGTCGTCTAGATAAATCGGCAACGAGGCTTCCGCTTGAGCCCATAAAGTAGTTGCAGACACTATCACAGCCACACCAAAAATCAGTAATTGTTTTTTCATTGTTCTATGCTTAAATCATCTTGTGATTCTACTGCTATCGTTGTTTCGGCTTCGCACAAGCCTTCGGAAACGGCTTTCAATCTGACCTTTCCAGCCTCGCCCGTGTTTTGCAACACCACAAGACATTTACCGTTGAAGGCTTTCCGCTTATTCTCTTTAAAACGTTCCAATGAAATGGGACTTCCATTGTCTACACCAACAATCGTGGCATTGCCCTCTACTTGGAAATTAACCAGATTATCGGCATGGGGACAGAGGTTACCGTCTTCATCCAATATCTCCACTGTCACGAAGCTCAAATCATATCCGTCGGCGTTCAAGCGAGAACGATCGGGCGTCAGTCTGATCCGTGTGGGTTTCCCAGCCGTAGCGATTTCGTGCTCTCCTACCACCTGACCCGCTTTTCGTAAAACCACCTTCACCGTTCCTGGTTCGAATACCACACGCCACACAGCATGCAGGCAATCGGACGTTTTTGATCGTACACCTTGAGAGCGACCGTTGATAAACAGCTCGACCTCGTCACCTTGACTGTAATAACACCACATATCGATTATTTGCCCGGGTGTCCAGTTCCAATGTGGAAAAAGATGCAACACGGGCTTATCCGACCATTCAGATTGATAAAGATAGTAAGCATCCTTGGGAAATCCGGCAAGGTCAACGATTCCGAAATACGAGCTGCGTGCTGGCCATCCATAAGGTGTAGGTTCGCCTATATAGTCGAAGCCCGTCCACACAAACTGCCCGCTTATGAACGAATTGTCGCGCACGAGCTTCAACGATTCTTCGTGGGTGTTACCCCAAGGCACATGGCAATTGTCGTATGCCGAGCAGGCAAACGTGGAATCCGTGTAAGATTTATCCCATCGTCGGGGACAAATGGTAATGCTATCACTGGGCATCCGATAATATCCGCGTGTGGCCAATGCCGAATTGCTCTCGGTGATGATAAATGGCTTACCGGGAAAATTGGCAGGCACCGAAGAAATGTCTCCATTATGGTAGTTATATCCGATGACATCAAGCGCTCCCGAGCGAAAAAGATGATTGCCGGGCTTCGGCTCGTTACAACCGGCCGTAACGGGGCGTGTCGGATCAAGCTTTTTCACAAATGAAACCAGATGGCGGGTCAGAAGCGAATTAACGCTCAGTTCCTCAGCTCCAACCAACATATCCTCCGATTGTCCGAAGTTTAAGAGCAAATTAGCTTCTGCCAGACTCAACGTATCGGCTTTGGCATTGCTCCACTGTTCGAGCACTTCGTTACCGATGCTCCACAACACGATTGAGGGATGGTTACGGTCTCGCACAACGAAATCGCGCAAATCCCGCTCATACCACTCATCAAAATAGCGGGCATAGTCGTGCGAGGTCTTCTGCCGTCTCCACATATCAAAAGCCTCATCCATGACAAGTAATCCCATCCGATCACACAAATCGAGCAACTCGGGTGCAGGCGGATTATGCGAACACCGTATGGCGTTACAGCCCATTGCTTTAAGAATTTCCAATTGCCGTTGGATAGCTCGTGTGTTGACGGCTGCGCCTAAACAGCCCAAATCGTGATGCATACAGACGCCATTGATTTTAGTGGGACAACCATTGAGGATAAAACCGTTTTCCGCATCGAACGTAAAAGTACGAATGCCCACCGGAGTCTCGTAGCGGTCAATGGGTTTGTCATCTTGCATGATTTCTGTTATTAATGTATACAAATAAGGAGTCTCCGTGCTCCATCGCACCGGATTTTTCACGTTGAGTGTTTGAAACAAGGTGTATTCGCTGCCACTCTCGACCGTGCAACCTGCATCATCACTCGCTACCATCCGCTGATTTGCGTCCACCAGCGATGTACGTACGGTAAGCTGTGCCAGAGCAGCTGATTCATTGGCAATGCGGGTATCGATGGACAATACGGCCAGGACACTATCCGCCTCGTTCGTCCTCACATACGTACCCCATTCGGCCACATGAACCGATTCGGTCTTTACCAACCAGACATTACGGTATATGCCACAACCTGAATACCAACGCGAATTGGGTTGATCGGAATTGTCTACCCGAACGGCCAGCACATTTTCTTCATCCCAGCGCAAAAGCGGGGTTAGGTCATAACTGAAGCTGATGTAGCCATACGGACGACGGCCAAGCGACACACCATTCAGAAAGACTTCAGCGTTCATATAGACTCCATCGAACACTATGCGAAACTTCTTGCCTGCTTCGGCCGATGCAGGAACAAACGTCTTGCGATACCATCCGATACCACCCGGCAACGCACCGCCGCCAGTTCCGGACGGATTGCTCGGGTCAAAGGTTCCCTCGATTGCCCAATCGTGAGGTAAATTGAGGAGCCGCCAATCATCGTCAGCATAGTCCATACTGGCTGCGTCCGGACAGTCACCCAACCGGAAACGCCAGCCATGATTGAAATCAAGTTTCTCCCGACCGATATCCAACATGGCATGGCAAGGAATGAACAACAGGGCACAAAGGCCACATAATATATACCAGAACTTCTTCATATTTAATTTAATTCGTTTTTTCTTACACCATCATCGCTACATATAGTACAATACTGCGACCGATGTCAGAGTTTAACCGACAATTCATTGCCGTCATAATCCACTCGGATGCCCTTTGCTTCCAAATCGAAAGGCTGAGCCTTGTCCGGACAAACGGTTACAATGGTAAAGGTACGCCGTTCCAACATACCGGCAAACGAGCCTTCACGTTTTCCGATGGTCAAGGTTTGTCTGTCGTCATCATAGGTCATCGGAATCAGGGTGTACTGTCCTTGCTCATAACCATAGCTCACACCATCGTCTTCATAGAGCGTAAACTCACCGTTTGCACCCTGATACACGTATACGACAAGATGGTCGGCAGGTTTTTCGTCTGTATAGTTCATCGGCATTCCACAAGGAACGATAGAACCCGCACGCACATAAAGCGGAATCCGTTCGTAGGGTGCTTGCACCACTCTCCGTCCGCCTCCGTCGCAAAACGTTCCGTCGTAGAAGTTATACCACCCGGCAGCTTGTGGGAAATAGACTTCGCGCGAACGGGCTTCGTAAGTGTAAACTGGAGCGACCATCAATGCCTGGCCAAACATATACTGATCGCCGATGTCGTTGACTTGGGCATCGCTCGTAAAGTCCATAACCAACGGGCGCATGATGGTGTAGTCTTTAAACCACGTCATACCAGCCAACGAATAGATATAGGGCATCAAGATATAGCGCAGACGCGTATAGTAAACCATCGACGCGTAGGCCGGATGTCCTTCCGGAGCGATTTCCCAAGGCTCGCGATAAGGATATTGTCCGTGTGTGCGGAAAATTGGACAAAAGGCACCAAACTGCCACCAACGGGTATTGAGTTCGCGCCATTCTTTCATGTCTGCATTCTCCGTCTGGGTCTGGGTCTTGTTCCATTCCCGTTGTGCCGACACGTAACGGTTTTCCACACAGAAACCGCCGATATCCATCGACCAATAAGGTATGCCGATCATCGCAAAATTGAGACCGGCCGATATCTGGGCTTTCATGTCTTCCCATCGGGAAGCTATGTCGCCGCTCCACGTTGAGGTGGCATATCGTTGCAGACCAGCAAATCCTGAGCGGGTGAGCTGAAACACGCGACGGTCGGGATCGACTCCACGCAACCCCTCGTAGATAGCCTTGGCATTCATCAGGGCATAGGCATTGAAATATTGTGTTGAAGGTCCCAAAGCGGTAGGGCCGCAAAGATCTTTACGGTATTGCAAGTCGGTACAGTCACGCACGTTAGGTTCGCTCGCATCCATCCACCACGCATCAATGCCCAGCGGATAATAGTGTTCATACATCTGCTGCCAAAACAAACGACGCGCATCAGGAGCGTAGGCATCATAGAAGCCATACGTATACCCCTTTCCGATCCAATCGCGCAGACTGTCGCGCACCGACTGTTCGTAGATCCAGCCTCGCTCGGCAAACTCGCGATAGTGTTCTGTCGTCGTATAAAACTTTGGCCAAACCGAAATCATCATATGGGCATGGAGCGAATGGATGCTGTCCACCATTCCCCGTGGATCAGGGAAACGTTCCGGGTCAAACTCGTGAGAACCCCAGCCATCCTCCGGCCAGTGGCTCCAGTCGAGCACTATATTGTCTATCGGGATGTTTCGGTCTCTGAAGCCGTTCAGAACTGTCAGCAACTCATCTTGGGTTTTATACCGCTCACGGCTTTGCCAGAATCCCATCGCCCACTTGGGCATGATGGGCGACTTGCCTGTCAGGGTGCGGTAGCCGCTGATGACTTCGTCCATGTCTGTACCGAAAATAAAATAATAATCGAGTTGCGGGGTCATCTCACTCCACCACGATTGCTTGCCTTGCTCCGCAGGATCGGTCAACGGCATCACCCGCAATCCCGCATACGACACTCCGCCATCGGGTTCCCACTCGATTCGGACTGGCACGCGTCGTCCGCCTTCGAGCCACACGGAAAACTTATAGGCATTCGGATTCCATGCCGTGCGCCAGCGTTCGGGCACGACCAATTGTCCGTCGATGTAGACTTTGGTGTAGCCGGCATAGTAGAGGACAAACTTAAACTCACCCGTTTCTGAAGGCTCTATGCTTCCTTCGTAAGTCACCTGTGCACCCGAAAGCGGGAAGTCAGCCGGCAGATTGACCACCCGAGAGAGGTCTTCGCGAACCAGATGCTCGAAATACAGGGAATCTTCACGGCGCACAAGCGTCTCCGCACCGGTTTTCTTGGCCGGCACGTATGTTCCCGTCAGGGCTCCCTCACGACCGTCCGCATCGTAGAGAGTGAACACCTCGCCCAGTTGCACGTAGTCGTTCGGATTGCCAAACCGGCAGAGCGAGTAACTGTCGAGCAACACACCATATCCTTTGTTCGACACGATGAAAGGCACAGAGACCTTCGTATTATACTGGAAAAGTTCCTCATTCTTCCCTTTGTAATTGAATTCATCGGCCTGATGCTGACCGAGTCCGTAGAAAGCTTCGTCGTCAGGCGACTCAAACACCTGCCGGACGGAATATCCGTGTGTGCCTTCCACCGTAATGGGAGTAAACGTCTTCCCGCCGCCTTCGTTTTCGCGCAGCAGCAGGCGACCGTCTTTGTCGGCAAACCACACCTCACCCGTCGAGCTCAACACATGGGCACGGATTTCAGAGGTTGCCAAGATCACCGTATCCCCCCGCTGCGTCACTTCGTAGGAGGGCGTCAGCTGCGGAGTGATTACTATCAAGCTCTGCGGATCGGCAAACGCAGGCTCGGGCGTAGCCGACACGCGAATCAGTCTGTCACCCCACACCTCGAGGCGAACCAGACGCACTGCATGATCGGCTTCCGGCGTGATTGACACCGTCACTCCCCGGTCGGTCTGTTCATACACATTGCCTGCATAGGCCGCCAGCGACCCGCCCAAAAGCAACAAGCAAACAAAAGGATTCCACTTCATAGGATTCTGTCTTCGTAAGATTATACCATCGGATTATCTCTGACAAAGATAATGCAATCAGTTGGAAAATGTAATCTTATGCGCATGTTAAAACCAAAAAGA
>CAZEPM010000055.1:0-13297 GCA_964514145.1 uncultured Bacteroides sp.
AGGATTTATCAGAACAGGAGATCAAAGAAATAAAGGAAATTCTAGGAGGAAAAGCATAAAAAGAAGAGAACCATTAGGTTAGTTCCTAAACTAAATGAAATACGTCTCTTTGTTTGTTTTCTGAGTGAAAAAAGTTTTTGTGCGCCTGATAGGACTCGAACCTACACGTCGTAAGACACCAGATCCTAAGTCTGGCGCGGCTACCAATTACGCCACAGGCGCCTGTCTAATCATGCTATTCGGCAGACTAATTTGTTTTTGCGGATGCAAAGATAAAAGAAATCTTTTTTATCATCAATAATTTTGGTTTAAAATCTCTCTCGCTTTTTCTATAATTGTGTCTACTCCCTTCTGCATGTCTTCGCTGGTCATGTCTACTTTCTCATCAGGAGTGATACCAAATTCCAAATGGTTCATTTCCGGATCAAACATCGGACTGGCCGAAAAGCGAATCGACCATCCGTTTGGCAGTTCCGATGAGAAGGGCAGACCGGATCCGCCCCCTGTGATGTCGCCCACGATAGTGACTTGAGGTAGTTGATTCATCTCGTTGACGAAATAGTTGGTGGCGCTGTATGAGCGTCGGTTAGTCAGCACAACCACAGGCTTTTGCCACCTTACTCCATTGTAAGGTTCGAGATAGATAGGATAGGGGTCGGAGAAATCACTGTGTCCCGTCCCGGTTTTGTGTCGGATATATCCGGTAAGAATTTTTTCATTGGTAAAACGTGAAGCCAATTTGGTTGAAGTGGTCAGCTGTCCGCCAGAGTTGTTGCGTACGTCAATGATGAGACCTTTGCAGAGTTCCAGTTCCACCAGCATGTCGGTCAGATTACCGTTTCCTATAGCATCGCTGAAACTTTCGCAATACACGTAACCGATGTTGTCTTCTAACACTTTATAAGTCAATCCGGAGGCTATGTGGTAGTCTGTTCCTAAATAGATACGCTGAATGCTGTCACTGAAATTTTCCGGATAATCTTCAAACCAATCCCAATAGCGTGCTACGTCGAAACTGGCATAGAGATTGACATGTCCGTCACGCAATTCATCGAGCATGTTGTCGAACACGTAAAACAAATCTTTTTGGCTCATCGTCGGGATGATATCCTGTTGGTAACGTTCATACACTTCGTTCCAATCCAAGCCGTATTCTTCTGCTTTGTAGTCCAGAAAACAATATTGTTCATCTATGATTTTCCACAAAGCGTCGAAGTTTCCTTGCGGACTATCATCGTACACATCGTTATCGATGCACGAAGAAAGCGTGAGTGTCAGTGAGGTCACTAGACCTGATATATATAATAAGGTGATATGTGATTTCATACGAATCTGCTTTTATTTAGGGATTAAATGGAGAATATGCGTGTTCTTTGTCTTTTCGCTTGACAAGATAAAAGTTTTTCACAAAACCAAAGAGAAACACATGACTGTAGGTATGACAACGGATGCTGTTGACTTTCGACTGTTGGAAGTCACCCACGTAGGCTAACCGGAGAACTACTTGGTTGATGGGAATGTCCAGCGTGAGAAGCTGTCGCATGGAGGGCTGGTTGTGAACCGAGATGAAGTTTATTATGCCATCGTGATTACCCAAGGTGAAGATTTCGTAGTAAGATTGCTGATATTCGGGTGAGAACATAACACCCAAGAACGGAGCGTTCACTTGGTAACGCAACAGAAAAGGTTTTTGCTTGATGTAGAAGCGGTAGATGGCCATCACCGAAGCCGATAAGTTTATGTAAGCCTTGGCCTGTGCCGGATTGTTGGAATTGCGGGTGTTGTAGATGAAGCCACCGTTGAGTTCTCCCAATGCGCCGGCCAAAAGTTTGAAATTCGGATGAAGGCGGAAGTGATAGTGCAGACCGTAGCTCCAGTTGACAAGTCCGGCAAGTTCGTTTCCCGTTTCCGACGAATTTTCCGTATATGCGATGTCTGCCTGAAGCATGCTTTGTGTGGAGACGTTCTCGTTCAGCATATTGGTCATCCGCATGCGCTCATGCACAATCCGTACTTCTATTCCGGTGTATTCTTGAGGCGAAAGATAAGTGTCCAAAATATTGGTGTAGCCCACTCCATAGAGTGTTGAACGCATCACGTATCGGTTTTTTTTCTCGAAAGCATTCGTTCTTGTATCGATGTTTTCAACGATAGAGTCCGTTTGCAAAGGCTCGTCTTGCGCGTTGAGACTTGTTTGAAGTAGGAGTCCAATAACAAGCAATATAAGTGTTTTCATACTCAGAATAATTTCATTTGTCCGGTAATCTCGTCTATGATGTCGTTCTTACTTGGGTTCGTATCCGAATTTTCGTTCATCGGTTCTTCGGGCTGAGGGGCTGTTTCTTCTTCGGGTGTAGTCTCCTCGTCGGCTTGTCGGGTAGGGTCAAGTTGACGGATTTCGCCAATTTCGTAGGTCGTCAGTCGTTTGCCCTTGGCCTTGAATCCTTTCACATTCACGAAGTCGGCCGCTTCCACATCGAGCGGTTCACGGAAGTGGTCAGCCCCACCGAAAACAACTTCCAGATGCGGATAAGGCTCATCGGTAAGCAACAACAATTGGTTCTTTTTGTTTTCGCCCAGATAGTTTTGTTTGCGCGTAGAGGTTTCGAGGGTGAAACGTTTCAGATAAGGATAACCCTGTTGGTCCATGTCGTAGAGCACGGCTGTCCATACCTTGTGTGGATTATGTTTTTCAATGATATGGATGTTCTGCTCGTAGTGGTTATTGACATCGAAATCTGTCGTGTAGAAGTCCCCGTTTTCGAGCACCACCAAGATGTTGTCGTTATTGTGAAATTCGCCCAGATAATCGCCCCGTTCGTCGTAGTTGAGGCGCTGCACGTCGCGGTCGAACCACACTTTACGTCCGCCTAAGGTCGAACCGCCCCGTTGTTTCAACACAATTTTGTGCACTTCGAGTCGGGTCAGCAGCAATCCTCTGACTGTACGGCTCTTGATGCCTACGTCGCTAAAGTCACGTTCGAATATCAGTTTCTTCAGGCGCGGCATGGGCTTGAGGGTTACTTTGATTGTTTCGGCTTCTCCGTTTGGATTGGCGGAAAAGTAGAGCACCCGCGAGCCGCTCGTTCCCAACGTGAGGTCGTATTCGCGGTCGCGAATCATTGAGGGGATAGCGAAACGTTTCCAATAGTTTACGCCTGTTGCCCCGTCGCGATAAACCACGTTATAGATGGTGCGTTTGTCGTTACGTTTATAGATGTTGATGTAGAGAATATTTTTTCCCACAAATATCTTGTCGGCAATGCGTACGATTTTATACTTTCCGTCTCGGTAGAAAATGATGACATCGTCGATGTCTGAACAGTTGGCCACAAATTCGTCCTTCTTCAGGCTTGTTCCGATGAACCCTTCTTCGCGGTTGATATACAGCCGTTCGTTGGCTTCAATGACCTTCACGGCATCGATGGTGTCAAAGTTTCGGATTTCCGTCAGGCGCGGATGGTCTTTGCCATATTTCTCTTTGAGCATTGCAAACCATTGGGCGGTCACTTCAATCATGTTGCCTAACTTCCTGTCGATGTCGGCAATTTCGCCTTTCATGGCCGCAATGGAGTCGTTGGCTTTGTCACTGTTGAATTTCAGGATACGCCCCATCTTGATTTCCATCAGGCGCAGAATGTCGTTTTTGCTCACCTCTCGGAGAAACTGGGGATAGAACGGAGTTAGCCGCAGATCGATGTGTTTGCAGGCTGCATCTATATCTTTAGCTTGTTCAAATTCGCGGTCTTTGTAGATTCGTTCTTCAATAAAGATTTTTTCCAGTGAGGCGAAATGCAGACTTTCCTGTAGTTCGGCCTTGCGGATTTCCAGTTCGCGGCGCAACAGAGCCCGTGTGTTGTCCACCGATTTGCGGAGCACGGTGCTCACGTTGAGGAAGTGCGGCTTGCGATCGTCGATGACGCAACAGTTAGGTGAGATGCTCACTTCGCAGTCGGTGAAGGCGTAGAGCGCATCTAACGTCTTGTCCGACGACACGCCGGGAGCCAGATGGAGTAAGATTTCTGCCTGTGCGGCGGTGTTATCTTCTATCTTACGAATTTTTATTTTCCCTTTGTCAACGGCTTTCAGAATAGAGTCTATTAAGGTTGAGGTGGTTTTCCCATAGGGAATTTCGGTGATAGCCAGCGTTTTGTTGTCGATTTTGTTGATGTGTGCACGCACTTTCACGCTGCCTCCCCGTTCCCCGTCGTTGTAGCGACTGATGTCGACCGAGCCACCGTTTGGAAAGTCGGGATACAGTTGGAAAGGTTCGTCATGCAGGTAGGCTATGGCCGCATCGCACAATTCGTTAAAGTTATGGGGCAGGATTTTCGACGACAGGCCGACGGCAATTCCCTCAGCCCCCTGTGCCAATAACAGCGGAAATTTTACGGGCAGTGTGATGGGTTCGTGGTTACGCCCGTCGTAAGACAGTTTCCATTCGGTGGTTTTCGGATTGAACACCACGTCGAGGGCGAATTTCGACAGGCGCGCTTCGATGTATCGCGGGGCTGCCGCCGCATCACCGGTCAGTGTGTTTCCCCAGTTTCCCTGATGGTCAATCAGCAGCTCTTTTTGTCCCAGCTGTACCAGCGCATCGCCGATAGAGGCATCGCCGTGGGGGTGGAACTGCATGGTGTGTCCCACGATATTAGCTACTTTGTTGTAGCGCCCGTCGTCGAGCCGCTTCATGGAGTGAAGAATGCGTCGCTGCACGGGTTTGAGGCCATCGTTGAGGTGAGGCACGGCACGCTCCAGAATCACATATGATGCGTAATCGAGAAACCAGTTTTGGTACATACCACTCAACTGATGCTTTACGCTCTCATCTTTCGTTCCGGCCGGCTGATAGTCTGAATGTTCTGTTGTCAATTCGTCTTTATCATCGTTCATGAATCAATCTTCTTTCAAAAATACGTATGGGCAAAAATAATAAAATAATGCGATTAAAGCATACGGAATAGGCAGATTATGCACTTTTTGTAACAGTCTGCCTTTAGCCGGTTTACAGCCCCTGCCCGAATGGTTTGCTGACCGGCCTTGTTTATGACGTGTTCTGAGGCCGGTCAGTAGGCTGGACAGGGCTATTTGACAAGCAAGTCCGATACGAACGCATGTACACACGGTTTCCCTTTGTGAAAGAATAATAATCCGCTGTAAGATTATGGGGTGAATGCGGAAAAATCATTTACTTTGCAACTTGTTTCAAATAGGTTAAAAACAATGGCACAACAAGAAGATGTTTTTAAAAAAATAGTGTCTCATAGTAAAGAATACGGTTTCGTGTTCCCGTCGAGTGATATTTACGACGGTCTGGGTGCTGTATACGACTATGGACAAATGGGTGTGGAACTCAAAAACAATATCAAACAATATTGGTGGCAGAGCATGGTATTACTCCATGAGAACATCGTGGGAATCGATTCGGCCATCTTTATGCATCCTACAATCTGGAAGGCTTCCGGTCATGTGGATGCATTCAATGACCCGCTGATTGACAATCGTGACTCGAAGAAACGTTATCGGGCTGACGTGCTGATTGAAGATCAGATAGCCAAGTATGACGACAAAATCAACAAGGAAGTGGGTAAGGCCGCCAAACGTTTCGGCAATGCTTTCGATGAGACTCAGTTTCGCAGCACCAATTTGCGCGTACTCGACTATCAGGCCAAACGCGACGTGTTGCACGAGCGATACACTCGCGCAATCAATGCAAACGACCTCGGAGAGTTGCGACAAATAATTCTGGATGAGGAAATTGTCTGCCCAATATCTGGTACGAAAAATTGGACGGAGGTTCGTCAGTTCAATCTGATGTTTGCCACCGAAATGGGTTCTACGGCCGATGGTGCCATGAAAATCTATCTGCGTCCGGAGACCGCACAAGGCATTTTCGTCAACTTTCTCAATGTGCAGAAAACCGGTCGCATGAAAGTGCCTTTTGGCATTGCGCAGATAGGAAAGGCTTTCCGCAATGAGATTGTGGCACGGCAGTTCATTTTCCGCATGCGCGAGTTTGAGCAAATGGAAATGCAGTTTTTTGTGCGCCCCGGTTCGGAACTCGAGTGGTTCAAGATCTGGAAAGAAACGCGCATGAAATGGCACAAGGCGCTGGGTTTTGGCGATGATCATTATCGCTACCACGATCACGACAAGTTGGCTCACTATGCTAATGCGGCAACCGATATTGAATTTCTCATGCCGTTTGGTTTCAAAGAAGTGGAGGGCATTCATTCGCGTACGGACTTCGACCTAAGCCAGCACGAGAAGTTCTGTGGTAAGAGTATCAAGTATTTCGATCCGGAGATAAACGAGTCGTACACTCCTTACGTGATCGAAACTTCTATCGGTGTAGACCGTATGTTTCTTAGCGTGATGTGCGCATCTTATTGCGAAGAAAAGCTCGATAACGGCGAAACACGCGTGGTGCTGAAACTTCCGGCTGCACTTGCTCCGGTGAAATTGGCAGTGCTTCCGTTGGTGAAAAAAGACGGTCTTCCGGAAAAAGCTCGTGAAATCATTAACGACCTGCGATTCCATTTCAATTGTCAGTATGATGAGAAAGATTCCATCGGCAAGCGTTATCGCCGCCAAGACGCGATTGGCACACCTTATTGCATCACTGTCGACCATCAGTCGTTGCAAGACAATATGGTGACATTGCGCAATCGCGATACTATGGAGCAGGAGCGGGTATCTATCCCTAGTTTGAAAGCGATTATAGCTGATAAAGTAAGTATAACCAGTTTGTTGAAGACGTTGATTTAATGTATGTGAGTATGAAGACTAGTTTTTATTGGTTGATTTGTCTGACAATGTTGTTGTCAGTGAGCCTGTTTACGGCCTGCGATGAGGAGGACGGTAGCGTAGATACGTATGCCAACTGGAAAGTGCGTAATGATAATTTCTTGGATTCTATTGCAGATGTGGCCACCCGTAATGAAAGCGGACAGTGGGAACGCTTTCTGTCGTATTCCATTGCCGGCGTTTCGAGTGACGACGACAGTTCAGGTGATTACGATGTGACCAGTTATATCTATGTGGAAAAATTGCAGGATGCTACGCCTCCGGCTATGGTAGACGGCGAGGTTCGACGCACGCTTTATACGGATTCGGTCGATGTGAATTATCGTGGTTGGCTGATCAATGGTACGACTTTCGATGAGAGCTATACGGAGACGGAGCTCGACTATGAGATTGCCGTGCCGTCCACCGGGCAGGTGAGCGATTTTGTCAATGGATTTACGACAGCATTACAAGAAATGCATGCAGCCGATGAAGATGCTGTGCAAGAAGATGGAACCCCTTATGAAGTTCCGTGGCAGTATCGTGGTGACCGCTGGTTGGTCTACATCCCGTATCAGTTGGCTTACGATGATTCGGATAGGGATGATATTCCCGCTTATTCGGTGCTGATTTTCGACATTGCTTTGTTGCGCGTGTGGAGTATCGGCGAATCAGTTCCGGAGTGGAACTGACGGAGGGGTGCTTCGGTTTTTGTAGGTATACATAAAGACTATCTCACAGACATCTCGCTTAAGTAAAATGTCTGTGAGATAGTCTTTTTATAAGGGTAAATCAAAATAAGCTTATTTGTTTTTATTTGAGGTTGCCCACTTTGATGAGGTATTCGGCAATTTGCACGGCATTGAGTGCAGCGCCTTTCTTGATTTGGTCACCGACAATCCAGAAGGTAAGCCCGTTTTCGTCTGTCAGATCTTTGCGGATACGGCCTACATAAACGGGATCTTTACCGGCAAGGAAGAGCGGCATGGGATATACTTTGTTGGCAGGGTCGTCCATCAAAACGAGTCCCTCGCCATCGGCAAATGCCTGACGGGCTTCTTCCACGGAGACAGGACGTTCGGTTTCAATCCAAATGCTTTCGGAGTGAGAACGAAGGGCAGGCACACGCACACAGGTAGCACTGGTCTTCACGTCGGAGTGCATGATTTTACGCGTTTCGTTGAACATTTTCATTTCTTCTTTGGTATATCCGTTGTCTGTGAATACATCGATTTGCGGAATCACGTTGTAAGCCAACTGATAGGAAAACTTTTCTACGGTGACAGGTTTGTTGTGGATGATTTGATGATATTGTTCGTGTAGCTCATCCATTGCTGCTGCACCGGCGCCACTGGCAGCCTGATAGGTAGCTACCCGTACACGTTTGATGTGTGACAGCTTTTCGATGGCTTTCAGGGCAACAACCATTTGAATGGTTGTACAGTTAGGATTGGCAATGATACCTCTGGGGCGGTTTAATGCATCTTCGGCATTGACTTCAGGAACAACCAAAGGAACATCGTCATCCATACGGAATGCGCTCGAGTTGTCAATCATGACCGCTCCATACTTCGTGATGGTTTCTACATATTCTTTTGAAGTGCCTGCTCCGGCTGAGGTGAAAGCAATGTCAACTCCTTTGAAGTCATCGTTGTGTTGAAGAAGTTTGACTTCATACTCTTTACCACGGAAGGCATATTTTCTGCCTGCACTCCGTGAAGATCCGAATAATAACAGTTCATCAATCGGAAAGTTTCTTTCTTCGAGTACGCGAAGGAACTCTTGACCTACGGCTCCGCTTGCACCAACAATAGCTACTTTCATCTTTGTTCTTTGCTTTTTCAATTAAACGTTTGTTGAACTATAATACTTAATTTTAATGGTTTGCAAAATTATAACATTTAGGTATATAAGACATCATAAATTCAATTCTTTTTCGTTATTTTGCACCTAAAATCAAGATAAAAGAAGTGTATGAGCTGGTTTAACCCAGGTGTGTATTTCCCAATAACGGATCCCACATGGATTTTCTTTTTGGTGTTGAGCATTATTTTGTTTGCGCCAATGTTACTGGATCGTTTGCGGATTCCGGCGATTGTGGGTATGATATTTGCAGGAGTGATTATCGGTCCTCACGGACTTCGCATTCTTGAATATGACAGCAGTTTTGAGCTTTTCGGGAAGGTTGGCCTCTACTACATCATGTTTTTGGCCAGTCTGGAAATGGATATGCAGGATTTGCAGCGTATTCGAGGGAAAGCTATCACATTGGGGCTTTTGGCCTTTATTTTTCCGTTAGGGTTGGGCATTGTGAGTAATATCTTTCTCTTGAAATACGGTCTGATTACTTCAATTCTGTTAGCCAGTATGTATGCCTCTCATACCTTAATTTCTTATCCGATTGTAATTCGTTACGGTGTAGCGCGTCATCAGAGTGTCAGCATTGCAGTGGGTGGTACGATTGTGACCGATACGTTTACGCTGTTGGTGCTGGCCGTCATTAGCGGTATGTTTAAGGGCGATACCGGTGGCATGTTCTGGTTTTGGCTGATTGCGAAAGTTTTGATATTGGGTGGACTGATTGTGTATAGTTTTCCCCGTATCGGACGTTGGTTTTTCCGCCGTTACAACAGCACGGTTATGCAATATATCTTTGTGCTGGTGATGGTCTTTCTCAGTGCCGGACTGATGCAGGTCATAGGTTTGGAAGGTATTTTGGGCGTTTTTTTGGCCGGTTTGGTGCTCAATCGGCTGATACCGTCTAATTCTCCGTTGATGAGTTATGTTAAGTTTGTTGGCAATGCCTTGTTTATCCCTTATTTTCTGATAGGGGTCGGCATGATTATCGATATCCGTATTTTGGTCGGACACATCGACTCGTTGAAAGTAGCCGCTGTGATGATTGTGATCGCATTGTCCGGAAAATGGATTGCTTCTTGGTTGACGCAGAAAATCTACGGCATGTCGAATACGGAACGTGAACTAATGTTTGGCTTGAGCAATGCGCAAGCTGCCGCAACCTTGGCTGCTGTGTTGGTGGGATACAGCATCATCATGCCCAACGGTGAACGTTTGCTGAACGACGATGTACTGAACGGAACCGTGTTGTTGATATTGGTGACATGTATTGTCAGTTCGTTGATAACGGAACGTCAAGCCCGGCGACTGGCCTTGTCAGGGACTGCCGGTGATGAAGAGGCACCCGATACAAAAAACGAAAAAATGTTGATTGCGCTCTCCAATCCGGATACGGTAGACACTTTGGTCACTCTGGCTTTAATGCTTCGCAAACCGAAACAAAAAAACGGACTCGTAGGCTTGAGTGTAGTCTACGACAATGATGCTGGATTGCGGCGTCAGGAACAGAGTCGGAAAAATCTGGAGATTGCCATGGAGATTGCTGCTTCCGTCAATGTTGACATGCAGGTGCAAAGCCGGGTGAGCAACAACATTGCCTCGGGCATTATTCACGCCATGAAAGAGTTCGGGGCGACGGAGCTGATACTGGGCTTACACCGGAAGAGCAGCATTGTTGATTCGTTTTTCGGCATCCTGACCAACAACATTCTGAAGGACATCAACCGTCAGGTCATCATTGTGAAATGCCTGATTCCCGTCAACACCTTGCGACGCATTGTTGTGGCTGTTCCGGAGAAAGCGGAATATGAAGTCGGATTCTACAAGTGGGTGGAACGGTTGGGACGACTGGGCGAACAGATTGGTTGCAGGATACATTTCTGGGGACATCCGGACACGCTGCGACGGATTGAGGGTTTTCTGGATAAGTATCATAAAAGCCTGCGTACGGAGTTTTCCACGTTATCCGATTGGAACGACTTGTTGATTCTGACCGGTCAGATTAACTACGACTATATGTTGGTTATTGTCAGTGCTCGTTCCGGATCTATTTCCTATCAACCTTCTTTTGAGCATTTGCCGGAACAGATTCTTCATTATTTCTCCAACAACAGTCTGATGATTATTTACCCTGACCAATATGGCGACGATTCGGTCGACAATATCACATTTATCGAGCCGAATAATCGGCAGGGAGAGATGTCTCGGACGGTGGAGAACTGGGTTAATAAATGGTTTAGGAATTGAATATGGCGGCCGATTGGACACAACGCACGGAACTGTTGTTGGGGACAGAAAAGATGGAACGTCTTCGGCGGGCACATGTTTTGGTCGTGGGAACCGGTGGCGTGGGCGCTTATGCCGCAGAAATGATATGTCGTGCAGGGGTAGGTCAGATGACACTGGTTGATGGCGATATTGTGCAGCTCACTAACCTTAATCGCCAGTTGCCCGCACTCCATTCTACGTTAGGTATGGCTAAAGTGCAGATTCTTTCCGCACGATTTTTGGACATCAATCCTGAACTCCGGCTTTGTGTACGTGAAGTATATCTGCAAGACGAGGCTATCCCGCAGTTGCTCGACAGTTCGTCCTTTGATTTCATTGTCGATGCCATTGATACCGTCAGTCCCAAATGTTATCTCATAGCAGAAGCCTGGAAACGTCGCATCCCGATAGTCTCGAGTATGGGTGCCGGAGCGAAATGTGATGTCACGAAAATACGCATAGCCGATTTGTGGGAGACTTACCATTGTGGGCTGAGCAAGGCTGTGCGCAAACGGTTGCAGAAGATGGGACTCAAACGTAAACTACCTGTAGTATTCAGCACGGAGCAGGCCGATTCACAGGCGGTTGTATTAACCGAGAACGAACGCCATAAGAAATCAACCGTCGGAACCGTGAGTTATATGCCCGCTGTCTTTGGTTGCTATTTGGCACATTACGTAATAGAACATTTATGATTTATGATACATCTGCAAGGAATTACCAAAAGTTTCGGCACACTGGAAGTGCTCAAGCATATTGATTTAGACATAGATTGTCGTGAAGTCGTGAGTATTGTGGGGCCGAGTGGAGCAGGCAAGACCACGCTTTTACAGATTGTCGGCACATTGGATAAGCCCGATGCCGGGACGGTTGAAGTAGACGGTGTCGATGTCGGCCGGTTGCGTGCCAAGGATCTGGCCGGATTTCGAAATCGTCACATCGGATTCGTGTTTCAGTTTCACCAGTTGTTGCCTGAGTTTACGGCCATCGAAAACATTCTGATTCCGGCTTATATTGCCCATACCCCGCAAAAAGAAGCTCAAAAGCGTGCATTCGAACTGCTTGACTTTATGGGACTCACAGGCCGTGCCTCACACAAACCCAATGAACTTTCGGGTGGAGAAAAACAACGGGTTGCTGTAGCCCGTGCACTAATCAATAATCCGGCCGTTGTCTTAGCCGATGAACCGTCGGGCAGTCTGGATTCACAAAACAAGGCAGACTTGCATCAACTGTTTTTCCATTTGCGCGATACGTTCGGACAGACGTTTGTCATTGTGACCCACGACGAAGAATTGTCGCGACTGACTGACCGCACTATACATATGAAAGACGGTTGTATCGTTGACTGAGCGGCGATAGGCCACTCCATTGCACCAATCTTTGAAAAAGGAAGCCTAAGGAAGCGGAATTCTGTGAATCTTTTGTACATTTGTAATGCGGTTGTTCGAACAAACAGCTTGCCGCAGACTGTAAACTTACGCGATATATGCATGTAAAACTAGGAAAATATAACCAGCTGACTGTTGTCAAGAAAGTAGACTTCGGTGTGTATCTGGATGGTGGTGAAGACGGTGAGATCCTACTTCCCACCCGTTATGTCCCAGTCAATTCTGAGGTGGGTGATGTGCTGAATGTCTTTATCTATCTTGATAACGAAGAGCGCCTTGTGGCTACAACGCTGACACCGTTGGTACAGGTCGGGCAGTTTGCTTGTCTGGAAGTGTCGTGGATTAATAAATATGGAGCTTTCCTCAACTGGGGACTGATGAAAGACCTTTTTGTGCCTTATGGCGAGCAGCGAAAAAAAATGGAGGTAGGAAAGCGCTATGTAATCCATGCCCATGTCGATGAAGACAGTTTCCGCATTGTGGCTTCAGCCAAGGTGGAGCATTATCTTTCCGATGAGAAACCCGATTATCAGGTCGGCGATCAAGTAGAAGCGTTGGTTTATCAGCATACGGAACTCGGTTATAAGGTGATTGTCGACAATCGCTTTGGCGGATTGATTTTTAGCAATGAGGTGTTTCGGCCAATTTGTATAGGGATGCGAATAGATGCTTACGTGAAGCAGGTGCGACCTGATGGCAAAATCGATCTCGAACTGCAACAGAGCGGCCGGCAGAAGGTTTATGACTTTGCATACACGCTGTTGAATTTCCTGAAGAAACAAGGCGGATATACGCCGTTTAACGATAAGAGTCCGGCGGAAGACATCTATGAGACGTTTGGTGTGAGCAAAAAAACATTTAAAAAGGCTGTGGGTGATTTGTATAAGAAACATCTGATTGTGCTCGAGCCGGACGGTATCCGGCTGATGCATGAGAAAGCGTCCCGACACAATGTACGTAAGTAATCCGGCAAATGCTGATTTTTGTCTTTCAGG